>JALQUF010000056.1 GCA_023263855.1 Yoonia sp. | reverse complement strand
GCCGTCTTTATACTTGCCGATACGCGGACCGAGCACGATCACACCAGCCAGAGCAGCCCAGCCACCGACGGAGTGCACGACGGTCGAACCAGCGAAGTCGGAGAAGCCCATTTCGGACAGCCAGCCGCCACCCCACTGCCAGGAGCCGGAGATCGGGTACATGAGACCGGTCAGAACGACCACGAAGGCAAGGAAAGGCCACAGTTTGATGCGCTCAGCCACGGCACCCGACACGATGGACGCGGTTGCGGCAACGAACACCAACTGGAAGAAGAAGTCGGAACCAACAGACGCGTAATCAAGCGCGGCATCCGCAGCAGCAACGCCGACCGGATCAAGAACGGTCTGGCCACCAATCGCGAAGAAGCCGTTGAAATCGCCCGGATACATCGTGTTGAAGCCCACGAGCCAGTACATGATGGCTGCGATCGAGAAGAGCGCGATGTTCTTTGTCAGCTGCATGGCCACGTTCTTGGATCGCACGAGGCCTGCCTCAAGCATGGCAAAGCCCGCTGCCATCCAGAACACCAGAAAGCCGCCCACAAGGAACAGCAGCGTGGTCATGATGTACGGGCCGATTTCGTCAAAGCTTGGCGCGGCATCCTGCGCCAGAGCGAAAGTCGGAAGCAGCATAAGCGCTGCACCAACTGAAAGATATTTCGTCAGTTTCATAGTTTTGTCCCTCGTTCCGCGATCAAAGCGCGTCATCATTGGTCTCGCCGGTCCGCACACGCATGGCGCTTTCAACGTCGAGTACGAAGATTTTACCGTCGCCAATCTTGTCGGTTTTGGCGGTGGTTGCGATGGTGGACACAACCTGTTCGGTCATGCTGTCCTGCACGACGATCTCAAGCTTGACCTTCGGCACGAAATTCACAGCGTATTCTGCGCCGCGATAGATTTCAGTGTGACCAGACTGAGAGCCGAAGCCCTTGATTTCAGACACCATCATGCCGCGCACGCCAACGGTGGTCAGCGCCTCGCGGACCTCCTCCAGCTTGAACGGTTTGATTGTTGCAATGATGAGTTTCACGTTCTTCCCCTTGCAAATTCCAGTGCAGGCCCTCGTTTCGGCAGCGCCCGCTTGCAGGGAAACAAAGAGCGCGAGTCAGGGAGGACAGCAAGATTGCTGCACGTGCACAATGAAGGGTTAACGCCACCTTTTGCACAATTTTTGCACAAATTGATCGCTACGCCTAATTATTGTGCGAATTAAAAAGGGCAGGGTTGCGACTCATCGATGCTCTACATTCGAGTCGGGGCGCGTTATAGTCTCCAAAAATAGACCCAATACAGTCAATCGAGCGGATCATGAGTGGAAACGGCAAAAAGCGGCCCCCTTTGGTGGCCGACAAGCGGTATGCAGCAAAACCGGCAGCCAAGAAGAAGGCCGCGCCCAAAAAAGCGGCCGCGAAACCGGCGGCCCGCAAGCGCAAAACCACACCCACGAAAGCCAAGCCGCGCGGGTTTATTGGCTGGCTGCTGACGCCGTTCCGCTGGCTGTTTCGTTTGATCTGGGCTTTCACGTGGCGCGTGGGCCTTGTGGTTGGTCTGATCACTGGGGGATTCTCGCTTTATTTCGCCGCGCAGATGCCAGATATGGCGGAGCTCATTGATGGCCGGACCCGCGGTTCCGTCACGATGACTGATGTCGAAGGAACGGTTTTCGCATGGCGCGGTGATCAATTCGGCGGCATGGTGACGGCTGACACCGTGTCACCGCACCTGCACAACGCTGTGGTCGCCACCGAAGACAAGCGCTTTTACCGTCATTTTGGCCTCTCACCGCGCGGCATTGCCTCGGCAGTGCGCATTAACCTGCGAGAAGGGCGCGGCCCGCTTTCGGGCAACGGCGGCTCGACCATTACGCAGCAGACCGCAAAACTGCTGTGCCTGGGCGTGCCTTTCGACCCGAACAAATGGGATAGCGAACGCGCCTATGAGGCGGACTGCCGCCAGGGTTCGCTTTGGCGCAAAGCGCGCGAAGCAGTGTTCGCCGTAGGCATGGAGATTGCCTATACCAAAGAGGAGATCCTGACGATCTACCTCAACCGCGCCTATCTAGGCGCCGGCAGCCGCGGGTTCGAGGCCGCAGCCCAGCGCTATTTCGGGATTTCCGCAGCCGAGGTGAACCCCGCCCAAGCCGCAATGTTAGCGGGCTTGCTGACCGCGCCTTCTGCCAACGCGCCCACCCGCAATCTGCAGCGCGCACAAGACCGCGCGTCGGTCGTGATCGGGCTGATGGCGGAACAGGACTATATCTCAGAGGCAGAAGCCCGTGATGCACGACTGAACCCAGCGACACTATCCGAGGCGGCGCGCGCCAATTCAGGCGGGTTCTTCGCGGATTGGGTCATGTCGAGCGGGCCGGAGTTCTTTACACGCAATACGACCGAGGATGTGATCATTCGCACGACCCTTGATCAAAGCATTCAAGCTGCGGCCGAAGAGGCGCTGATTCAGGTCTTTGAAAACGATGTGCGCGAAGGGTCCGAGGCGCAGGCCGCGATTGTGGTGATGTCGGCAGATGGCGCTGTGCGCGCGATGGTCGGTGGCCGCAATATCAGCGCGACAGGTGCGTTCAACCGAGCCACGCAAGCGCTGCGCCAGACCGGATCGGCCTTCAAGCCGTTCATCTATGCGGCGGCGCTGGATCTGGGCATGTCACCTTATGACATGATCAACGATGCCCCGACCTGCTGGGAACGTGCGGGGTCGCCGCCTTGGTGCCCCGAAAACTATGATCGGGAATTTATCGGCCCGGTGTCGATGGTTGATGCGCTGGCAACCAGTCGCAATATCCCTGCCATTCTTGTCTCCGAAGAAGTCGGGCGCGGTTTGGTCAGTCAGGTCGCCAACGGCTTTGGCGTGCAAGGTGACCTGGCCGCAGGCCCGGCGCTGGCGCTAGGTGTGTCGGAAAGCACGCTGTTGGATATGACGGGTGCCTTTGCCGGAATTCTCAATGGTGGGTCTGCGGTAACACCATATGGCCTGACCGATTTGCGCCTGATGGGTGATGACACGCCTTTGATGGACGCAACAGGAGTGGGCATTGGCGAACGGATTATCCGCGAAGAGGCGGCACGCACGCTGACCTGGATGATGACGAAGGTAATCGATGAAGGCACGGGTCGGCGCGCGCGCATTGATGGCTGGCCGATTGCCGGAAAGACAGGCACGACCCAAGGGTCACGTGATGCATGGTTCATCGGATTTACCGGCGACTACGTGACTGGTGTCTGGATGGGCTATGACGACAACAGCCGCTTGACCGGCGTGACGGGCGGCGGCTTGCCGGCAACAATCTGGCGTGAAACGATGCTGCGTGTTCTGAGCGGTCGCACGCCAACACCGCTTCCGATGATTATTCCGCAGCAGCCTGCATCGACCGGCATCCTTGAAAGCCAAGGCGGCGAAGCGCCCGCCCAAGACATCCTGAATTTGCTGGACAGTATCCTGACCGGTCAGAACTAAAGATCTGGCGCATCACAGCGGTCATACCGAAAGGCGTAGCCGCTCCAGATCATATAGAGCCCAGTGTCTTCGGCATCGGGCATCAGCATAGCACGCTCGGTCCAGGTTTCACCCTCGCCCGAGCATTGCATTTCATACAATGTGGCATTCATATCTTCGACTGCGACAGGGTTGGTCATCCGGCACTCAACCTCTACGCCATAAAAGATATCATCCTCGATTTTGAGCGCCCCACCGTCCACACCGACCAATGCACATTCCGCGTTGGCCGTCTGTTTGTAGACGCCATCATAGGGGCTTGCGCCAAGGATCGCAGGCGCGGCCACAAGGGTCAGTGTAAGGTGTCTCAATCCATGTCTCATCAGGGTTGTATCTTTGACCAATTCCCGCACAGCTTTCAATCATTCATCCGTCTTAGGGATAAATTGATACTTGGCGGTCAGTATCGCGCTCTCTGAAACCAGCCATCGCAGGTAGCAAGCCCGCGTCGGCACTGCAAGTTAAGAACGTATGTCTGACAGGCTGACACAAAAGGGGCGAAACCTGCTGATGCAGATCGGCAGGGAAAGCCGGCAACTGATCGCAGCCGTTGTCGTCTTTGGGTTTTTCGTCAACCTGCTGATGCTTGCGGGGCCGCTTTATATCCTCAATGTCTATGATCGTGTGCTCAGTTCGCGCTCGGTGGAAACACTGGTGGCGCTCACTCTCCTACTTGCGTTTGTGTATATCATGATGGGCATCCTCGACTATGTGCGCGGGCGGATCATGGGGCGGGTTGGTGCAGAGTTTCAGACCGCATTGGATAAGCCGGTTTTTGATGCCACGCTCAGGGCCACAAGGCTGCGGCAGATGCCCGAGCAGGCTGCGACAGGCGTACAGGATCTTGAAGCCGCGCAACGGCTGGTCACCTCGCCCGCGCTGCTCGCCTTGTTTGATCTGCCGTGGGTACCACTGTTTTTTCTGGGCATTTTTGTTTTTCACCCCATCTTGGGGTTTCTTGCGCTGGGTGGCGCTGCACTCATTCTGACATTGGCAGTTCTGAACCAATACGCACTCTGCCGACATGTCGGCGCAGCGCAGACGGCACATCTTGCCGCTGAAAATATCAGTACGCAAATCCGCGCTGAAAGCGAGTTGGTGTTATCTATGGGCTTGCGCGGTGCGATCTCTGACCGGTGGCAGCATGCCCGCGACCGGTCGCTTGCCTGCAACATGAATACCGCTGATACATCCGGGGCATATACCGCCATCATCAAGTCTTTTCGGCTATTCTTGCAATCAGCCATACTGGGTCTTGGCGCCTATCTGGTGTTGCAAAACCAGCTTTCTGCCGGTGCCATGATCGCATCATCAATTCTGATGGGCAGGGCCCTGGCACCGATAGAAGCAGTCATCGGCCAATGGGGCGTCATCCAACATGGTCGGGCAGGTTGGACCAATCTGGCGGTTCTCTTGGGTCACTTTCCACCGGAAAAGCAGCGCTTGGGCCTGCCCCGGCCTGACGCGCGGATTGTCGTCGATCAGTTGACTGTCGTGCCACCGGGGTCACAAATTCCTGTGGTTAGGCTTGTCAGTTTTGCGGTGGATGGCGGCTCGGCTGTCGGTATCATTGGTCCGTCAGGGGCAGGCAAATCCACGCTAGCACGTGCGATGACAGGGGCTTGGCCGCTTGCCGCAGGAAGGATTCAACTGGGTGGTGCGGGCCTTGATCAATATGATGCAGACGCTTTGGGCCAGTATATCGGCTACCTGCCGCAACGGGTGCAGTTGTTTGACGGGACGGTGGAAGAAAATATCGCCCGTTTGTCGGCAAAGCCAGATGATCAAAAGGTGCTTGCTGCCGCCAAAGCCGCCGCTGCCCACGATCTGATTCTGGGGCTGCCCGACGGATATGACACCGTCATTTCAGATGGTGGCAGACATCTGGCAGATGGCGCGGTTCAGCGTATCGGGCTTGCACGGGCCTTGTACGGTGATCCGGTCATGGTGGTCCTGGATGAACCCAATGCCGGTCTTGATCACGCAGGGATCATCGCCCTGAACCGGGCGATTGCAGAGCTGAAGGCTGAAGGCAAAATTGTCTTTATTGCCACACACCACCCGTCCGGGATTGAGCATTGCGATATGTTGCTGGTGCTTGAAAAGGGTTTGCGCAAGGCCTTTGGACCAAAGACCCCTGTTCTGGCAGAGGTTGTCAGAAATCATCAAGACATCGCGCATCACACCGGCAAGGCTTCTGCTTTGATATGACCCAACGCCCAGCCAAACGATGGCCTGTCCACAAGTATCTGGCAATCGGCAGCATTGCATTGATTATCCTGATTGCCGGGTTTGGGACCTGGTCTGTTTTCGCGCAAATCTCGGGGGCCGTTGTCGCGACCGGCCAGATAGAGGGAGAGCGCAACCAACACGTCATCCAACACCCCGATGGCGGCACCGTTCAGGACATCTATGTTCAAGAAGGCAGCCGCGTGAGGGCCGGTGATCTGCTCTTGCGGCTGGACAGTGCAACACTGCAATCAGAGCTTGCTGTTGTTGAAGCGCAGCTTTTCGCGGTGCTGACGCGCCACGCACGGCTGGAAGCAGAAAGAGACAACGCCGCAAAAGTGACGTTTGACACCGCCCTTTTGCCCACGACAAACCCTGCAGTGCAGGCGCTGATAGCTGGACAAGAGAGGCTTTTTGCGGCCCGGCTTGAAACCAAGCGCAGCACGATCGCCCAAATGACCCTACGCCGCACACAGATTGAAAGCCAACGCAGCGGTATTGCCGCACAAAAGGATGCTCTGCTGATCCAGCGTGAATTGATCGCGCAAGAGTTGGCCGACCAACAAAGCCTGCTTGACCGGGGTTTGGCACAAGCAGGCCGTGTCCTTGCGCTCAGGCGGCAGGACGCCGCCCTGCGCGGCTCAATCGGCGCGTTGACAGCGCAAAATGCGCAAGCCGCCGAACGTATAACTGAAATTGATCTGCAGACACTTGCCCTGTCTGCGGCCCGGCGCGAGGCCGCCATTGCAGAATTGCGCGACCTTGCGTTCACACAAATGGCGCTTTCCGAACGCCGCCGCACTTTGCGCCGCCAGCTTGAGCAACGCGATATCCGCGCACCTGTGTCCGGCGTTGTCCACGGGTTGCGATTTTTTGCACCCCAGTCCGTCGTCCGCCCCGCCGATACGGTGCTCTTTGTGGTCCCGCAGGATCGGCCGCTTGTCATCGCAACACGGGTCGCTATCACAGATATTGATCAGGTCTTTGCGGGCCAGGACGTGACTGTGCGGCTTCCTGCGTTTGACCAAAGGCGCACACCCGGACTGCGGGGAAAGGTAACACTGATTTCGGCCGATACCTTTCTCGATGAAATGTCACAATCGCCCTACTACCGCGTCGAGGTGCAGCTGTGCCACGACCAACTTGCGCGGCTTTCCAGTGATATGGCACTGATGCCCGGCATGCCAGTTCAGACATTCATGCGCACCGCTGAACGCAGCCCCCTGTCCTATCTGACAAAGCCCCTGACGGATTATTTTACCAATGCGTTGCGCGAGTCCTGATTGCACCCTTTCAGATTGCCCGCTAGCGTCCCGTCAAATGACAGGAGAACGACGATGAGCGTGATTGAATCCAAACTGGCCGAACTGGGTGTTACACTGCCGGATGCCCCTGCACCGGCGGCAAATTACGTACCCTATGTGATCGCAGGCGACATGGTTTATGTCTCGGGCCAAATCTCGGCCAATGCTGCTGGCATGATTACGGGCAAACTAGGCGCTGATATGGACGCCGCCGCCGGTGCCGCCGCCGCGCAAACCTGCGCAATCAGCCTGCTCGCCCAGCTTAAGGCTGCGTGTAATGGTGACATGGACCGGTTGGTGCGTGTCGTGAAACTGGTGGGTTTTGTAAATTCGACCGCAGATTTTGGCGACCAGCCAAAGGTGATCAATGGCGCCTCTGATTTCATGGTTGCCGCTTTGGGCGACAAGGGCCGCCATGCCCGCTCGGCGGTGAGTGCGGCAAGCCTGCCTTTTGGTGTCGCGGTCGAGATTGAAGCGGTTTTCCAGATTAAATGACCTTGCCTGCGTCCTTTTTTGCCCGCCCTATCACCCATCGCGCCTTGCATGATCGCAAGGCAGGGCGGGTCGAGAACAGCGTAAAGTCGATTCAAGCCGCACTTGATGCCGGCTATGGGATCGAAATTGATGTGCAACTCAGCAGCGACGGTCATGCGATGGTCTTTCACGATGACGGGCTGGATAGGCTGACCGCTGAAACAGGGCCAGTGCGCGCCCGCACACGCGCCGCATTGGAGGCAATTCCCTTAACCGATGATGGCGGCACTATCCAGTCACTTGAAACCGTGCTTGGTATGGTGGCAGGCCAAGTGCCGCTGCTGATCGAGATTAAGGACCAAGACGGTGCGATGGGCCCTGATGTGGGCGCGCTTGAGGCTGCGACCTGTGCCGCACTGGAAAACTATGCTGGCGATGTGGCGCTGATGTCATTTAACCCCCACGCTGTTGCGGTGTGTGCAAAACTTGCCCCGCAAATTCCGCGTGGCATCGTTACCTCAAGCTATCAGGCCGTCTTCTGGCCCGAGGTGCCGGCCGAGACACGCGATATCTTGCGCGACATCCCCGATTACGACCGCGTGGGTGCCTGCTTTATCAGCCATGAAGCGACCGATCTTGACCGCCCCCGCGTGGCAGAACTGAAAGCGCAAGGCGCGTATATCTTCACTTGGACGATCCGGTCGGCCGAAGCCGAAGCCGAAGCGCGCCATATCGTTGATAATGTCACATTCGAGGGCTACTTGGCTTGACCCAGCGCATGATGCACACAAATTGCATCTTATGACCGACGCACCCATCGAGATCACGGCACATCCGACCATCAACGCGATTGACGCGGGCGCATGGGATGGCTGCGCCTGCCCGGAGGCTGTGGATGGCCGGCCTAACGACCCGTTCACAACCCACCGCTTTTTGAAAGCGTTAGAGGACAGCGGATCGGTCGGGCCGGGCACTGGATGGCAACCGCGCTACATCACGGCAAAACAGGACGGCGTTCTTATTGCGGTGGCGCCGCTTTATGCCAAAGGCCACAGCCAAGGCGAGTATATTTTTGATCACAACTGGGCGCATGCCTATGAAAATGCAGGCGGGCGCTATTACCCCAAGCTGCAAATAGCGGTGCCTTTTACACCCGCCACAGGGCGGCGGTTTCTGACCAAACCAGGATATGAGGCCACCGGCATGTCGGCGCTGATCCAAGGCGCAGTACAGATCGCCGCCGATAACGAGCTTTCATCGCTTCACGCCACCTTCTGCACCGAGGCCGAGGCCATCGCGGGCGCAGAGATGGGGCTTTTACCCCGGATCGGGCAGCAGTTTCACTGGGTGAACAACGGATACTCCGATTTCGACGCTTTCCTCGCATCGCTTTCAAGCCGCAAGCGCAAGAACATGCGCAAGGAACGCAACACGGCCAATGACTTTGGCGGCGAAATTATTGAACTGACAGGCGACCAGATAGAGCCCGCGCATTGGGATGCCTTTTGGGTGTTCTATCAAGATACCGGCAGCCGCAAATGGGGCACGCCCTATCTGACGCGGGAATTCTTCGATCTGGCCCATCAGAGCTTGCGCGATGACATGCTGATGGTTTTGGCCATGCGCGATGGGCGGCCTGTTGCGGGGGCGCTGAACTTCATCGGGCGCGATACCCTTTTCGGCCGCTATTGGGGCTGCATTGAACATCACCCCTGCCTGCATTTTGAAGTCTGCTATTATCGCGCCATCGACTATGCCATCCGGCACGGGCTGGCGAAGGTTGAGGCGGGCGCACAAGGTGAACACAAACTGGCCCGCGGCTATCTGCCGGTGGCTACCCATTCGCTGCACTGGTTCGGCGATGCGGGGTTCAAAGACGCTGTGGCGCGCTATCTGGATGCTGAACGTGACGCGGTGGACAATGAAATCGAAGTGTTGACCAGCTATGGCCCATTTCGCAAATCCGACATGGAGGATCACCAATGACCGACAAACTGAGCGAAGCAGAAATCAAGGAGCACATTGACCCGCTTTTGGCGAACGGCTGGACGCTGGTCGATGGACGTCAGGCGATCTTCAAAAAATTCATCTTTGCGGATTTCGTCGAAGCCTTTGGTTTTATGACCCGTGCGGCGATTCATGCTGAAAAACTGAACCACCATCCGGAATGGTCCAACGTCTATAAAACTGTCGAAGTCACCTTGACGACACATGATGCAGATGGCCTAAGCGCGCTCGACGTGCAATTGGGCGCTAAACTGGATCAACTCGCCGGGGGTTAAATTGGACACTTTGCTGAATACCGTCATCTGGGATGGGAAAACCATCGCGGATCTACTGACACTTGAATTTCTTGCATCTGCCGTGGGCAACGTGCTGGCTGCACTTTTGATCCTGTTTGTCGGCTTTGTGGTCGGCGGTTGGGTACGCCGCCGGATTACCGCGATTGGCGGCAAGCACGCGCATCTGGACGTTACGCTGTTCAATTTTCTGGGCAACGTCGCGCGTTATGTCGTCGTCGGCTTTGCTTTCCTTTTTGTGCTCAACACATTCGGGGTCCAAACCACATCGGTCGTCGCCGTTATCGGTGCGGCGGGTCTGGCCATTGGTCTGGCATTGCAAGGGACGCTGTCAAACGTGGCCGCTGGTGTCATGATCGTCTTTTTCCGCCCCATCAAGATTGGTGACTTTGTTGAAGTCAGCGGACAGATGGGGACTGTGAAAGACATTACTCTCAACTACACAGAACTGGCCGCGGTCAGTAACGTCCAGATCATCATTCCCAACAGTCAGGTCTGGGGCAATACAATCACCAACTATTCCAGCTATGATACGCGCCGCGCCGAGTGGGTCTTTGGCGTTGGTTATGGTGCCAACCTGAAGCTGGCAGAAGATACGATCCGCGAAACCATTGTGGCAGACCCGCGTGCCAAGACAGATCCTGAGCCGTTCATTCAGGTCAACAACCTTGGTGACAGCTCGGTCGATTTTCTGGTCCGGGTCTGGTGCGACAGCAGCGAATATTTCGCGTTTCAGGCCGATATGAAGCGTAAAGTGAAAGAAGCACTGGATGCAGCCGGGGTCGATATCCCGTTCCCGACGCGGACTGTCGTTCAGATCCAAGGTTAAAACGCAAAAGACCCGATCAAGTGACCGGGTCTTTTCATAGGACAGTTAGCTTTTTAGCTGTCAGTTAATGGCGGCTAAAAGGGTTTCACCTGCCGAGATTTCACACTCACCCGGGCTGAGCTCTTCGTTCAGGATCGTGACCACACCATCATTAACCAGCATCGCGTACCGCTTGGAGCGGTCGACAAAGCCGACAGGTGGCGCGCTGAAGTTCATGCCGATTGCCGTGGTGAATGCGCTTTCCGCATCTGCAAGCATTGTGATGCCGGTTTCGGTGGCACGGGTGCTTTCGCCCCATGCTTGCATCACGAAAGGATCGTTGACGGCAACGCAGATAATCTCATCCACGCCTTTGGCTTTGAAGTCATCATATGTGACCATAAAGCTGGGCACATGCGCAGTTGAGCAGGTTCCGGTATAGGCGCCCGGCAGGCCAAAAATGACAACCTTGCGTCCTTTCAACTTGTCGGACAACGCGACCTGTTGTGGTCCGTCCTCACCCATTTGCAGCAATGTCGCGTCTGGCAAGCTGTCGCCTGTCTTGATTGTCATATCACATGTCCTCGTTGGCAATTGTGTATCCCGTTGCTTGACATATAGGGTGCGCAAGAACAATCGCCAGTCGGATGGAAAGGGAATTCTGCATGACCCACGTTGTCGTCGTCGGTGCCGGACAGGCAGGTGCGTCGCTTGTCGCGAAGTTACGGGCTGTCGGGTTTGAGGGTAACATCACCCTGATCGGTGCTGAAAAGGTACCCCCCTATCAGCGACCGCCACTGTCAAAAGCCTATTTGCTTGGCGATATGACGGAAGAACGGCTGTATCTGCGGCCCGCTGATTTTTATGTAGACCAGAATATCACACTGCGCCTTGATACCCGCGTCACAGGCATTGACCGTAGCGCACAGACTATCACGCTCAGCGATGGCGAGACGGTGCACTATGACGAACTGGCGCTAACCACCGGCGCGCATCCGCGCACGCTGCCAGCAGCGATCGGGGGGATGCTGGACGGTGTCTTTGCGGTCCGCGACCTGAGCGACGCCGACGCAATGGCCCCGGCGTTTACCGCCGGAAAACGGGTCTTGATCATTGGCGGCGGGTATATTGGGCTTGAGGCAGCCGCAGTCGCATCCAAACTGGGGCTGAAGGTCACGCTGGTCGAAATGGCAGAGCGTATCCTGCAACGGGTCGCGGCACCTGAAACATCAGACTATTTCCGCGCGCTGCACCATGACCATGGTGTCGATATTCGCGAAGGCGTCGGGCTTGAACGGCTGCTGGGTGACGACCACGTGACTGGTGCGGTGCTGACGGACGGGACGACGCTAGAGATTGATTTTGCCGTTGTGGGCGTGGGTATCACCCCCGCGACGATCCTTGCCGAGAGTGCAGGCATTGATGTGGACAACGGCATCACAACAGACAGCCACGGTCGCACCTCTGATCCGCACATCTGGGCGGCGGGCGATTGTGCGTCAAGCCTGTTTCACGGGCAAACCATCCGGCTTGAAAGCGTCGGCAACGCGATTGATCAGGCCGAGGTCGTTGCCGTCAACATTGCGGGCGGTGATCAGCCTTACACCCCCAAGCCTTGGTTCTGGTCTGATCAATACGACTGCAAACTGCAAATTGCGGGTCTGAACATGGGCTATACAGATGTGTATGTGCGCAAGGGTGATGCACCCGGCATCCAGTCAAATTGGTACTACAATGGTGCAACCTTGCTGGCCGTGGACGCGATGAACGATCCGCGCAACTACATGATCGGCAAGCGCCTGATCGAGGCGGGCCGCAGCCCTGATCCCGCGCTGATCACCGACCCCACAACAGATATGAAAGCACTGCTGAAACCGTGAGGATCATTGGCGGCATTCATCGTGGCACCGCCCTTGCCGCTGTCGGCAAAGGGGATGCTGGCGCCCATTTGCGGCCCACAACTGACCGGGTGCGCGAAAGCCTGTTTAACGTGTTGCAAGGTGGGCGGTTTGGCGATCCCGTAAACGGCGTGCGCGTGCTTGATCTTTTTGCCGGAACAGGTGCGCTGGGGTTAGAGGCACTGTCGCGTGGTGCATCCCATGTGACTTTGGTCGACAGCGGGCAGGTTGCACAAAAGCTGATCCGCGAAAATATTGCAAAGCTGCGCAGACAGGATGATACTACACTGCTTGGCACGGATGCTGGCAAATTACCGCAAGGTACCCCTTGTGAGCTGGTGTTTCTTGACCCGCCTTATGGAAAGGACCTTGGGGTCAAAGCGCTGATCGCGGCAAAGACCGCAGGATGGATTGCACCCGAGGCGCTGATCGTCTGGGAAGAAAACCGCGCACAAATAGCACCCTTGGGTTTTACCAGCCTTGACCAGCGGCGTTATGGTGACACGTGGGTCAGTTTCATGCGGTGTGATGCCTGAAGGCGCCCAGCTTTTACCCCATGAACAGGCGCAAGGATTTCTGCGGTTTGCCGGATTTGTCTGATTGCGCTAACCTGGTGGGATGACAGACGCGACGGACCTCAGCAGTATCCCGCAGGCTGCCTGGCAAGAAAAGCCAAGCATCCCGTTGCCTGCCCCTGTGCCGTTCGGTGCGCCGGTGCTCATTTCTGATTGTGTGAATCCACTTGCCGGCGAAACGCTCCTTAGTCTGCTTTGGAAGCGGCTGGACCCGCCTGACACCCATGATTGAAGCCTGAACAGGTAACTGACCTAGAGCAGTTCCGCCGGCGCGACCCACCAATCCATCTTTGCCACCTGCACGATCCGCGCCACGTGCCGCGCGGTTGCCATATCCTTGACCAAGGCAAAACAGGTCGCCCCCGATCCTGACATTCCGGCAAAAGACACGGCAGGCAGTGATTTCAGCTTTGCAATTGCTTCGGTAATCTCGGGGGCAATAGCCTCGGCGGGTGCTTGCAGATCATTGCGCTGTGCCGTGAGCCAACTGACAAAGCCGTCATAGTCCAGCCCCTCGGGCAATTCGGACATGGGCGGACCATCCTTTGTGGCAAGGCCTTGAAACACCGGGCCTGTGGGCACGTCAACCGGCGGTCGCACCAGAACCAGCGCACAGTCAGGCAGGGCAGAAACCGGCGAAAGCACATCACCAATCCCCGACATGCGGACAGGATGCGGCGCGCCTATGCAAACAGGAACATCAGCACCCAGTGCGACAACTTCGGGGGCGGTGGCTGGAAGCGGGGCAACCTGCCAAAGCTCGGCCAACATGGCCAGTGTCGCGGCAGCGTCTGACGACCCGCTGCCGATACCCGCCGCATGGGGCAGGTGTTTTTCCAAAGTCAGCGCCGCACCTTTGGTCACACCTCGCACAGTGCGCAGGGCCGCGGCGGCACGCATGATAAGATTGCTATGGTCGGTCGGCACGCCCATGGCAAACGGACCACTGACAGCGATACGTAAATCAGGGGCGATAGTTGCACCAAGCTGATCCGCCACACCTGCAAAGACCACAAGACTATCAAGCAAATGGTACCCGTCATCGCGTTGGCCGGTGACGTGCAAGGTCAGGTTGACCTTGGCGGGGGCGCTGGCCTTAATCGTCGCCACTGGCGATCCGAATGGGGGCAAGCCCCTCATCGACCAAAACCAGATCTAACCCACGCTGTAACTTGTCACGAATACGCACGATTTCTTCTTCTATAGGATCAAACGACAGCGCGCGCTGCCACTGAAAGCGCGCCTCGATTTCACGGCCAACGGCCCAGAGCGCATCGCCAAGGTGATCATTGATCACCGGATCAACGGGCTCAAGCGACGCGGCCCGTTCCAGATGCACGACGGCTTCCTCATAGCGCCCGAGCTGAAAGTAAACCCAGCCAAGGCTGTCAACGATTGCCCCGTTGTCGGGACGCGCGGCAGCCGCTGTTTCGATCATGCCCAGCGCTTCGTCCAGTTTTTCGCCCCGCTCAACAAGCGAATAGCCCAGATAATTCAGAACTTGCGGGTGGTCAGGGTCCAAGGCGAGTGCGGCACGGAAATCGGCCTCTGCACCGGGCCAGTCGTCAATTTTGTGATGAGCGATCCCGCGGGTGTAATGAACGAACCAACGCGCACTGCTGCCTTCTTCATAAAGCTCTAGCGCGCGCGTGTAGGCGGCGATTGCCTCTTCATAGCGTTCGGCCTGCCGCAAAGTATCGCCTTTGGTCGCATAGACGTCCGGCAGATCGGGGTGACTGCGGGTCAGGGCCTCTAGCACCTCAATCGCAGCATCCTGACGCCCGGCTTTGCGCAATGCCTCGGCGCGGCCCAGTTCTGCGGCATGGAAAGACGGATCATCCCGCGCAACCGAAGCGTAGGCCGCATTTGCAAGGTCATATTGTTCAAGCTCTTCCAACAGGCCCGCCGTCATCAGCACCGCTGGCGTATTGTCGGGCCATAGGTATGTCGCGGCGCGGGCGTACATCAATGTGAACTGCTTTGGCGCATCATCCCGCACCATGCCCGCAATCACGTGGAAAAGATCGGCAAGCCCTTGGGCCGGTGAGCGCACCGCGCTGTAGGCAACGGCCTCATCCGCGGCCAATTGCGCGCGCAGTTGCGCCACACCGGGGTCAGGCGCGTCGCCAAAAACACCATCGAGGATCGCAATTGCATCTGCGTTCCGGCCCAGTTGGCTCAGGATTTGGGCATGGGCAATCACGCTGAGGCGGCTGTAACGCATCCCCCCGGGGACCGGCCCCGAAAAGATGGCCTCGGCCCCTTCAAAATCACCAACAGAAGCCAGCGCATAGGCCTTATGGGTCAAGCCATAAACCATCATACCATCCGCCGCGATCACGGCGTCAAAGTTCTCAATCGCGCGGGTGACATCGCCCTGCCCAAGATGCGCCCAGCCTTGTGAAAGCCCGTCAACAAGCGGCCCAACCTGTCGCCCCATGTCCAGATTGTTAAAGATTGAGGCCCAGTCGCCCCCTTTGGCGGCAGCGGACATCAAAGCAAGATGCGCGATCTGGCTGTCATACCCGCTATCCACGATATCTTGCGCCAAGGGGAACGCGCGCGCGAAATCGCCGAGTGCAATGAACGACATCATCGCGTTTTCAAGCAGGAATGAATTTGACGGGTCGGCGATAAGGCTATCGCTAAAATGCCGTGACGCTTCTGCAAAATCATTTGCCAAAGCAGCCTGTTTACCCGCAAGATAGGCGCCGGCATCTTGATCGGCACTTGCCGGCATCGCACCGGAGATGATCAGGCCTGTCACAGCCCCCAGAAATGAACGTTTCAGTACAGTCAAAATTAACCCTTCCCTCGCGTTTATTGCACCCTAGGCGGGGAAAGGCTGGCATGCAAACCGTGCAAAGTCGCGGCGGCAAATTGTTGCGGATAGGTGGAAATATTGTGCTTGAACGAAGGCCCTTGAACACAAGAAGACAGGCCATTATGGCCCATCTGCTCGCCCTGCCAATACTGCTCGTTCGCGCCTATTAAATATGGCGCTTCACGTTAGCAGCGACACTAAGCGATGAAGTGATTCGGCGTCAAGAGACTGATTCGCGAATCGATCAACTTGTTGGTGCATAAACCCGGCAAAGCGGATCAACCGGCACCGGACTGACGAAAAATGGTGTTTCGGGCGGCATGCCGCTTTCTTCAACCCAGACGCCGTTCACACAGAAATCTTGCGCAAAATTGCCAAGGTTGAAACCAAAGCCCGGATTGCCACAGTCTGTCGCGGTCCCATCTGCGTTCCAGGCCTGACTGACCCCCAGCCCCATTTCAGCGGGTGTCATGAAGACACTGCGGGCCGGATCGTAGTTCAAAAACCAGCTGGTGCCGTTTTGCAGATTGGCTGCGTCCCATTTGCCCAGCAGTTGCCCGTCTTGATAGCCCGCGATCCTGAACAGTATGACATCATTCTGCGTGACAATCGGCTTGTTCAGGGCGGCTGGATTGATGCTCATCTGTCCGGTCATGGTGTAGCCGTTCGAACCCTGCCAGCAGAAATAGAAATCAGCTGCGTTGGCGCTATTGGCCAACAGGCTTGTCACTATGACCAGACCTCGGATCAAACCCCATTCTCCCGCATCACATGCCCCGCCAGATACAGCGACCCGCAAATCAGAATACGGGCATTGGGCGTTTTCGCAATGATGGCCGCTAGTGCCGCCTGAACATCATTCGCAATCTGCGCTGGCAGGCCAACGCTTTCGGCGGCAGCGGCAGTCTGCGCCGCAGGGATTGTCGCGGCCTCACCGGGGATCGAGACAGCCGTTAGCGTATCTGCCACCTCAGCCAGATGGCGCAGGTAGCCGCTGATGTCCTTGGTGTTCAGCATCCCGCAAATCAGATGGGTCGGGCGTGGCGGTTGGGTGCGCAAGGTTTGGGCCAGCGCCTGCCCGGCTGCGGGATTGTGCCCGCCGTCCAGCCACAATTCCGCAGGTGCAGCCAGATCGACCAATGTGCCTTTGGTCAGCTTTTCCATCCGTGCGGGCCAGTAGGCACGGGTCACGGCCGCCTCGCATGCGGCTTCATCCTTGCCCAGCGTGCGCAGGGCGGCAATCGCCGCTCCGGCGTTCATCACCTGATGCGGACCAGGCAGGTTTGGCAAGGGCAGGTCCAGCAACCCGCGTTCATCCTGATAGATCAGCCGGTCACGTTCATTGCTTACGTGCCAATGTTGACCATAAGCCAGAAGCGGCGCGCCGAGTGCCGCCGCTCGCGCCTCAATCACGTCCATGCTTTCGTCATGTTGCGGGCCAACCACACAAGGGATACCACGTTTGATGATGCCTGCCTTCTCGCCTGCGATGGCACCCAATGTGTCGCCAAGGAATTGTTGGTGGTCCAGATCAACCGGGGTGATGATGGTGATGGCAGGGTCCGAGACCACGTTGGTCGCATCCAGACGCCCGCCAAGGCCGACTTCCAACAAAGTGTAATCCGCTGGCGTTTCCGCAAAGGCCAGCAGGGCGGCGACCGTCGTGATTTCAAAATAGGTGATCGGCGCAGGGCCGTTTGCAACATAGCAACGGTCCAGCACATCTGTTAGCGCCTGTTCGGTGATCAGATCGCCTGCCAGCCGAATGCGTTCGTGAAAGCGCGCAAGATGGGGGGATGTGTAGGCATGGACTTTCGCGCCATCCGCTTCCAACCCGGCCCGGATCATCGCCTGCGTCGATCCTTTGCCGTTGGTACCGGCCACATGGATCACAGGGGGCAGCCGATCCTGCGGATCGCCCACAGCACTAAGCAAACGCCACACGCGGTCCAGAACCAGATCGATGACCTTGGGATGTAAAGCCATCATCCGCTCAAGGATCACATCAGAGTTTTGGGTCACTTTGCCTCTTCTTCGGCAGCGGCGATTTCTGTCGCGGCCTCGGATTTGATCTCGGGCGCTGGAAGATCACCTTTCACAGGGGGTGCCTGTTTCATCAAAAGCCGGACAATCGTCACCAGTTCATCCTTGAGGTCGGTGCGCTTTGTCACCCGGTCCAGCATGCCGTGATCCAGCAAATATTCCGCCCGCTGAAACCCTTCAGGCAGCTTTTCACCGATGGTCTGCTCGATCACACGCGCCCCGGCAAATCCGATCAGAGCATTGGGTTCCGCAATCTGCACATCACCCAGCATCGCATAGGACGCCGTGACACCACCTGTCGTCGGGTGCGTGAGCACGACAATATAGGGCAGACCGGCCTCTTTCAGCATCTGCACCGCAATCGTGGTGCGCGGCATTTGCATCAGGCCAAGGATGCCTTCCTGCATGCGCGCGCCGCCTGCAGCCGAAAACAGGATCAGCGGGCGTTTGAGCGCAATCGCGCGTTCAGCCGCAGCCACGATCGCATTGCCGACATACATCGACATGGACCCACCCATGAAGGAAAAGTCCTGCACAGCGACAACCACGCCAGTGCGGCCCATTTCGCCTTCTGCCACCAACATGGCATCTTTTTCACCGGTCTTCTTACGCGCTTCCTTGATCCGGTCGGTATAGCGTTTCTGGTCGCGGAAATGCAGCGGATCAGCGGTGGGTTCCGGAACCGCAACCTCGACAAAAACGCCGCCATCAAAGATCGACTTCAACCGGTCCCGTGCACCAATCGCCATATGGTGCCCGCAGTTGGTACAGAC
>JALQUF010000055.1 GCA_023263855.1 Yoonia sp. | reverse complement strand
CATTGCCGGGGATGCTCTCGATCAGTTCGACCTTATAGGGCTCGCCCCGGTCCTTGTAATACTGGATCGCGACGTCGCGTTCCCAGATTTCTGTACGGACGGGCTCACGCTTATTGATGATCTCTTTCATCTTCTTTTCGATGGTTCCGAGGTCTTCGGGCGTGAACGGTTCCTTGCGGTCAAAGTCATAGTACCAGCCGTCCTTGATCACAGGGCCGATGGTAACTTGTGTTTCGGGCCAGATTTCCTGCACGGCGCGGGCCATGATGTGCGCAAGGTCATGGCGCACCAGTTCCAGCGCGGGTTCTTCGTCTTTCATGGTATTGATGGCGATGCTGCTGTCGGCTTCAATCGGCCACTGCAGATCCCAGTGCCGGTCATTGACGGTCGCACTGATCGCCTTCTTGCGCAGGCTGGAGGAAATATCGGCTGCCACATCAGCGGCTGTCACGCCGGCATCGTAAGAGCGGCTGTTACCATCGGGAAATGTTAGGGAAATCTGTGCCATCTTGGGGCAAGCTCCTCGTCTGTTTGGCGCCTACAAAACGCCCGGTTGCGGGTTATGTGTGGGCGCTAAATGACCCCAAGCTGCACAATGGTCAAGTGGGGAGCTGCAAGCTGTCGACCTGTATACCCAGATATACGTTGACTGCGACACCTAACACGTTAAATACGACGTAAGTTTCCGATCCGAAACCTATATGTTGGGGAAGTCAGATGCCAAGCTACAACCGTTCATTCGACCTGAGTATCAGCGACGTGAGCTTGATTGAAGAAGCGTTGCGCGCGCGCGGCCGTGAGCTTTCAAGCATGCGTATGGCCCTGAAAGAAGATAACCCCGCACATCTGGAATCGATCCGCGTGATCGAGCGTGACCAACGCCAGAATGAAGAGCTTCTTGGGCGTTTGCACGATCAGAAGATTTTTTACCGCCCCAAGTCGGCCGTATACGTTGGTGGCTAACCCCCGCATTTCTGAAGTCGTTTGCAGATACACCCGCTGTGCAAATCGCTAAATGTTGCGGTGAGCATTTCTTTTGGGCGGACCATCGCGAAGACCTTGCAGCCGCTGTGGTGTTATGATGCTTTGAGCACATGGAAAACACTCAAGACACCCCCTCTTTCGTCACCCCGCAAAACCGCCGGATCGCTTATCATCTGACGGATGGCACCGGTCCCGCCGTAGTCTTTCTCGGCGGCTTCAAATCCGACATGGGCGGGACAAAAGCTGTACATCTCGAAGCATGGGCAAAGGCTGCCGGCCGGGCGTTCTTGCGGTTTGACTATTCCGGGCATGGCGAAAGCGGTGAGGCCTTTACCGATGGCTGTATCGGGGACTGGTTTGAAGACGCTTGCGCTGCGCTGGGTCTGTTGGCAGGCAAGGTTGTTTTGGTTGGGTCCAGCATGGGGGGATGGATTTCCTTATTGGTCGCCAAGGCGATGCCTGAAAAGGTCGCCGGCATGGTCACGATCGCGGCTGCGCCAGATTTTACCGAAGACAGCATGTGGGCCGGTTTCACAGACGCCCAGAAGCAAGAATTGATGGCGGGGCAGGTTGCGTTGCCGTCTGAGTACGGCGAGCCCTACATCATCACCCGCCGCTTGATTGAAGAGGGGCGGGACCGCCTTGTTTTGCGCGCACCGCTGTCGCTGCCTTTTCCGGTGCGGTCTTTGCAAGGCACGGCTGACGCAGATGTAGATATGTCTGTGGCGCTACGATTGCTGGATCATGCAACAAGCCCTGATATGCGGCTGACCCTTGTAGATGGCGCAGACCACCGATTTTCTGATGCGGCCTGTCTGGATTTAATCGTCGCCTCGGTCTCGGATGTCTTGGACCGCGCGAGTTAAATCCGGCAACGGCTTCTGACGCCACGTTCCGCTTTGGGATGACAGCGTGCCTTGCAGGTGACGGTTACGCCCATGCGGCTACCTTTTGTGGCGTTGCTATTCTGGCGCTGGTGCTTATCTAGCTGGCAAGGGAGCGGTGCGTATTTGCATGAACTGGCACAGATAGAATCTGCATTGGCTGCAGCGGAAGCACAGGTGCCACACCTGCGCCGGGGCTGCCAGAAACGGGTCATCTGGGCTGGCGCAGAGGCCACGAAAACGCCTGTCTCAGTGCTTTTTATCCACGGGTTCTCTGCGACGGGCGAAGAGCTGCGCCCTTTGCCTGATTTAGTGGCCGAGGCGTTTGGCGCGAATTTGTATTTCACGCGGTTGACCGGGCACGGGCAAGACGGGGACGCATTGGCGCGCGCCAGCCTGGCAGACTGGCAGCGTGATGTGACCGAGGCCATCATGATTGCGCAGGCCATCGGGGATGACGTGATCATCATGGGCTGCTCAACCGGATGCACCTTGGCGACACTGGCCTTGGCCGAAGGGGCACAAGCGAAAGCCATGATTCATGTCTCGCCCAATTTCGGACTGCGGCACCGCGTTGTGCAGGCATTGCTGGATCTGCCCGGCGCGCGGCATTGGTCGCGCTATGTCGCGGGGGCGTCGCGCTCTTTCACCCCGATCAGCGCGGCCCATGCCGCCTATTGGACGGTGGAGTATCCAACCGATGCGATCCACGTGATGGCCGATGCAGTGCGGGCTGCGCGCCAAATGGATGTCTCATTGATCGGGACACCTGCGCTTTTTTGTTTCAACGATGCAGATCAGGTCGTGCATCCTGCCGAGATCCGCAAAGTCATGGCCGGGTGGGGCGGGCCAGCCGAAAGCATTGCGATCACACAGACGCCCGATGATGACGCAATGGGGCACGTGATGGCAGGTGATGTTTTCTCACCCGGCCAAACTGTGCCTCTGGCCCGGCAGATTATCGCGTGGGTGCAGAAGCTGCCAGCATGCTGAAACACTTGCAGGCGGGGCTTTTCCGCGCCACAGTATCAAAAAAACCTATAAAGGTTGAGCAGTTTGTTAGGGCTTTTGTACAATGCCGCGTGAAACGCTGGTGATGATCCCACCGATGCTATCTGACGCGCGTGTGTTTGCGCATCAGATACAAGTAATGTCACAGGCGCATGCCGTGATGGTCGCCCCGCCCACCTGTGGTGAGCGGATAGAAGAAATCGCCAGTCAGATCCTGTCTTGGTCGCCCTCCAAGTTTGCCCTTTGCGGCATGGGGCTGGGTGGCATGGTCGCGATGGAGATCATGCGCCGTGCGCCTGAGCGGATCACACGGATTGCGCTTGTCAGCACCAGCCCTCAGGCCGACACCCCCGAGACCGCCGCCGCTCGCGAACCGCATATTATTGCCGCGCGCGCTGGGCGTCTGGCTGATGTGCTGCAACATGAAATCAACTCGACCTGGATGGCGCCTTCTACCGATAAGGTCGCATTGGTCCGCCTTTTGACCGAGATGGGCCGCGATCTGGGGCCTGATGTATATATCAAGCAAGCCCGCGCGATGCAGCGGCGTAAAGACCAGCAAGCCACGCTGCGGCAAATCCAACTGCCCACGGCTGTGATCTGTGGGCGCCATGACGGGCAATATCAGCTTAAACGGCACGAATTTCTGGCCGAGCTGATACCCTACGCACAGTTCGAGGTGATTGATGCTGCGGGCTACCTGCCCACGATGGAAGCGCCAGAAGCGACGACCGAGGCGCTGCAACGCTGGATGACGCAGCCGATGATGCTGCGCCTCTAGCGTTCGTCAGTTGGGACGCCGCGATTATTTGATTGAGACAACCTTGCCGGCTGCGTCTTTGGACGCATCGGTGTTGGCGTCGATGAAGTCCAACACCAGCGGGCGAATGTTATTGCGCCAGCTGCGTCCCGCAAAAATACCGTAGTGACCGGCACCCGGTTCCAGATGGGCCGCTTTCTTGTCGTCAGGCAAGCCAGTTAGCAGACCCAATGCTGCAAGACATTGGCCAGGCGCCGAAATGTCATCATCTTCGCCTTCGACGATCTTGACAGCAACTGTGGTCACTTTGCTGAAGTCAACCTTGTGACCGGCTACGACAAATTCATTGCGTGCAATTTCACGTTCTTTAAAGATCCGCTCAACGGTTGAAAGGTAAAATTCGGCGGTCATGTCCATCACGGCGAGGTATTCGTCGTAAAAATCATTGTGGCGGTCATTTTCGGATGCTTCACCTTTGGCCACGCGGATAATTTCATCGCGGAAGGCATTGGTGTGGGTTTCGGCATTCATCGAGATGAAAGAGGCCAGTTGCAAAAGGCCGGGATAGACCATGCGCCCGACACCATCATACTTGAAGCCAACGCGCTGGATCATCGTTTCTTCCAGCTGCCCCATCGTGACAGAGCGGCCAAAGTCGGTCACTTCTGTATGGTTCGCCTCAGGATCGACAGGGCCGCCAATCAGCGTCAGCGACTTCGGCTGCGCAGCCGGGTCAAGCTCGGCCAGATAGGCGGTTGCGGCCAGCGCCAGTGGCACAGGCTGGCACACGGCAAGCACGTGGATGTCCGGGCCTAAGGCGCGCATGAAATCCATCAGATACAGTGTGTAGTCTTCGATATCGAATTTGCCGGCGCTGACAGGAATGTCGCGCGCATTGTGCCAATCGGTCACAAAAACATCGGCATCGGGTAAAAGGCTGATCACGGTTTTGCGCAGCAGCGTTGCGTAGTGTCCTGACATCGGGGCGACCAGCATGATCTGGCGTGTGCGGTCCGGGCGGTTGCCAACACGAAAGCGGACCAGATCGCCAAAGGGGCGTTCGACCACGGTTTCCGTTGTCACGACCATATCCGTGCCATCGATGTTCGTCTGGACCGGGATATTCCAATCGGGCTTGGCCACCATGCGCGAGAACGTGCGCTCTGTAACCTTGCCCCAGGCCTCAAGCCAATCCATCGCAGGATTTGCGCCCCATGACATCATCGGGTACGACGCATAGGCCCGCGCAGTTGCGCCCAACCACTCATTCGTGTTGCGCATGCTTTCCATCAGGTCGTAGGTCATCATATACTTCATTTCGTCACACTCCGATGGTAGGGGCAGGCCATGCTGCACACGCAGCATACGCATAAGGAAGTTAAAATGACAACAAACGATTTGGAACCGCTAGAGGCCGCTGGCCAAAATGTCGCAAAACTCGAAGCGAACCTTGCGCGGGTCGAAGAGCTTACCCAGCGTTTGTTGAAAGTCATGGGGCAGGGGCGCACGGTTGCGCCATCTTTGCAGGGGCCCAGTCAGGAGCTCTACGTCAAGGCCGCGACCGGCTATATGACTGAGATGATGCACAATCCGGCCAAGCTGATCGAACATCAGCTGGAATTCTGGGGCAAGTCGGTCAAGCACTATGTCGAGGCCCAGCACCTGCTGGCGCAAGGCAAGTTGGAAGCCCCGACTGATGAAACCCCCAAGGACCGCCGCTTCTCGCACGAGCTTTGGGAGACAAACCCCTACTTCAACTTTATCAAGCAGCAATACATGCTGAATGCTGCTGCAGTGCAGCAAGCGGTGGAAGATATCGACACACTTGATTCTGAAGAAAAGAAGCGTCTGCGTTATTTCAGCCAGCAATTGGTCGATATGATCAGCCCGACCAACTTTCTACCGACAAATCCCGAGGCGCTTGCGCTGGCTGCCGAGACAGAGGGCGAAAGCCTTGTGGCCGGTTTGGAAAACATGATCGCTGATCTTGAGGCGAACGACGGCGATCTTGTTGTCACATTGGCCGATAAGAAAGCCTTCAAGCTGGGTGAAAATCTGGCCACGACGCCCGGATCAGTCGTCTTTCGCAATCACATGTTTGAGCTGATCCAATACACGCCGACGACCGAAAAGGTTTACGAGACACCGCTGGTGATCTTTCCGCCGTGGATCAACAAGTTCTATATCATGGACCTGAAACCCCAGAACAGCCTGATTAAATGGGTTGTCGATCAGGGCTATACGGTGTTCGTCGTATCATGGGTCAACCCTGATGCAGGTTATCGTGAGACATCGATGACCAACTACATCGAAGAAGGCTATCTGACCGCGATCAAAGAGGTCAAAGAGATCTGCAACGTCAAAAAGGTGAATGCGGTGGGTTACTGTATCGCTGGCACGACGTTGTCGCTCACGCTGGCGCTGATGAAGCAGCGCAAGGATACGTCGATCAACAGCGCCACGTTCTTTACGACGCTGACCGATTTTTCGGATCGGGGCGAGGTTGGTGTTTTCCTTGATAATGATTTTGTCGATGGAATTGAAAGTCAGGTCGAGGAAAGCGGGATATTGGATTCCTTCTTTATGTCGCGGACCTTTTCCTATCTGCGCTCTAACGATCTGATCTATGGACCAGCCATCAAAAGCTATATGATGGGGCAGGCGCCGCCGGCCTTTGATCTGCTTTATTGGAATGGTGACGGCACCAATCTGCCTGCCAGAATGGCGGTCGAGTATCTGCGCGGCCTGTGTCAGGACGACAAATTCGCAACCGATGGGTTTGATGTGGCGGGCACGACTGTGCGGCTCAAGGATGTGACTGTGCCGCTGTGTGCCATTGCCTGCGAAACGGATCACATCGCGGCATGGAAAAGCAGCTATACCGGCATCAGCAAAATGGGATCGAAGGATAAAACCTTTATCTTGTCCGAAAGCGGGCATATCGCCGGGATCATCAATCCACCCAGCAAGAAGAAATATGGGCACTACACCAACCCAGAGATTGGGCTGACAGCGGATGATTGGCTGGATGCTGCGGATAAGCATGAAGGCTCATGGTGGCCGCGCTGGGGCACTTGGTTGTCCAAAAAATCAGGCAAAAAAGTCACAGCGCGCACACCGGGCGACGACAAACATCCTGTGTTGGCAGCCGCGCCGGGGACCTACGTCGTGAATAAATAACCAGAATCGCAAGATTTTTTGCGATCGACGAAAAAATATGCTGCACTGCAGAAAAAATACTTGAAATGCTGCAGTGCAGCATGCATATTGGTGTCACGAGATAACAGCGGGTGTCCCCCGCACCGAACCCGAAAGGTTGATACCATGGCTGCTAAAGCACAAGACTTCACCGCGATCTTCAAAGACATGACAGGCGCGTTCCCCGTAGACACAAAAGCAATGGAAGAGCAGTTCAAGAACCAGACTGCCCTGGCCGAGAAGATGTCTGCAGTTGCAATTGACGCTGCTGGCAAATCTGCTGAGCTGTCCGCGAAATGGACACAAGACACACTTGCGAAAGTTGAAGCAATGTCCAAAGCCAAGCCAGAGCCTGCTGACTATGCAAAAGCAATGACAGACTTCGCATCTGCATCTGCTGAATCCGCAGCAGAGCACATGGCTGCTTTCGCTGAAATCGCGAAAAAAGTTCAGACCCAGACAATGGAGCTGGTGATGGCTGCTGGCAAAGACATGTCCGAGGACATGACAGCTGCTGCGAAGAAAGCACAAGCTGAGCTGACAACAGCTGCTAAGAAAGCAACTGCTGCTGCAAAGTAAGTTGAATTGAAATCGCCCTTTCCTCCCTAAGGGTTCGATTTTTGAAAGACGGCACGCGAAAGCGGGCCGTCTTTTGTTTTGCGCATTAGGCTTTCTTTTTGCGCAGACGCGGCATAGGCTTCTCTGCACTGCAACATCTCGGGAGAGAGCGTCATGGCCGACACGAACAAACCCCTGCTGATCAAGCGCTACGCGAGCCGCCGTCTCTACAATACGGAAACCAGCGATTATGTGACGCTAGAAGATATTGCGGTATTTATCCGCGAGGGGCGTGAGGTCCAGATCGTTGATCTGAAATCCGGTGACGACCTGACGCGCCAATACCTGTTGCAAATTATTGCAGAGCACGAAAGCCGCGGCGAAAGTGTGTTGCCAGTTGATGTGCTGACCGATCTGGTGCGCAGCTATACCAGCCAGGCCGCATCGGTTGTGCCGCAATTTCTGCAAGCCAGTTTCGAGATGCTGCGCGAAGGGCAATCCAAAGCGATGGAGAACATGGGCAAAGCCAACCCGATGGCAAGCATGCCCGGCTTTGACGCGATGCGCGCCCAGCAGGAAGCTTTTTTCAAAGCCATGACTGGTGGCATGCTTGCTGGCGGTATGACGCCCGGATCTGAGGACACCAAAGACGACGGCGATCTTGGTGAGATAAAAGATCAGCTTGCGGCTTTGCAGGAAAAGCTGTCGAAGATGGGCAAATAAGCCCCGCCGCCTAAAGACCCAATCGGTCACGTAGCGAATACCACGTCATTGCCAAGCGTAGGATCGGAGCCCGAAAGGCAGCGCCACCGGGAAAGCGCGGCACGTTAAGATCAGCGAGCGTCTCAAACCGTCCGGCTTGTCCCGCCACGGCTTCGGCCATGACTTTGCCCGCCAAACCTGAAAGTGCTACACCGTGCCCGGCGTATCCGCTGGCCGAGACAATATTGGGGGCCACCCGGATAAGCGCAGGCAATCGTGTCATCGTCACGCCTAGGCTGCCGCCCCATGCGTAGTCGATCTTGATGCCCGCAAGCTGTGGAAAAAGGTCGATTATGCGCCTATGCAAAAGCGTGGATATATCGTCGGGAAACCCGATCGAATAGCTGGGGCGCCCGCCAAAAAGCAGACGCTTATCCTCGGATAGCCGGAAATAGTTGACCACAAACCTGCTGTCATTCACTGCCACATCCTGACCAAACACAGCATCGGCACGGTCGCCCAGCGGTTCTGTCGCGCAGATGAAGCTGTTGACCGGCAGCACCCGTGCTGCAACCTTGCGTTCAATATTGGGCAGGTATCCGTTCCCGGCGAGGATGACATGACGCGCTTTCACCCGCCCTTGGCCGGTGGCCACGATCGCCGGGTCGCCCTTGTCAATCCTGTGCACTTCCGTGCGTTCATAGATCCGCGCACCGGCCTGTTCGGCCAATCGTGCCAGCCCGAGTGCATAGCGCAGCGGGTGAATATGCCCCGCACCCATGTCCAACAGGCCACCTTCAAACTGCTGCGATTTGACAAGCGCGCGCATCTCTTCTGCGTCACACATACGGGCATCCTGATAGCCGTATTCCTGTCTCAGCAGGTCAACTTCGGCCCGGTCATGGGCGGCATCCTGCACCGTGTAGGTGCTGTGCACCAAGCCGGCGGTATACCGCGCTTCGGGAATATGGTCTTGGCAAAGACTGCGCAGATCGCTCTTGGCTTCCTCGGCCAAGTCCCAAAGTGCTTTGGCATGTGCGCGCCCGATTTTCGTGATCAGTGTGGTTTGGTCGCTGTCGTAGCCGCTGCAAACCTGCCCGCCATTGCGCCCTGAGGCACCAAAGCCTGCGCGGTGAGCATCCAGTACGACAACGTCCAGACCCTTCTGGGCGAGATGCCGTGCCGCAGACAGACCGGTATAGCCGGCACCCACAACACAGACATCTGCCGAAACTTCGCCTTTCAAAGGCGCCCGCGTGGGCGGGATATCTGCAGAGGCGGCATACCAACTATTGGGGTACTCACCCGGGCGGTCGTTGCGGTAAAGCGGGTTCATTGGGCCATCGGGTGCGCGTCAGGACACAGTGCGTTCTTTGAAGAACCGCGCGATCTGATCCGCGATGCGGGGGCTGTCGATAGGTTTGTCCAGATTGGCATGTGCTTCGGCCAGTAGCTGATCCGGCACAACACCCTTGCCACGAAATGTCATAAGACCGTCGATGAAATCGGGGCTGAACTCGGGGTGCGGTTGGGTGCTGAAGGCGCGATTGCCATAGACCAATGCAGCGTTTGCGCAAAAATCATTATGCGCGATGACCTGCGCGCCTTCGGGCAGCACTGTCACCTGATCCTGATGCCAGGCATTCAGGGCCACGCTTTGACCGTTCCAATCATAGACCCGGCGTCCAACAGCCCAGCCATTTGCGAATTTCTCGACTTTGCCACCCAGCGCCTGCGCGATGATCTGATGGCCAAAGCAGATGCCGACCAGCGGAATATCGGCTGCATAGACATCACGAATAAACGCCTCAAGCGGGGGGATGAAAGGGTGATCTTCGTAAGCGCCGTGTTTGGACCCGGTGATCAGCCACCCATCGCAGGCGGTGATGGCGTCGGGAAATTCCATATCGACCACATTATAGGTGACAAAGCTGAACCCCTGACCGTCCAAGAGCTGTCGGAACAGGGCGTCATAATCCCCTGACTGCTCAAGCAGCTCATCTGGGGCGTGTCCGGTTTGCAAAATCCCGATCTTCATGGGGGCTCTCTTTGTTTGGTCTGATCTATTGATAAGTCTGCTTACAACAAGCACCAGTGCTGGCGCTAGACAAGATCAAGGTAGTGATCGAGCTGTTCTTCCGGTGTCATTTCAGCGAAATGGAACATTTCCTGCCGCTTGGTGCGGATCAGGTTGTCGACCAGTTGCGGATCGAAAATCCGCCGGGCCAGCGCGCTGTTTTCAAAGGCGTTGATTGCGTCTTCCCACGTGCTTGGCACCTGTGGAAGTTTTTGATCATAGGCATTGCCGGTGATCGGGGCAGGGGGTGTCATCTTGTCTTCGATCCCGATCAGGGCAGACCCCAGCACCGCCGCAAGGAAAAGATAGGGGTTCACGTCACCCCCCGCCAGCCGGTGTTCGATCCGCCGTGCCGCATAGCTGCCGCCGGGTACGCGTACGGTTGCTGTGCGATTGTCATAAGCCCAGCAAATACTGGTGGGCGCATGCGCCCCGGGAACCAGCCGTTCATAGCTGTTGCCATGCGGTGCAAAGATCAGTGCCAAATCGGGGATACCAGCCAAACACCCCGCAATCGCGTTGTGCAGCATTGGCGTGCCTTCGAAGGTGCCATTGGCGAATACGTTGTTCCCATCGGCATCAAGCACCGAGAAATGCGTATGCAGCCCGTTGCCTGCATAGTCTTCGTAGGGCTTGGCCATAAAGCTGGCCGCCATGCCGTGATTGCGGGCCAGACCGCGCACCAGCATTTTAAAGAACCATGCATCGTCAGCGGTTTTCAAAGCGTCGGGGACGTGTTCCAGATTGACTTCGAACTGGCCTTCGCCCCCTTCGGAAATCGCGGATTCGGCAGGGATGTTCATGGCGTCGCAGGCTTCGTACAGCTCGTTAAAGAACGCATCAAACCCATCAAGCGCGCGCAAGGATAGTATCTCGGCCCCGGCCCGGCGTTTGCCCGAGCGTGGCGATTTGGGCTGACGTAGTTCGCGCCCTGAATCGTCAACCAAATAGAATTCCATTTCCGTGGCCGCAACCGGGGTCAGGCCAAGCGCCTTGTACCGTTCCAGCACCCGCGCAAGGGCATGGCGCGGATCGCCCGAGAAAGGCGTGCCATCATCCTGAAATGACCAAAGCGGCAGCAGCGCGGTGGGCGAGTGCAGCCACGGCATTGGCACATAGCCACGTTCGGTTGGCAGCAGCAGGCCATCGGCGTCGCCGGTCTCAAACACCAGTGGGCTGTCGTCAATGTCTTCGCCCCAGATATCAAGATTCAGGACCGAGAGCGGAAACCGCGTGCCGTCTTTTTCCAGCTTCTCTGCAAAGCGGCGTGGCATACGTTTGCCCCGCGCTTGGCCGTTTAAATCTGCAGCACCACACCGCAGGTTGCGGATTTCGGGGTGGTCATCGAGCCAACTCATCGGATAATCTGAGGCCTTACTTTGATGGTCTTGCGCCGTTCTTGTGGAAGATGACGGTTGAGCCGGTTGTTGATCAATCCAAAAATGCCAATGACGATCAGTGTCAAAATAATGAAATAACCGGCAAGGATTGGATAGGGGACGAAGGGGTTGAACGTCTTATCGGCGAAGTAGTTGGCATAATAAAGGGCATCACCGCGCTGCTGTATGGCGGGGAACCCTGAAAAGAATACCAGTGTTGTGGCGTGGAACAGAAAGATGGCTTCGTTGGTATAAGCGGGCCATGCCAATCGCAGCATCGTTGGCCAGATCACGCGGCGAAACCGCGCCCAGCCAGACAAGCCATAGGCGTCTGCTGCTTCAGTATCGCCCTTGGGGATCGACTGTAGTGCACCGTAGAAAATCTCGCCCGAGTAGGCGGCGGTGTTGAAGAACAGCACCACCAGCGCCCCCAGCCATGCCGAGGTGAACGGATCGAAAAGCGGGCTGACGCCTTTGAGGCTGAGAAATACGAAGTAGGCAAAGAAGAACTGGATAAAAAGCGGTGATCCCCGAAAGACAAAAATGAACCATTCAGCGGGCTTGCGGATAAACGGATTACGCGCCGCTTTGCCCAGTGCAACAGCCGTGGCCAAAAAGAAACCCGAACACAGCGCAAACACACCAAAGTAGATGTTCCAGATCATGCCCGAGCCGATCAGGGTGAACTGCTGGCACAGCGTGAAATCGCTGCGCGGCAACAGACGTTCGCCAATACCCTGGCTGCGCAAGGCATAGTCGGCAATGGTTTCCCAACAGCTCATGCGGCGGCCTTTCGCTGGGCTTCGCCCGCTGTGGTGGCTTGGCCGTGGGTCAGTTTGGCCATCACCTTGTCGAGGACAACTTCGGACACTTTGGTGAAGCACAGATAGAAAACCAACAGTGCAAAGAAATACCACATGCGCCAATCAGGATGCGGATACTCGGTAAACTGCGGCTGCTTCGCCCCGCCCAGTTCCCGCGCCCAATAGACGATATCTTCGACCCCCAGCAAAAATAGCAAAGGTGTGGCCTTAATCAGGACCATCCAGAGGTTTGACAAGCCGGGCAGGGCGTAGACCCACATTTGCGGCACAAGGATGCGCCAGAACGTCTGGCGGCGGCTCATGCCATACGCTTCGGCTGTTTCAAGCTGGCCTCTTGGCACCGCGCGCATGGCCCCGAACAGCACGTTTGCAGCAAAGGCCCCGAACACAATAGCAAAGGTCAGGACCGCCAGCATAAAGCCATAGGTTTCATGTACCCATTGCGGGGCATTGCCCAGCGGCAGTTTGGCGGCGGTGCAGACGATAAAGTCATTGCCTTGGCGGACAGGTTCGTCCCAGTCGGGGCATTTGATGCGGTGGCGGATATATTCGAACGCCTGATCCAGCGCGATGACAAAGAACAAGAAAAACGCAATGTCAGGGATGCCACGCACGACGGCGATATAGGTTTTTCCGATCCAGCGCAGCGGTGCCAGATTGCTGCGGGCCGCCGATGCACCCGCAAAGCCGAATGCCAGTGCGGCCGGAGCGGTGATCGCCAGCAAAAGCAGCACCGTGCCAACGGCCCAGTACATCGACATGTGCTTACCCGTGGTCAGGTAGCAGCTGAGCCATCGGAAGCCTTCTAATGTGGCTGGATCTGAGCAGAAGCTAAACATCAATCGCCTTGTTGCGCTGTCGGTACAATCCGTCCAACAATTGGCCTTGGGTGTCAACGCGTTGTCATCATCAACAGGGCTTTGTTACGCTCGGTTTCGGGATTGGAATGTCAAAAATGGTACAATCCGCCATTATTGTAGGCGCTGGCATCATTGGAGCGGCCACAGCGTTGCAGTTGGCCAGAACAGGGCATCGGGTGACGGTGATCCACGGGGGCGGTGCTGATGCGACCAGCGCAGCCTTTGGTTGGATCAATGCAAGCTTCTTTCTGAATGATGATCACCATCAACTGCGCGCGGCGGGGATTGCTGCGTGGCATCGCGCTATGGCGGATGTGCCAGTCAGCGTGCATTGGCAGGGTTGCCTGTGTTGGGACATGGATCCCCAGCAGAGGGCGGCGACATATGCTCAACTGCAGGCATTCGGCTATCCGGTTGAGATGCTGACCAAGGCAGAGGTGCAAATGCGTGAGCCCGCGCTTGCGTCTCCGCCGGACGGCGCCTTGTTCTTTCCCTCTGAGGGTGCGGCGGCATCAGCTGATCTGGCGGGGCAATTTCTGGCAGCAGCCCAAGATCTGGGTGCCAGAGTGATCCGCAACGTCTCAGTGATGGGGCTGACCACACAGAACGGCCGCGTGACAGGTATTGCAACCGCGCAGGGGGCGCTGCCAGCGGATCGAGTGATCCTTGCCGCCGGCACAGGTACGACGGCGCTGGCACGCAGTATCGGCTGTGAAATCCCGCTTGTCCCGCGCCCTGCGTATATCTTGCGGACCACACCACAAGACAGATTACTTAACCATATTCTTGCCACGCCAGAGGGTGAAATCAGGCAAGAGTCGTCGGGCCAAATCCTGATGCCGGTGGCGGTCGCCCACCAAAGCGACAGCGCCGAAAGCCTGATGCAAACCCCGACTGCAGCGGCTGATCATGCAATGACGCGGCTTAAGGACCTCTGTGGTCGGCTGGAAAACGTGGATTGGGCAGAAGTGATCCGCGCCGAACGCCCGGTGCCCGCGGATGGATTGCCGGTTGTCGGGGCCATCGCGGATGGGGCCTATGTCGCGGTGCTGCATTCGGGGATCACGCTTGGCCCGATCATTGCTGAACTGGTTGCCAAGGACATTGCGGGCCGGCTGGATAATACAGATGCGGCGATGCTGGCGCCCTATCGTCCAGATCGCTTTTAGGGCTTTAAAACGAAAAAGGGCTGCCAGATCTGGCAGCCCTCAATCGTTCTACAGGTGCGACTTAGAAAGGTTCGCCAACGCCCCATTTTGCGATCAGTTCATTCAGCGTACCGTCATCTTTCATAGAAGTGATGGCCGCATCCAGCTTGGCCAGCAGTTCGCCGTCGCTTTCGCGCACACCAAGACCGACACCACCACCGATCAGCTCTTCCTGATCCAGAAGCATGACTTCGGCGTCAGATTCCGCAATAGGTGAGAGGAAGGATTTGTCGGCCAGAACTGCGTCTGCTTCGCCAGCTTTGACGGCGGCCACGGATTCGTCAGGAGTTGCGAATTCCAGCAATGTGGCGCCTGTGCCTGCAACAAAAGCGGCCTGAATGGTGCCTGTTTGCGCAGCGATTACGCCGTTTGCCAGATCAACGTCAGCTGACATGGCAAGGTATGCGGATGGATCGGGCTGTGTGTAGCCTTGCGAAAAGTCGATCACTTCGTCGCGCTCATCCGTGATGGACATACCTGCGATGATGACATCGTAATTGCCGGACACGAGGTTCGGGATAATGCTGTCCCATTCGTTTGTGACCCACTCGCAGGTCAGCATGGCGCGGGCGCAGATCTCATCGCCGGCTTCACGCTCAAAACCATCGACTTCACCGTCGTCGTTGAGGAAGTTGTAGGGAGGGTAGGCGCCCTCGGTGCCCAGACGCACAACAGAGTGTGCGTCTGCCAATGTCATTGAACCGGCGACAGCAAGTGCGGCCGTTGTAAAGATAAGGTTTTTCATCAGTAATCTCCCGAATTGATGAATTTATGAGACTGTGGCGGACAGGAAACCCTGTAGCCGCTCGGTCTTGGGGTTGCCGAAGAGCTCGGACGGGGGTCCTTCCTCTTCGATTTTGCCTTGGTGCAGAAAGACGACGTGGTCGCTGACATCGGCGGCCAGTCGCATGTCGTGTGTCACGATGATCATGGTACGCCCTTCGGCGGCCAAGTCTTTGATGACTTTCACGACTTCCTGTTCAAGTTCAGGATCCAAGGCGCTTGTCGGCTCATCAAAGAGCAGCGCCTTGGGTTCCATACATAAGGCGCGCGCAATGGCGGCCCGTTGTTGTTGTCCGCCTGATAGCTGGGCGGGGTAGACATCGCATTTGTCGCCGATACCGACCTTCTCAAGATATTTGCGGGCCGCGGCTTCAACCTCGGCCTTGTCGCGTTTGAGCACTGTCAGCGGCGCTTCCATGACGTTTTGCAGAATCGTCATATGGGCCCAGAGGTTGAACTGCTGAAAGACCATCGACAGGTTCGTGCGGATGCGGATCATCTGTGCATGATCGCCCGGATGCCGGTTTTGCCCCGTTCCTTTCCAGCTGACAGGCTCGCCGCAGAAGAAAACGTCGCCCTGCTGGCTGTCTTCAAGCAGGTTGGCACAGCGCAGAAGCGTTGACTTGCCTGACCCTGACGAGCCGATCAAAGACACGACATGACCAGCGGGCGCCACGATATCGACGCCCTTGAGAACCTCAAGGTCGCCATAGGCTTTGTGCAGGTTACGAATTTCGATAACGGGGGCAGCGTTTGTCACGTTGGGCAGCTTTTCTTGTTTCCGGGAGGCAGTAGTGCCGATATTGTGGGGTTTTGCAACGGTAAGTCGCTAGTTGACCCTGCGTTACCGCCCGATTGCTTCGGGTGAAGGCGGTAAGGGGAAATCATAGGCGCTTGGCGGAAGGGCAATAAGCCCCTTAAGCTGGTGCGCCTCGCGGATGGCCGGGGCGAGGGCAGCGATAGCCCGTGAGACTGCCTCAAACAACGCATCGGCCCGAGCTGACTTTGCGGTAATATAGGGCAACCCCGGTGTTGGTTGCGTCGCGTGAATGACCGTGAGGCCGGCGGCTTCGCCCGCGTTTTGCAGATGTCGCCATGTCACGGCGTCTATGGCTGCAAAATCGGCCACCCCTTGTTGCACCGCAAGAATCGAGGCGCGGTGGCTGCCGGTGCATAGACGCGGCCCGTGCAAGACATCAGGTATTTCCATCGCCAGTGCGCCCCAACCTGACTGGGACATAGGATCATTATAAGCAAACCGCGCGGGCTGAAATGCCGCAATCGTGTCGCGCGGATCGTCCCCGCGTGCAATGACAAGACTGCGGTAATAGCCTGGCGGGCATCCTGCGACTTGGTAGTCCGGCGTGCCGATCAATGCGACGTCGTTCTTCAGCATGGCCCGAAACGGCAAGCCACAGGTTTGCGAAAAAACTAAAGCTGGGTCGCGCCAATGGGCCATCAGGTCAGAGGGCACAGGCGACAGGTCTTCAGGGGCATCTCGTCCGTCTGTGCGCATTGTATCGCGTATGGCAGCCCAAAGTGCCGCGTTGGCCCCAACGGCCAAAGGCGGCGTATACATGGGTAGGCTGGCGATCATCCTGCCGACATCTTAAGCCTTGCGCGGTGACTATCCTGATCTGAAACACCCAGCAAAGACGCGGTCATGCGCATCATGCTGTCCTCTTCATCGTCGCGGACACCGTCGGCCAGCACGACTGACCACAGCGCTTGGATCACGCTCACGCGGTCTTCGTAAGAAACGGTGTCCTTGATCGCGCGGGTGAAGCGCACAGTATCGGGGGCCTCAGCCTCCAGCGCTTCGCACTCGGCGCGCAGGGCGGCTGCCTCAAACGGGGAAAGGCTGTAGCGGGCAACCAGTGCCTTATCAATTTGCGCAATCTCAACCTCGGCATAATCGCCATCGGTGCGTGCAATGCGCACCAACAAGGCGCCAAGTGCCAGACGGCAATCAAGCTCGGGAAGAGCAGAGGGTTCGGGGGCGGTCAGACGCCGGAGGAGATCTTGAAACATGATGCTTACATAGGGTGGGAAAAGTTTTCTTCAAAGAGCGAAGTGAGCCGGGCGGCCTCTTGTACGAAACCGTAAGGCGCATTTACGACGAACAAGCCCGAGCCAACCATGCGGTGTCCGGTACGGGCGGGGGGAAATCTGACCTCATGCGTCACTGCTTGCGGGATGGCAGCTTGTAGTGCTTTGACCATCGGTTTGTGCGGTGCGTCGGTCAGGATGGGATACCATAGCATGATCACACCAACCCCCCATTTGCGATGCAATTTCGCGATGGTGCCGGGGATGGTGTCGTAGTCGGATTTGACCTCAAACGACGGATCAATCAACAGCAGCCCCCGGCGCGGTTCTGGCGGGCAAAGCGACATCGCCATCTCCCAACCGTCTTTCTGGCGGAATATCCCGCCGTAGGGGGCCATGTTGTCCTTGAGCGCTGCAAATTCCTGCGGGTGCAGTTCCGACAGGTGCAGCGTATCCACAGGCCGCAGGCTCTCAGCGGCAACAAGCGGTGATCCGGGATATGCATCCGGGCCGTGCTTTGCATGAATACGGGCCAAGACCTGTGCATAGGGATGGTCGGGAGGAAACCAGCTTTGCGCAATGGCGATCCCTTTGGCGGCCTCACCGGTTTTCAGTGCGGCAGCGTCTTGCAAATCATACAGCCCGCGACCGGCATGGGTTTCCAGATAGGACAAAGGTTTGTCCTTTTGAGTCATGTAGGACAGGACCCATGCTAGCGCACTGTGCTTGTGGACATCGGCCAGATTACCGGCGTGATAGATGTGTTGATATGAAAGCATAGCGGGCAGTGCGGTCCTTTTGTCGGTGGGGGTGGGCTTAGCGCAGCGCTGTCAGCCTGTCCATCTGCGCAGTTGATCACGGTATCGTGGGGTTGTTTGTGAAAGTGCGGACGCTAGAACGTAAATGACAAGAAAAGGAATTATTATGCTGTCCCGTGTTATCTTTACCATTCTGGCCGTTACCGCCCCACTTGCCGCGTCTGCACAGGAAGAGGCCAACGGCTTGTCCTTCCGCTTTGGGTTGGGGCCGTCTTTTGCGCCCGAGTATTTTGGCAGTGACGATCTGGGCGCAGGTGTCGGCGCAAAGTTTGAGCTGGAACGGCTGAAACTGGGCGGTCTGGCGCTGGGCGGTGGGGACGACTACGGCTTTGGCCTAAGGGGCTCGGTCCGGGTGATTGGCGCGCGCGAAGCGGATGATTTCGACGAACTGGCCGGGTTGGATGATGTCGATACATCGCTGGAAATTGGCGGCGGTCTGGAATTCACGACACCCACTTATGATGTGTTTGCGGTTCTGCGGTACGGGGCGGTGGGTCACGAATCCTTTGTGGCGGAACTGGGCAGTGACATTTTCTTTCGCCCGACAGATCAACTGACCATCAGCGCCGGTCCACGCCTTTTGCTGGGCGACGATGATTATGCACAGACCTATTTCGGGGTGTCGGCTGCTGAAGCAGGAGGCGCGTTCGCAGCCTATGATGCACAGGGCGGCATCATGAGCGCAGGTGCTGAAGCAGAAGCCACATACGCAATCAATGCCGATTGGGAAGTTGTCGGAACCTTGCGGTACGAACAACTGCGCGAAGACGCGGCCAACAGCCCCATTACGCAATCAGACGATCAGTTCAGCGGAAGCATCGTGCTGACCCGAAAGATCACCTTCGGGTTCTAACGGGCTGATTTGGCGCCCTAAACCAGACGTGAAGTCTCGACCGCGGCGCGGACAAAATCTGCAAACAGCGGATGCGGCGCGAAAGGCTTGGACTTTAGTTCTGGATGGAACTGAACGCCGATAAACCAAGGATGGTCTTTCCACTCGACGATTTCTGGCAGTTTGCCGTCCGGCGACATGCCAGAAAACTGCAACCCGGCTTTTTCAAGGGTGTCGCGATACTTCACATCCACCTCATAGCGGTGGCGGTGACGCTCTTCGATATGGGTTGTGCCGTAGATGGATGCGACCTTTGACCCTTCAACCAATGTTGCATCATAGGCGCCCAGACGCATCGTCCCGCCCTTATCGTCATCGGTCTTGCGCGCGACAGTGTGGTTGCCCTGTACCCATTCCTTGAGGTGGTAGACCACGGGCTCAAAGCGTTTCTTGCCGGCTTCATGGTCAAACTCTTCCGAGCCTGCCTTATCCATGCCTGCAACATTCCGCGCGGCTTCGATCACCGCCATTTGCATGCCAAGGCAGATCCCAAGATAGGGGATGTTCTTTTCGCGTGCGAACTGGGCAGCCTTGATCTTGCCCTCGGTTCCGCGCTCGCCAAAACCGCCGGGCACAAGGATTGCATGATAGCCTTCCAGAAACGGCGCGGCATCTTTGCGGTCGAACAGCTCGGCATCGACCCACTCGACCTTGACTTTGACGCGGTTGGCCATGCCGCCATGCGTCAGCGCCTCGGCGATGGATTTATAGGCGTCTTCCAGTTGGGTGTATTTGCCGACAATCGCGACTTTGACGTAACCTTCGGGGTTGTGGATGCGGTCATACACATCGTGCCACACGTCCAGCTTGGGCTGCGGGGCCGGTGAGATCCCAAAAGCATCCAGCACTGCCTGATCCAACCCTTGTTCGTGGTAGGCAAGGGGGGCCTCATAGATCGATTTGAGGTCATAGGCCGCGACAACGCATTGCTTGCGCACGTTGCAGAACAGCGCGATCTTTTCG
>JALQUF010000054.1 GCA_023263855.1 Yoonia sp. | reverse complement strand
ATTTTGGTCAGCAAACTGTCGTAATAGCGGGTGATCACCCCGCCCGCATAGGCGGTGCCGCCATCTAGGCGGATGCCCATGCCCGTGGCGCTGCGATAGGCGGTAATGCGGCCATAATCGGGGATAAAGTTGTTTTGCGGGTCTTCGGTGGTCACACGGCATTGCAGGGCGTGGCCGTCAAGTTTGACGTCATACTGGCTCGCACAGCCTGTTGCCTCGACCAGTGATTTGCCTTCGGCAATCAGGATTTGCGCGCGGACAATGTCGATGCCGGTCACTTCTTCGGTCACGGTGTGTTCGACCTGCACGCGTGGGTTCACTTCGATGAAGTAGAATTCGCCGCTGTCCATATCCATCAGGAATTCGACCGTGCCCGCGCATTCGTAATTCACGTGCTGGCAGATTTTCTTGCCCAGATTACAAAGCTGTTCGCGTTGGGTGCCCGATAGATAAGGGGCCGGCGCACGTTCGACGACTTTTTGGTTGCGGCGCTGGACGGAACAATCACGTTCCCACAGGTGATAAATCTGGCCGTGGCTGTCACCAAGAATTTGCACCTCGACGTGGCGCGCGCGCATGATCATCTTTTCCAGATAACCTTCGCCGTTGCCAAAGGCGGCTTCGGCCTCGCGGCGGCCTTCCAAGACTTTTTCTTCCAGTTCATCCTCGGACATGATCGGGCGCATGCCGCGACCGCCGCCGCCCCAAGAGGCTTTGAGCATCAGCGGATAGCCGACCTCGGCCGCTTCTTTTTTGATCGCGGCCATATCATCGCCAAGCACTTCGGTCGCAGGAATAACGGGAACCCCTGCTTCGATCGCCACGCGGCGCGCGCTGGCCTTGTCGCCCAGCTGGCGCATGGTTTCGGCCTTGGGCCCGATAAAGGTGATGCCATTTGCGGTGCAAGCGTCGACAAAGTCAGGGTTTTCCGACAGCAGGCCATAGCCGGGGTGGATCGCATCGGCACCGGACATTTTGGCGACGCGGATGATCTCGTCAATCGACAGATAGGCAGCCACAGGCCCCAGATCTTCGCCGATCCGGTAGGCTTCATCGGCTTTGAACCGGTGCAGGCCCAGTTTGTCTTCTTCGGCAAAGACAGCAACCGTCTTTTTGCCCATCTCATTGGCAGCGCGCATGATACGGATGGCAATTTCGCCGCGGTTGGCAATTAGGATTTTCTTAAAGTCGGTCATGGTCGCCCCCTTTGCAGTTGCAGCATTCGTAAGCATCAAAAGGCGGACCGTCTACAACGATTACTGGCTAGGGCGCAGGCGTTGGGGCAGATCTTTCAGCGTACGGGTGCCAAGCTGGCCCATATTGCTGATCATATCCTGCCGCAGGATATCAAGCACATGCGCCACACCCGGATCGCCCAAGGCGGCCAAACCATAATGGAATGCGCGGCCAAGCATGACAAAATCAGCACCAAGCGCCAAGGCACGCAGCACGTCCAGTCCGCCTTCGATTCCGCTGTCGAAGATCACCGGTAAATGCGTGGCCGCCCGCACCAACGGCAGGGTTTCGATGGTCGCAGGCCCGCCGTCAAATTGTCGGCCGGCGTGATTGCTGACCCAGATCGCGTCGGCCCCTTCTGCGGTCAGCCGCGCGGCATCCTCGGGGCTAGCCACGCCTTTGACGATCAGCGGGCCATCCCAGACGTCGCGGAGTGATTTGAAATAATTCCAGTCCGGTGACGTGCGCAGCAAATAGCCGACATGTTCATTCGACGGCAGCGTCCCTTTGACGTCCGAGTAGCTCTCCATCAAGCGCAAGCGGGGCATGCCAGTCTTGCGAATGCCGTTGAGCCATGCGGGGCATTGTGCCGCCTGCATTGCCAGCCGTGGTGTCAGCTTGGGCGGCTGGGTCAAGCCGCCGCGCGTTTGCCGCTCGCGGCGCGATGCGACGGGGACATCAACGGTCAGCACAATGGTGTGAAACCCGGCGTCCCGCGCGCGTTTGAGGATATCATCACGGATTGCCGGATCGCGGGGGGGATAAAGTTGGAACCATGCGTGCGCACCGGCATGCGGGCCGACATCTTCGGGCAACTGGCTGGCTACGGTGGAAAGGGTGTAGGGAATATTTTCGCGGGCTGCTGTCCGGGCCAGCATCTGTTCCGCCCCCGGCCAGATCAGGCCCGACATGCCCACAGGTGCAATGCCCACAGGCAGCGGATGGGTGTGCCCCAGCAGCGTTGTCGACAGGTCCGGCGTGAATTCCCCATGCAGGATCGAGGGGTTCAGCAGGACCTGATCCAGCATGGTCCGGTTGCGTTTTTGTGTCTTTTCAACCCCGGTTGCACTATCAAGATACTCCCACACAAAATGTGGGATACGGGCCTGTGCGCGCGTTTTCAGGTCGGAAATGGCGGGATAGCGGCTGTGCAATGTCATAGGCTGCACGCTATTGCGAGTGCGACGCCTTTGGCAATCCTTAGGAGCCTCCGGCGGGGATATTTTAGGGCCAATAATAACGATGAGAACGGAAGTAGAACAAGCCTTTTCACGCCCGCCTGTTGGCGCTATGTGTGAGTGATGAGCAGTTTTTCTGAAGATGATGCATTTGAAGCGGCCGCCGTGCCACTGAGCCAGCAGGCGATGGCGCGGCCGCGTATCGCGTATCTGGATGGGTTGAACTCTGCCCAACGCGAGGCGGTTGAGACCCTAAGCGGGCCTGTCTTGATGTTGGCTGGTGCTGGGACGGGAAAGACGAAAGCGCTGACGACGCGGATTACACATCTTTTGGCGACGGGAACTGCCCGCCCGCATGAGATATTGGCGGTGACGTTTACCAACAAAGCAGCCCGCGAAATGAAGAGCCGTATCGGCGGGTTGATGGGGGGAGCTGTGGAAGGCATGCCCTGGCTGGGCACGTTTCATGCGGTCTGTGCCAAGCAACTGCGGCGCCATGCCGAGCTGGTGGGGTTGAAGTCAAACTTCACGATTCTGGATACCGATGACCAGATCAGGCTGATGAAGCAATTGATCGAGGCGGCGGGTATTGATCACAAACGCTGGCCTGCGCGGATGTTGTCGGGCATTATTGACGGCTGGAAGAACAAGGCGCTGACGCCCGATAAGATACCTGTCGCGGAAAGTAGTGCTTTTGATCACAAAGGCGTAGAGCTTTATGCCGCCTATCAGCGCCGTCTGCTGGATCTGAATGCCGTCGATTTCGGTGACATCCTGCTGCATATGGTCACGATTTTCCAAAAGCATGAAGATGTCTTGGATCAATACCAGCGCTGGTTCCGCTACATTCTGGTGGACGAGTATCAGGATACTAACGTGGCCCAATATATGTGGCTGCGCCTGCTGGCGGCGTCACACAAGAACATTTGTTGTGTGGGCGATGACGACCAGTCGATCTATGGCTGGCGCGGGGCCGAGGTGGGCAATATCCTGCGGTTTGAAAAGGATTTTCCGGGCGCGCATGTCGTGCGGTTGGAGGAAAACTACCGCTCGACCCCGCATATTTTGGCCGCCGCCTCTGGCGTGATTGCTGCCAATAAGGGGCGATTGGGCAAGACGCTTTTCACGTCCCGCGAAGATGGCGAAAAAGTCCGCCTGATCGGTCATTGGGACGGCGAGGAAGAGGCCCGCTGGATCGGTGAAGAGGTTGAGGCGATGCAGCGCGGGACGCGCGGCATGGCGCCCTTGGGCCTTGATAGTATGGCGATTTTGGTGCGCGCGTCCCATCAGATGCGTGCCTTTGAAGACCGGTTTTTGACGATAGGTTTGCCCTACCGAGTCATCGGTGGCCCCCGCTTTTATGAGCGGATGGAGATCAGGGATGCGATGGCCTATTTCCGGCTGGCCGTCAGCCCCGCGGACGATCTGGCGTTTGAGCGGATTGTGAATACCCCCAAGCGGGGGCTGGGCGACAAAGCTGTGCAGACGATCCAACGCACCGCGCGGACTAACGGTGTGTCACTGGTTGAGGGCGCGCGATTGGTGTGTCAGGGCAAGTTGCTGGGTGGTAAAGGCCTGAAGGAACTGACGATTTTGGTGGCCAGTCTGGACCGCTGGCACGCGCAGGTGCGGGCCGAGGCGGATACCCATGTCGAACTGGCCGAGATGATTTTGGATGAAAGCGGCTACACTGGTTTTTGGCAAAACGACAAGACACCAGAGGCACCGGGGCGGTTGGAGAACCTCAAGGAACTGGTCAAAGCACTGGAGAATTTCGAAAACCTGCAAGGGTTCCTCGAACACGTCAGCCTGATCATGGATAATGAGACCGAAGAGCAGGGCGAGAAGGTCAGCATCATGACGCTGCACGCGGCCAAGGGGTTGGAATTTCCGGCGGTCTTTCTGCCCGGTTGGGAAGACGGGTTGTTCCCCTCTCAGCGTTCGATGGACGAAAGCGGGATGAAGGGCCTCGAAGAGGAACGGCGCTTGGCCTACGTTGGCATCACCCGCGCGGAAGAGATTTGCACGATTTCCTTTGCTGCGAATCGCCGCGTTTATGGCCAGTGGCAATCAGCGATGCCGTCGCGGTTCATTGATGAGCTGCCACAGGATCATGTCGAGGTGCTGACGCCTCCGGGCCTTTATGGTGGGGGTTACGGCGCGGCTGGCATGTCGGCCTCTGCTTCACCGGCCATGGCGGGGATGGTGGGTTCGGACCTGCACGAAAAGGCGCATAAGGCGGATGTTTACAATTCGCCCGGCTGGAAACGCCTGCAATCGCGCAGCCAACAGCGCGGCATGGCCCAGCCGACCGAGGCGCGCAATATGACAATCGATCTTGAAGCGGTCAGCGCCTTTGCCGAAGGTGAGCGGGTGTTCCACCAGAAATTTGGTTATGGCGAAGTGACGGGGATTGAGGGCGATAAGCTGGTGATCGCGTTCGAGAAAGCAGGGTCCAAGCATGTGGTCGCGCGCTTTGTCGTCAGTGCCGACAACGCAGACGATGTGCCCTTCTAGGGTGGGTGTGCACCCCCACCCGTGGGGCCGTTAACGCAACATCGGGTAAAGCGATACGATCAGCAAAACTGCCATTGATACGTTGAATATCCGCAGCCGCTTTGCCGTGCCCAACCAGCGCCTGACCTGCACGCCCATCCACGCCCAAACAGTGACGGATGGCAGGTTTACGGATGCAAAGATAAGTGCCACCAGCACTGATCCGATAACAATGCCCCTGTCTTGCGGGGCGTAGGCGCTGATTGCGGTGATGGCCATGAACCACGCCTTTGGATTGACCCATTGAAACGCCGCCGCTTGCAAGAAGGTAAAGGGTTTACCGGTGACTTCTTTGGCTTCTGGAGGGACCGCATTGGCGATCTTCCATGCCAGCCAGAGCATATACGCCGCGCTCAACACGACTAAGACGGTATTAAGCACCGGATAGGTGTCAAACACCTGCAACAAGACGATGCCCACCATCGCAACCATAAAGGCATGACCCAGCGAGATGCCCAGCATATGCGGCACGGTTTTGCGCAACCCATAGTTGGCGCCTGACGCCATCAGCATCAGGTTGTTCGGGCCAGGTGTGATCGAGCTGGCGAATGCAAAGCCGATCAGGGCGATGAGGATTTCATATGTCATTGCGCAACAATACGTGGTCAAAGGCGCAATGAAATTGCCAAATTGCATGTTCTGGGTGTAGTGCTGCAATTCATGATGAAGCATGATCCAATAAACGATAAAATATTGCGTGAATTGTCGCACGATGGGCGCATCAGCAATCTGCAACTGGCGGATCTTGTCGGGCTATCGCCTTCGGCCTGCTTGCGCCGGGTGCAAGAGCTTGAACGAAGCGGTGTGATCAAAGGCTATCGCGCGCGCCTTGATCCTGTGCAAACCGGCCGGGCCTATGTGGTCTACGTCGCTGTTGGTCTGTCAGAACATACCAAAGCGGCGCAAACGGGTTTTGAACACGCGATGCAGCGCGCCGAGGAAGTGACCGAATGTCATAATGTGGCCGGTGCGTTTGAATATATGTTGCGGGTCGAGGTGGCCGATTTGCCAGCTTACAAGGCTTTCCACACCGATACGTTAGGCACGGTGCCGCATGTGCGCTCAATCACCAGCTATATGGTCATGGGCTCGCCCAAGGATGTGAGGGGGTAGGCGGATGGAACGATTGGCGCCACGCACGATCCGGTCTGGTCCGAATGGCCCCGGCTGTTTTGGCCGCCAAACTGTTGCTGACGCTTGGCGCGATGCCTGTCATGATCTTTTGCATCGTCGTGTATGACACAGGATGGCGCGGGTGATCCGTTTCTAAGGGGGTTGATCTGGTCTGCCGTTGCCCTTTTTGCGCTTGCCTATGCGGCGTGGCGGCTGTTTCCGGTGCGCAAAGCAGAGCTGACGTTTGACCAAACCGGGGCCATACCCAGCGAGACCCAAAATGGTATGACCCGCCTTGCATCGCAGATGATCGTTTGGTCCGAGATCTACGCGCTGTTGGGAACAGATCGCAAAGCCTTCTTTGGGATGGAATTACATAGAAACGGCCCGCCAACGGGGCGGCGTATCATGATGCCAATACAGGGCGGCCCGCAGTTTGTTGCGATCGCGCGGCCTTATGCCAAGGCGGCGGGGGGTATCGTATCAAGCCGGTCTTTACCAAAGGGTTGATGTCACAAAAGATATGGCGACTTTTGAAAGACCAAGGCGGCGTGTCCTGTCCTTCAAAATAAAAAAGCGGCCATGCCCGGGAGGAGGTGGACATGACCGCTCTTATTGATCGGCGCCCACCCCAGTTAGGAGGAGGGGGGTGAACGCGTCCTCACAGGTGTCGCGCGGGAGGAGGTGCACTAGCCTGTGGTATCATCGGTTCCAACCCGGGAGGAGGTGGGCGGTTCCGAAACTGGTTGGTATAAAGTGGCGGCACCCGGGAGGAGGTGGATGCCGCCACCTTATTGCTGACCCAAAGCCTCGGGAGGAGGTGAAGCGATGGGCCTTGGTCCAGATCTGCCTAAAGGGAGGAGGCAGCAGATCCGAATTCGTGAATTAGTTGCCGTATGCAGCCTCGTAGGCGATACCTTTGATCATGGAACGTGACAGGCCCAGATCGGCCAGGTCGCGTGTCGATAGGCTTTCAAGCTCGGACAGTGTTGTCCGGTAAACTTTACGCTTGGCGGCCTTGTCGGAAAGCTGTGCACGGATCGCCGAAAAGCGCTCGGTCAGGGACGTGCCAGCAAAGAATGTTTCTGTTAAAACGGACATTGTACTACTCATATGTTGTCTTTGTGTTGCGGCTTCTGCCGCGCTGTTGTGACTAGGATGTAGGATAATGCTGCACTTGCACAATACATCTTTCCGCAATGCTGCCATGCAGAAACCGCATAAGGATTGCTGACCTATCGTCATTAAACTGATGTATTTTTGAGCATTGCTTTCCGCGCCCTTGCGCTTTGCCCTAAACGTGCCAGATGGTGGGTGAAATTTGGTCGCTTTTGAAACTTGAGGTCCCAATATGGCTATCACCCGCGAAGAAATTCTTTCTGCGTTGTCCCGACTCACTTTGCCCGGTGGCGACGACCTTGTGTCGCGCGATATGATCCGCGCGGTCACAATTGAAGGCGGGGCGGTGCGTTTTGTGATCGAGGCGGCTGATCCGGGCGAGGCTGCGAAAATGGATGGGGTGCGCCGCGCCGCAGAAGATATCGTGCGGCGATTACCCGGTGTGGAAAGTGCCACTGTGGTTCTGACAGCCCACGGGCCGGCCCCCAAAGCACCAGAGCCGCCTTCGTTGAAGATAGGGCGTCACCCGACGCCACAGGCTGGTCCCGCCAAAGTATCCGGCGTGGACCGTATTCTGGCGATCGGGTCCGGCAAGGGCGGGGTGGGCAAATCGACCGTGTCGTCAAACCTTGCCGTGGCGCTTGCCCGTGAAGGGCGCCGTGTTGGTTTGTTGGACGCTGATATCTATGGCCCGTCGCAGCCGCGCATGATGGGTGTGAACAAACGGCCCGGCAGCCCGGATGGTAAAACGATCATCCCTTTGCAGGCGCATGGTGTGACGATGATGTCGATTGGCCTGATGATGGAAGAAGGCAAGGCTGTTGTCTGGCGCGGCCCAATGTTGATGGGCGCGCTGCAGCAGATGTTGGGGCAGGTGCAATGGGGTGAATTGGATGTGCTGATCGTTGATCTGCCCCCCGGGACCGGCGATGTGCAATTGACCTTGTGCCAGAAAACAGAACTGACAGGCGCTGTCGTTGTCAGTACGCCGCAGGATGTGGCCCTGCTCGATGCACGCAAGGCGCTTGATATGTTCAACTCTTTGGGCACGCCTGTGCTGGGTATGATCGAGAATATGTCGACCTTTGTCTGCCCATCTTGCGGAACCGAATCCCACATCTTTGGTCAGGGCGGAGTGGCGGCCGAGGCCGAAAAGATCGGTGTGCCGTTTCTTGGGTCGCTCCCGATTGATCTTGATACCCGCTTGGCTGGCGATAGCGGCACCCCTATTGCTGCCGGTGACAGCCCTATGGCCGAGGCTTACCGCGCGCTGGCGCGTCGCTTTATCGACGGTGGCATTGCGTGATCACCATTCGCGCAGCCAGGCTGGATGAGTTTGATCTGATCTGGCCTTTGCTGCGCGATGTCTTCGCGGCGGGCGATACCTATGCCGTTGATCCGGCGATCACCAAGACAGACGCGCTTGCCTATTGGATGACGCAAGCACGCGCGACCTATGTGGCGGAAGGGCCGGATGGGATCGTTGGGACATATTACATCAAGACCAACCAGCCCGGCGGTGGTGCGCATATTTGTAACTGCGGCTATATCGTCAGCCCAACAGCGCGGGGGCAGGGGCTGGCGGCCAGATTATGTACCCATAGCCAGGATCAGGCGCGGGCGCTGGGTTACACGGCCATGCAATTCAATTTCGTGCTGGCCAGCAATACCGGTGCGCTGCGGCTCTGGCACCGCTTGGGCTTTGACACCGTTGGCACCATTCCCGATGCGTTCGATCACCCAAGTCTGGGGATGGTCGATGCGCATGTGATGTATAAACGGTTGTAAGTCTGCATCACTTTGGCGCTGCGTTCGGAATTTTTGCGGGAATTCATGGAATCGACCTTAGATTCGGATTAATCCGGCCCGAGTGCGACGGTTTTTCGGGATGGCATGGGCTTTCGATGGCCGAATCTGTAAGAAATTCAAAAATAATTGGGATTTTCTGATGAGCCTAAGGAGGCAGATTTTTGTCCATATGTTGTGCCCATTAAGGCGAGTACACCCAGACTTGCTAAATTTTGCAGTGAAGTTCCGCAAGATGTTGGTTCAGAGTGGGCGCGAAAACACCATGTAGTACCATGAATTCCCAAAAAACTGTTGATCGGTAAGCGAACAGGTGGCACAACAGTCTCACGGTAATGACGGACACGACTTCAAAGGGGCAGCTTAAGAACCCCAACCGGCAAAAGCAGGTTTCATACAGGCTTCGCCATTACCCAATGAGATCCGGCGCGTGAGCGAGCAGACATCCCCCCAGGTGGCACGCGCAGTCGGACTTCCCGCAAGGGACGAGGCGGCGGATTGATCAGTGGCAGCAGATCAATCCGCCGTTTTCACATTCAGGGCAGATTTTTTGGGGGCAAGTTGAGGGCCGAGGGACAGTGGTTCTGAGTTTTACGGGCACACACACCCAAAAGGTGGACGGTAAGGGGCGCATGTCGATCCCTGCAGATTTCCGCCGTGTGCTCGAAGCGGGCGATCCCGAGTGGACCCCGGGCCTGTCACCGCGCATGTTCCTTCTTTATGGCGATCACCTGAAACACCAGTTGCATGGCTATACGGTTGACGAATTTACTGCAGTTGTCGGGCAGATCAACGCGCTGCCGCGCGGGTCGGTGAAAAAGAAAAAGCTGTCACGTTTGATTATCGGCCAATCGATCAAGCTGGACGTTGATAAGGATGGCCGGACAGTCATGCCGATCAAGCAGCGCCAAAAGCTGGGGCTGACAGATGGGGAACTGACCTTCAGTGGCTTGGGGGATCATTTTGAAATCTGGAAAGCCGAGACCTTTAACGAGGAAGTGTCAGAGGATCTGACCGCATGGCTGGAAGAACAGGGGGATGGGTATGACCCACTCATCCTGTTGGATGAATAGATCATGTCTGCTGCCGCTGAACCCCTGCCTCATATCCCCGTCCTGATCAGACCGCTCATTGCAGCGGTCTCTCCTGTTTCTGGGGTCTGGCTCGATGGGACCTTTGGTAACGGCGGCTATACGCGTGCTTTGTTGGCTGCCGGAGCAGATAAGGTCATCGGTGTTGATCGTGATCCGCTGGCGTTTGAGATGGCGGCAGATTGGATTGCAGATTACGGCGATCGGATTGAAACAGTGGCGGGCGTGTTTTCCAAACTTGATGAATATGCGTCAGACCTTGATGGTGTTGTTCTGGATCTTGGCGTCAGCTCGATGCAACTAGATCTGGCCGAACGTGGGTTCTCCTTTATGCGCGATGGGCCGCTGGACATGCGGATGTCGCAAGAGGGCCCTTCGGCCGCTGATTTGTGCAACGAGGCGGATGAAGCAGAACTTGCTGACATTATTTACCTTTACGGCGAAGAGCGCGCGTCGCGCCGTATCGCCAAGGCCATTGTTGCAGCCCGTCCGCTGACCTCGACCTTGCAACTGGCCAAGATCGTTGAAGGCTGTCTGCCACGCGCCAAACCAGGGCAGTCACACCCGGCCACACGCACCTTTCAGGCGCTGCGGATTGCCGTAAATAACGAATATGGCGAATTGGCCGAAGGGCTGATGGCGGCTGAGCGCGCGTTGAAACCCGGCGGCCAGTTGGCCGTTGTGACCTTTCACTCGGTCGAGGACCGGATGGTCAAACGCTTTTTGCAGGCGCGTTCGGGCAATACCGCCAATGCCAATCGCTATGCGCCCGAAATCGCGCAAGTCACACCTGCGTGGCGCATTGAAAAACGCAAAGCGATCGGGCCGGACGCAGAAGAGCTTGCCGAAAACCCGCGCTCAAGGTCTGCCAAGTTGCGCGTTGCGATCCGGACGGATGCACCGGCAGAGGCGATTGATCCGGCGCAGTTGGGCATGCCGATGAAGAAGAAAAAGGGGGGCCGTTAGGTGCGTGGTTTGTTTTATGTGTTGTCTGCCTTTGCTGTCATGGCGCTCGCTTTTTGGGCCTATCAAGAGAACTATAAAACGCAATCCGCCATCGCTGAGGTGCGCACATTGCACCGCGAAATTGGCGCTTCTCACGAACGCCTTGGCATGTTGCGGGCGGAATGGGCCTATCTGAACCGGCCCGACCGACTGGCCGATTTGGCAGACCTCAATTTTGACCGTTTGGGATTGCTGCCCCTGATGCCGGACGCTTTTGGTGCGGTGGATCAGATCATTTATCCTTTGCCCCCCATCTTGCCGATCATAAACCCGATTGAGTTGTCGTCCGACCAGCTTTTGCAGATGGAGAACGATCTATGACCCGTGCACCGCTGCGTCCGCTGGCACGTATCCTCAAGGCGCGTGCGCGCGGGGAAAATCCCGATGCAATCGAGGCCGAAAATCGCGCCCGCCGTCATGAGGCCATGGCCGACAAACAACGCCAGCGCGCCGAAGGGCGGCTGTTGGTGCTGGGGCTTGCGTTCTTTTGCGCTTTTGGCCTGATCGGGATGCGTATGGGCGCTTTGGCGTCGTCGGTCCCGGAAGAGCCGCGCGCATCTGCGGTCGGCAACCCGATTATCGGACAACGCTCGGATATTGTTGATCGCAATGGGCGTATTCTGGCGACAAATCTGCAAACACATTCGCTCTATGCCCACCCGCGCGACATGATTGATCCGGCCAACGCCGCCAAGGGTTTGGCCGAGATTTTCCCTGAACTGGACGAGGCAGAACTGCTGGCTGATTTTCAGGGCGACCGCCGGTTCCTGTGGATCAGGCGTCAGATCAGCCCCGAACAGATGCAGGCGGTGCATGATATCGGCTCGCCCGGTCTGCTTTTCGGGCCGCGCGAGATGCGTTTGTATCCCAATGGCCCGATTGCGGCGCATATCTTGGGCGGCGCCAGCTATGGCCGCGAAGGTGTGGCCAGCGCCGAGGTGATTGGCGTTGCGGGCGTCGAACGGCAATTCGATGGCTTCTTGCGCGATCCGGCCAATGAAGGGGCACCTTTACAGCTTTCGCTGGACCTGACGGTGCAAGCTGCCGCCGAACAGGTGCTGGCTGGCGGTATGTCGATCATGAACGCCAAAGGCGCGACATCGGTTTTGATGGATATTCACACCGGTGAGATCATCTCGATGGTGTCGCTGCCTGATTTTGACCCCAACAACCGGCCCCGCGTGCAAACGACGGGTGACCAATCTGACAGCCCGCTGTTCAACCGCGCTGTGCAGGGGGTTTATGAGCTGGGCTCGGTCTTTAAAATCTTTACGACGGCACAGGCGATGGAGCTGGGGTTGGTCAATGCTGACTCGATCATTGATACGCAAGGGCCCCTGACATGGGGGCGGTTCCGCATCCGCGATTTTCGCGATTACGGCCCTGAGTTGAGCACGACAGATGTCATCGTCAAGTCATCCAACATCGGGACTGCCCGCATTGCGATGCAGATTGGCGCTGAACGGCAGCGCGCGTTCTTGGATTCGCTGGGTTTTCTTGAGCCAACGCCGCTTGAGATGGTCGAAGCACCGACCGGAAAGCCGCTTTTGCCTTCCAATTGGTCCGAGATTTCCACCATGACAATTTCCTACGGGCACGGGCTTTCTTCGTCACCGGTGCATCTGGCTGCGGGCTATGCGTCGCTGCTCAATGGCGGTACACGGGTGACGCCGACCTTGCTGCGCCGTGACCGTGTTGAACCGGGCCCGCGCATCGTCAGTGAAGCGGTCAGCGCCCGTTCGCGCGAGATGCTGCGCCAGGTGGTCGTGCGCGGCACAGCATCCTTTGGCGAGGTGCCGGGCTATGAAGTGGGCGGCAAAACCGGAACTGCTGACAAGCCCCGCGCGGCAGGCGGTGGATACTATGAAGACAAGGTGATTTCGACCTTTGCAACCGTTTTTCCGGCCAGTGATCCGCAGTATGTTTTGATTGTCACGCTGGATGAACCGTCAGAGAATTCAAGCGACGAGCCGCGCCGCACCGCAGGTTGGACAGCTGTCCCCGTGGCTGCTGAAATGATCCGTCGCACAGCACCTCTTTTGGGCCTGCGTCCACAAGTAGACAGGCCTCAGCAGGTCGGTATAACACTGACCTCAAACTAAGCGAGGGCAGACAATGAAATCACTGGCGCAACTGGGGCTGACGGCACGGGGCGGGCGCGAGGCACAGATCACCGGGTTGGCTGTGGATAGCCGCGACGTGAAGCCAGGGTTCTTGTTTGCCGCGCTGCCGGGCGCGCGTGTGCACGGCGGAGAGTTTATTCAATATGCGCTGCGGATGCAGGCCGGTGCAATCCTGACCGATGCCAAGGGCGCCGAGATTGCGGCGGCTGAACTGGCGGCCTCTGATGCGGCCGTGATCGTGGCGCAAGATCCACGGCAGGCCTTGGCGCAAACAGCCTCGCTTTGGTTCGGGGCGCACCCGCAAACCGTGGTCGCCGTCACTGGCACCAACGGGAAAACATCGGTTTCAACCTTTTGCCGGCAGATATGGGAAGAGCTGGATTTGCCGGGCGTCAACCTGGGGACCACAGGGGTGGAAGGGGCCTGGAACCACCCGCTGAAGCATACAACACCTGAGCCTATTACCCTGCACCGCGTGCTGGCTGAGGCGGCGCAGAACGGGATTACCCATGTCGCGATGGAGGCATCATCGCACGGTCTTGATCAACGCCGCTTGGACGGTGTTCTGCTGACGGCTGCGGGGTTTTCGAACTTTAGCCAGGACCACCTTGATTACCACGAAACATTCGCGGCCTATTTTGACGCAAAAATGGGGCTGTTCCGGCGCGTGCTGTCCGAGGACGGGGTCGCGGTGATCAATCTTGATGACCCCAAGGGCGAAGATGTCGCGGCGATATGCGCCGACCGTGGGCAGGAAATTATCGGTGTCGGGCGTCACTCCGATGCCCGTTTGCGCCTGACAGGGCAGCGCTTTGATGCGACAGGACAAGATCTGCTGTTTGAATGGCAGGGTCGCGCGCGGCAGGCGCGACTGGATTTGATCGGCGGATTTCAGGCCGAGAACGTCTTGCTGGCCGCAGGTCTGGTGATTGCAGCGGGGGCAGACCCTGATGATGTATTCGATACGCTGCCTTATCTGACCACAGTGCGCGGTCGCATGGAACTTGCCGCCACACGCGATAGCGGTGCAGCGGTCTTTGTGGATTATGCCCACACGCCTGATGCCATTGAAACCGCACTGCAAGCGATGCGCCCACATGTGATGGGCCGTATTGTTGTCATTGTCGGCGCAGGCGGTGATCGTGATGCAGGCAAGCGCCCTTTGATGGGGGCGGCAGCCGCGCAAAACGCGGATATTGTGATTGTCACCGATGATAACCCCCGCTCCGAAGACCCCGCGGCCATCCGCGCGGCGGTCATGGCGGGGGCGGTTGATGCAGGCGGCTCTGACAGCATCACCGAAGTGGGCGACCGGGCCGAGGCCATCTTGCGCGGCATTGATATGCTGGGTGCGGGGGACGCATTGCTGATTGCAGGCAAAGGCCATGAAACAGGGCAGGTTGTTGGTGATGCAGTGCTGCCCTTTGATGATGTCGAACAAGCCAGCGTGGCTGTTGCCGCATTGGAGGGCTGGATATGACCCCGCTTTGGACCTCTGCCGCGGCGGAAGCGGCCACTGGTGGGCAATCGACGCAGGCTTGGCAGGCGCAGGGGGTTTCGATTGATACGCGCACTATCCAACCGGGCGATCTGTTTGTCGCCTTGAAAGACGTGCGCGATGGACATGATTTTGTAGCCCAGGCTTTGGAAAAAGGGGCCGCTGCCGCGCTGGTCACGCATAGGCCCGCAGGCGTGGGCGCGGATGCGCCGCTTTTGATTGTGCCAGATGTTCTTGATGCTTTGGCCGCCTTGGGGCGCGCGGCCCGTGCGCGGACGCATGCCAAGATTGCCGCGATCACAGGGTCGGTCGGCAAAACCTCGACCAAGGAAATGTTGCGCGCAGTGCTGGACCGGCAGGGCAAATGCCACGCGGCGGAAGCCTCTTACAATAATCACTGGGGTGTGCCGCTGACATTGGCGCGTATGCCCGCCGATACCGACTATGCCGTCATCGAAATCGGGATGAGTAACCCCGGCGAGATTACACCGCTATCCCAGATGGCGCGGCCGCATGTTGCGATGGTCACAACCGTCGCGGCTGCGCATTTGGCGTCTTTTGAAAACCTTGCGGGCATTGCGGTGGAAAAGGCCTGCATCATGGACGGGTTGGAACCGGACGGCGTTGCTGTGCTGAATGGCGATATTGAGACAAGCCAGATTTTATGCGATCACGCTACTGCGCTGGGCGCAACCCAGGTGCTTTTCGGCGCTAACGCCCCTGACTGGACTGTAAAGGACGTGCGCATCACAGGCGATGTGACGGTGATTACCGCGTCCGGGGATGGTGCTGATTATCTGTTCAAGCTGTCTGTTCCGGGTCGCCATTTTGCTATGAATGCCGTGGGTGTGCTGGCTGTCGCAGACGCGCTTGGCGCTGATCCTGTTGCGGCCTCGCTTGATATCGCGGCATGGGTGCCGCCGGCAGGGCGGGGCACGCGCGAAATCATCGTGACCGATAGTGCCAATGATGGCGAAAGCCTTGCGTTGCTTGACGATGCGTTCAATGCAAACCCAACCTCGCTTGCGGCCTCGCTCGAAGTACTGGCCGCGTCAACACCAACCGACAACGTGGGCCGCATTGTCAAAGGGCGTCGCGTGGCGATCTTGGGTGATATGTTGGAGTTGGGTGCCGATGAAGTCGCGATGCACCGCGACATGGTCGACAATGCGCACCTGCAACGCATTGACCTGGTCCATTGTGCCGGGCCACTGATGCATCATCTGTGGGTTGCCCTGCCAGAAGAAAAGCGTGGGCGTTGGGCCGAAACGGCCGTTGAACTGGTCCCACAAGCAAAGCTGTTGGTCGATGCCGGCGATGTGGTGCTTGTGAAAGGCTCAAAGGGCAGCAAAGTCAGCCTTGTCGTTGACGCCATCCGAAAACTCGGGCATCGCCGCCTGCGACAACAATAAGGTATCTGTCATGTTATATTGGCTTACAGCACTTTCGGACGGTGGTGATTTTTTCAACCTGTTCCGCTATATCACGTTCCGCGCAGGCGGGGCCTTTATGACAGCACTTTTGTTTGGGTTCATTTTTGGACCGCCCCTGATCAACGTGTTGCGCCGCAAACAGGGCCGCGGTCAGCCCATTCGCGATGACGGACCGGAAGGCCATTTCGTCAAGGCCGGTACGCCGACGATGGGTGGTTTGCTGATTGTGGGTGCGCTGACGTTTTCCACGCTGCTTTGGGCCCGGCTCGACAATCCGTTCGTTTGGATGGTGCTGTTTGTGACGCTGTCGTTTGCTGCGATTGGTTTTGCCGATGATTACGCGAAAGTCTCAAAACAGAATACATCGGGGGTGTCAGGTAAGGTACGGATTTTGCTTGGTATTCTGATTGCCGGGATCGCTGGATATTGGGCAGCGGCCTATCACCCTGACGATCTGACCAACCAACTGGCCCTGCCGATCTTCAAGGATACGCTGATCAATCTGGGCATTCTGTTCATTCCCTTTGCGATCATCGTGATCGTGGGTGCGGCGAACGCGGTCAACCTGACAGATGGGCTTGATGGTCTTGCGATCATGCCGGTAATGATCGCGGCAGGCACATTCGGTGTGATCGCTTATGCCGTCGGGCGGACCGACTTTACCGAATATCTGGATGTCCATTACGTGCCGCAAACGGGTGAAATCCTGATCTTTACGATGGGTCTGATCGGGGGCGGGCTGGGCTTTCTTTGGTACAATGCACCACCTGCTGCGGTGTTTATGGGTGACACCGGATCGCTGGCCTTGGGCGGCGCCTTGGGTGCGATTGCCGTCGCAACCAAGCACGAGATCGTGTTGGCCATCGTGGGCGGCCTGTTTGTGGTCGAGGCCCTGTCGGTGATTATTCAGGTGCTCTACTTCAAACGCACCGGCAAGCGTGTGTTCCTGATGGCGCCGATCCACCACCACTATGAGAAAAAGGGCTGGGCCGAGCCGCAGATTGTGATCCGGTTCTGGATTATCTCGCTGATCCTCGCAATGATCGGGCTCGCGACACTAAAGGTACGCTGATGATACCGGTGCAAGGATATGCCGGGCGTACTGTCGCGGTGTTGGGCTTGGGCCGTTCGGGGCGGGCGGCAGCGGCGGCGCTTGCGGCGGGCGATGCCCACCCTGTGGTCTGGGACGACAGTGCCGTGGCACGTGACGCGGCATTCGATGCCGGACTGGATGTGCGCGACCTGACCAAACCGGGGGCGTTTGACGATGTGTCTTGCCTGATCGTCAGCCCGGGCATTCCGCATCTTTATCCCGCACCCAACCCTGTGATTGCAGCGGCGTGGGACGCCCAAGTGCCTGTCGACAATGATATCGGACTGTTCTTTCAGTCCTTCGCGACCTCGGACTGGAACGATTTTGATACGGTCCCGCGGGTTATTGCCGTCACAGGGTCCAACGGGAAATCGACAACAGCAGCGCTGATCCATCATATTCTGGTCGAGAACGGACGACCGGCGCAATTGGCCGGCAATATCGGGCGCGGTGTGCTGGATATTCAGCCTGCCCATGACGCGGAAGTCGTGGTGTTGGAGCTGTCGTCCTATCAAACCGATCTGGCCCGTGCGATGACCCCCGACGTGGCCGTTTTCACCAACCTTAGCCCGGATCATCTGGACCGGCACGCTGGGCTTGGCGGCTATTTTGCTGCCAAACGCCGCCTGTTTGCCGAAGGCGGCCCGGACCGCGCCGTCATTGGTGTGGATGAGGCCGAAGGCCGCTACATGGCCAATCAGTTGATCGAAGGACCAGGGGACGATCGGGTGATCCGCATCTCGTCGGGTCAGAAACTGACAGGGCAGGGCTGGACGGTTTTTGCCCGAAAAGGGTTCCTGTCCGAGCAGCGCAAAGGGCGACAGGTCGGGTCAATTGACTTGCGCGCCATTGCCGGGTTGCCGGGGGCGCATAATCACCAGAATGCCTGTGCTGCATATGCCGCTTGCCGGACGTTGGGCCTTGGCCCCAAGGGGATCGAAGCTGCGATGCAAAGCTATCCCGGCTTGCCCCATCGCAGTCAGGTTATAGGCGAAAAAGAGGGCGTCAGCTTTGTGAATGATAGCAAAGCAACCAATGTGGATAGCGCTGCGAAAGCCTTGCAGGCATTTCCAAAGATCCGTTGGATTTGCGGTGGCTTGCAAAAAGAAGGTGGACTGGACGCGCTGCTGCCGCATCTGGGCCATGTCGCAAAAGCCTATGTGATCGGACGCGAGGCCACAGATTTTGCGCGCCAGTTGATCGGCGCCGAAGCCGAGGTTTGCGGCACAATGGATCGGGCTGTGGCGCAGGCGGCGGCTGAGGCGCAACCCGGCGAGGTCGTTTTGCTGGCCCCGGCTGCGGCGTCTTTTGATCAGTATGATAATTTTGAAGCGCGGGGCGATGACTTCATCAGTCAGGTGAAAGCGTTGCTGGCGTAAGGCGGATCACGATCCACCTTACCTGTCCGCTATGGCTTGCCCCGCAGCCCAGCCTGATGACCAGGCCCATTGAAAGTTATAGCCCCCCAACCACCCGGTGACATCGACACATTCGCCGATGAAATAAAGCCCCGGTACGGTCTTGGCGGCCATCGTCTTGGACGACAGTGCATCTGTATCCACCCCGCCAAGTGTGACTTCTGCTGTCCGGTACCCTTCTGATCCGGCAGGTGTCAGTTGCCAATCTGCAAGGTGCTGACACAGGTTTTCCAGCTTGGCGTCGCTTTGATCTGCAATATTGCCATCAAGCGGCAGTTCCGACTTCAGGAAATCCACCAGACGGCTGGGCAAATGCTGTGCCAGTACGGTCGTCAGCGCTTTGCGCCCATCGGTTTGGCGGTGTGTCTTCAGCTCTGACAGCAGGTCATGTGTCGCAATAAGGTTGACGCTGATGGTTTCACCCTCGTGCCAGTAAGAAGAGGCCTGCAAGACAGCTGGCCCCGAAAGGCCACGGTGGGTGAAAAGGATTGCCTCGTCAAAACTGCTGTCGCCTGCCGCAACGCGTGCCGGTGCGGCCACACCGGCAAGCGGTTTGAACTTTTCATCTGAAAATGTCAGCGGCACAAGTCCGGGCCGTGGTGTCACGATGGGCAATCCGAACTGCGCCGCAATTTGGTATCCCAGCCCCGTCGCGCCCATTTTCGGGATCGATTTGCCACCGCAGGCCACAACAAGATTGCGTGCCGTAATGCTGCGGGTGCGGCCTTCGCGGGTCAGCACGATTGTGAAACGGCTGCCGTCATGGGCAATGTCAGCCACGTCGGTTTGCAGCCAAAGTTGCGCACCCGCCTTGTCCATTTCGGCCCGCAGCATCGCGATGATGTCTTTTGCGCTGTTGTCACAAAAAAGCTGACCAAGGGTCTTTTCGTGCCATGCGATCTGATAGTGATCGACCAGCGCGATGAAATCCCATTGCGTATAACGCCCCAAGGCGGACTTGCAGAAGTGCTTGTTTTGGCTGATGAAATTCTGCGGGCTGGCGTAGAGATTTGTGAAATTGCACCGCCCACCACCGGAAATACGGATCTTTTCACCGGGGGCTTTGGCGTGATCCACAACCAGAACGCCGGGCCCGGCATGAGCCGCGCACATCATGCCGGCAGCACCTGCGCCAATGATAAGAGTTTCAAAATCCATATCGGCCCATATGGCGCAACAGGTGGGCGAGATCAAATGCCGTGATGACGCTTGTGTCGTCGTGGAAACCCGGACGAGGCACCGAAAGCCAAAGCGGGCGGTTTTCAGTGGAATCGCGGTCAATTGGGGGTTAAGGTGGCATCAGACCCGGCAAACGGGCGATGTAGGCAAAGAGCGGTGATCCATGACGGAAATGGTCTATGGCACGGTCCCGGTACACTCCGGCGACCCGGTTCTGCCCCGATGGTGGCGGACAATTGATAAATGGACGATGTCTTGCATCCTGCTGTTGTTCGGCATGGGGCTGTTGTTGGGCCTGGCGTCTTCGCCGCCGCTTGCGGCCAAGAACGGGTTAGAGCCGTTTCATTATGTGACCCGTCAGGCGATCTTTGGCGGGGTGGCGATGACGGTGATGTTCATCGTGTC
>JALQUF010000053.1:16873-20562 GCA_023263855.1 Yoonia sp. | reverse complement strand
TATAGAGATCGCGGATCGAACGGTGGATCAGGTTGCCTTCCTCGTAAATTGGTGCAGGCGCAATCGAGCGCAGGGTCAATTCGCGCACCTGTTCCCATTGACGCTGCAAATATTCGTAATCGCGCTTGATCTCGGCCTTGGTGCGCTGCGCACCGGCAGTCCGAATGATCAGGCCCGCGCCATCCGGCACAGTCATAGAGCCTGCGATTTCCTTAAGCTTCTTGCGGTCGGCGGCATTGGTGATCTTGCGGCTGATCCCGCCACCGCGGGCGGTGTTTGGCATCAGAACGCAGTAGCGACCCGCCAGCGACAGGTATGTGGTCAAAGCCGCACCTTTGTTGCCGCGTTCTTCTTTGACGACCTGAATCAACAGGATCTGGCGAACCTTGATAACCTCTTGAATCTTGTAACGCTTGGGGCGTGGCTTGCGCACAGGGCGCACTTCATCGGTGTCGTCCTCTTCGGCGACGCTTTCGATAGATTCGTCCTTCGACTTCGGATCAGCCATTGGCGCATCCTCGTCTCCGTCTTCGTCCTCATCGTCGTCTTCACCGGCAGCAGGCGTTTCGACCGGCGTTTCAGCGACCAGCTCCATCGGCGAGCTGCCTTCTTCGCTATCGCCCAAATCAATCGTTTCCATGCCAGCGATATCGCCTGAGGTTTCTTCCTCGGGCGTTTCAACTTCGGCTGTGACGACGGCATCGTCCGTCTCGATCTCGGCGGCTTTGGCTTTGCTGCGGCGGCGGCGCTTGGGTTTGGGCTTTTCTTCCTCGGCCTCCGCTTCGGCTTTCAGGCTCTCGGCATAGGCTTTTTCTTCCGCAAGCAGCGCTTCGCGGTCAGCGATGGGGATCTGGTAATAGTCCGGGTGAATTTCCGAGAACGCAAGAAAACCGTGGCGATTGCCGCCATAGTCTACAAAAGCGGCCTGTAGCGATGGTTCGACCCGTGTAACCTTGGCCAGGTATATATTGCCGGCAAGCTGGCGCTTGAACTGGCTTTCAAAATCAAATTCTTCGACTTTGTTTCCGTCGACCACAACAACGCGGGTTTCTTCCGCATGTGTGGCATCTATTAGCATTTTCTTTGGCATTGTATCCGTTCGCACGTAACCCCGGTGGCGCCCCTGGGGGCGCGGTTGTCCGTGATACATGTCTGATTATGGCGATCTGCGCGCGGGCTGTGCCAGCGCCCCTTGGGGCGGCTGCATCTTGCCTCATGTTGTGCGCGCTTTGCATCGCGTTTCTTCTCCGACCCCGCCGAAGCGAAGCCCGTTCATGGCCCGGTCGGTGATGTCACACGATCCGTGGCGTTCTCCTGATCCCGAAGGATCAAATCAGCTGTCTTGCTTTCATTTATGAAAAAACCGAAGACAGAGAATCTCTATCGGCTGTCACCGCGCAACTGCTGCGCGAGCATCCGTAGACAATACATAAGGGAGGAAGGGCCTCCATTACAATGGCAATTTCATTGCAGCATAGCGGAAGCCATATATCGTTGCATTGAAAAGACGCGTAGAACCCTCTGAATGTCTCGGATCACCACCGGTTGCGATATACAGCGGCGCTGTTGCAGCCGACTGATTTGTTGACCGACATTAATGAAGCGCGCCGCGATCCGATCACAGTTGTTGCGCTAACCACGCCTCTTTCATTGTCTGGCGATCCTAGAGATAATCCGACCGCTGCAACCCATACTTCGCCATCTTCTCGTTTAGCGTCCGGCGCGGCAGGCACAACTCTTCCATGACCGACACGATTGAGCCTTTGTGGCGCCGCATGGTGTTGTCGATCAGCATCCGCTCGAAGGCCTCAACGAATTCCTTGAGCGGCTTGCCCTCGGTTGTCATAGTAGGCTTCATCTCTTGCGTGTCTGCCATCAACAGTGACGCGATGGACCCGCTGCCGCGGCGGTTTTGCAGCACCGCACGTTCCGCCACATTGATCAATTGCCGCACATTGCCGGGCCAGGGAGCCTGCAACAGTTGCGCCGCTTCCTGCGCGCTGACTTCTGGAGCATCGCAGCCGTATTCTTCGGCAAACTGTTCACCCAAGCGGGTAAAAAGCGTCAGGATATCCTCGCCGCGTTGGCGCAACGGCGGGACGGTGATCCGCAACGCGGCAAGACGGTAGAACAGATCAGGCCGCAGCACGCTTTCGCAGGTCTGGTCCTGCTCTTGCAGATTACAAATTGCGACAATGCGGGTTTCTGCCGGGGTGCCTTGGTTATTGATTGCAGTCAAAAGCCGGGCTTGCAGCGAATGGCTCAGCGCTTCGATGTCTTCCAGCACCAATGTGCCGCCCCGCGCCTCTTCCATGGCCGGGATTGGCTCATCGTCGTTGGCGGGGCCAAAGATGATGCGACCAAGCGTGTCTTCGTCGTATGCCGAACAGCTGAGCAGGACGAATTTCTTGCTGGCGCGCGCGCCCACCGCATGCAGCGCATGGGCAACCAGGGTCTTGCCGGTTCCGGTTTCACCCTCAACCAACACGTGCCCGTCAGCTTGCCCCAGATCAAGGATATCTTCTTTCAGCCGCTCCATGGGAGGTGACTGACCAATCAGCTTTTTGATCAGCGCCGAGCCGTCGGACAGCTCTTTGCGCAGGGCACGGTTATCAAGCGTCAAGCGGCGCGCAGTCGTGGCTTTCTTGGCCAGTTCTGTCATCCGGTCCGGGTTGAACGGCTTTTCCAGAAAATCGAACGCACCGACGCGCATCGCCTCAACCGCCATAGGCACATCGCCATGACCTGTGATCATGATCACCGGCAAAGAGCTATCAACGCCCTTCAGCTTTTTAAGAAATTGCATCCCGTCCATGCCCGGCATCTTGATGTCGCTGACAACGATACCCGGATATTCGCTACCCAATCCTTTGAGCGCCTCTTCAGCCGACGCAAAGGTTTCTGTGTCGAAACCTGACAGCGCCAACCATTGGGAAATCGACTGACGCATATCTTTCTCGTCATCAACAATCGCGATTTTCATGGCTTTGCTCATGATCTTTTCCTTACTCTGCCGCGGCGACATCCTGCTCCAATGTAGGCAGTTGCACCTCGAATATAGCCCCGCCATCAACCGCGTTTCGCGCAGTCAGGCGCCCGCCTAAATCGTTTACGATGCCTGACGAGATAGCAAGCCCAAGACCGACCCCATCACCAGGTTGTTTGGTCGTGTAAAACGGCTCGAATAATTCATCGAGATTTTCGATGCCGTCGCCATTGTCGCGGATCTGGATGCTGACCGTGTCACCCGCCACCAAAAGGATTTCGATTGTCGGGTTGGCGGCCATTTTTGTGGCATCCAAAGCGTTGCGCAAAAGGTTGATAATTACCTGCTCCAACCGCAGCCTGTCGCCCATAATCATCACCGGTTCATTGGGCAATGTGCGGATGATATTGACGGCCCGGGTTTTCAGTTGCGGCTCCATCAACGCAAGCGCGGTTGACACCGCAGCCCTTGTATCTACAGGCTCAAACGCTTCTGATCCTTTGCGCGCGTAGGACTTGAGCTGACGGGTGATCGCCCCCATCCGTTCCAGCAAATCATCAATGCGTTGGAACGATGACAGGGCTTCTTCGGGGCGGTCGCGTTGCAGCAACAAACGCGCCCCGGCAAGGTATGTTTTCATTGCGGCCAGCGGTTGGTTCAACTCATGGCTGACAGCCGCCGACATTTCCCCCAAGGCGGCCAG
>JALQUF010000053.1:0-16863 GCA_023263855.1 Yoonia sp. | reverse complement strand
AGTGCGCGATGGTCTGTTCGGCCACCTGAAGGGTCTTTTCAACCTTCTCACGTTCGGCGATTTCCCGCTGCAAACGGCGGTTCAATGCGCGAAGCTCTGCTGACTCGCGCTGAAAGAAAACCAGCCGCGATGCTGTGCGCCGCGATGTTGACCAAAACAGCAGCGCCAGAAGGATCGCGAATCCCATCACTTCAAGCGCCAAAATCCCGTTCACACGTTCGCGCACAGAGGTGTAGGTCGTGTAACTGACCATCCGCCAACCCTGATGCGGTACCCGCATTTCGCTCCGCAGCACCGCTTCTCCGCGCAGGTAGGCATCGGCGGGCAATGCAGCCCATCCTTGGGTCGCCCGGATCGCCCGTTCAATCGCTGAGGGCGCCGATTGCCGGGCCAGTGCATCTTCCTCGATCAACCCGCGCCAGCGCGGTTCGGTCGCCATGATGATCGTGCCTTCACTGTCCATGACCAACACAGCATCCGACACCCCTGCCCAGCCAGTTTCCAGCCTTTGGCCATCCACTTCGACCATGATCACGCCCAGCAAAGTTCCCCGCACTTCAATCTGGCGCGAATAGATGTAGGCATAGGCCCCATCATCATTGAGATATGTCGTATAGACCGTCTGGTTGTTGCGCAGCGCATCAACAAAATAAGGGGTGTTGCGATGGTCTACACCGATCTCATTGCGGTCTGTGGCAGCCACGGCGCGGCCGTCACGATCCAGCAATGTCAATGAGGCCGCGCCAATCTCATCCACAAAAGACAAAAGGCGCGCGGTAGACTGCGAATAGTTGCGGTCCTCCAACGCACTGATCAGTTCGGGATCACGTGACAAAAGTTGCGGCACAACCGAGTTGCGCTGCAATTCGTTCATCAGGTTGGTGACGTAAAGCGCAAGGCGCACTTCCGAGCGGTTGCTGATGGTTTCCGTGAACCGCTGGGTCAAAAGTTGGTTGGAGACATAAACAACGATCACAGCCAACAGGCTGATCACAAGCACCGAGAGGCGCAAATACCATCTGCCCCTGCCCCTGCCGCCAGAAAATTTACGCCAGTCAATCATGGGCACAGTCTATGGCCCCGCCCTCAGCGCAGCAAGCGAGCAGATCAGGCCTTTGCGAGTTGCCCCACAAGCCCGCGGAAAAGCGCCTGCCCATCGGTCCCGCCATGGCCTGCGTCAACCGCACGCTCGGGATGTGGCATCATGCCCAAAACCCGGCGGTTCTCCGACAAGACACCGGCTATATCCGCCACCGATCCGTTCGGGTTTGCTGCATAGGTGAATGCGATACGGTCATCGCCCTGCAAAGCACCCAATGTCGTATCGTCGACGGTATAATTGCCGTCATGATGGGCCACAGGATAAACAACATGGTCGCCGGCTTTATACGCTTCTGTAAAGGCGGAATCAGATGTTTCCACTTTTAATTCAACGGGTTTACAGATGAACTTAAGGTTCGCGTTCCGCATTAGCGCACCCGGCAAAAGACCCGTTTCCGTCAAAACCTGAAATCCATTGCACACGCCCAGCACATAGCCACCACGATCTGCATGAGCCACTACAGCTTTGCAAATCGGGGATTGCGCTGCAATCGCCCCGCAACGCAGGTAATCGCCGAACGAAAAACCGCCCGGAATAGCTACAAGATCAACACCGTCTGGCAGACTGGCGTCCTTGTGCCAAACCATGCTGACATCCGCACCGGCCGCTTTCAAAGCGACAGCCATGTCACGATCGCAGTTCGATCCTGGAAAAACGATGACCGCGGCGCGCATCAGAGCACCTCGACCTGATAGCTTTCGATCACGGTGTTGGCCAAAAGCTTGTCGCACATCTCGTTGATTGTGGCCTCGGATGTCCCATCCGCCAGATCAAGTTCGATGATCTTGCCTTGGCGGACGCCTTCAACCCCGTCAAATCCAAGACTGCCAAGCGCATGGCGCACGGCCTCACCTTGCGGGTCCAAAACACCGTTCTTCAACATCACATGTACACGGGCTTTCATCGGGGTCAGATCCTTTTAGTTGATCAGGGTGGGCTTTGAGTTGGTGTGCGTGACATTGGACGGCATAACGCCCAAACGCTTCGCCACCTCGGTATAGGCATCAGTCAGATTGCCCAAATCGCGGCGGAAGACATCTTTGTCGAGCTTTTGCCCCGTCTCAATGTCCCACAAACGACAGCTGTCAGGGCTGATTTCATCGGCAAGGATCAGGCGCTGGAAATCATTGTCCCAGACGCGGCCGATCTCAATTTTGAAGTCGACCAGCTTGATGCCAACGCCATACATGACACCCGACATCCAGTCATTCACCCGCAAAGCAAGGCTGACGATATCGTCCATCTCTTGCTGCGAAGCCCAGCCGAAAGCGATGATATACTCTTCTGGCACCAACGGATCGCCCAAGCTGTCGTCTTTGTAGGAAAACTCGACAACCGGACGCGGCAATGCTGTGCCCTCTTCCATGCCCATGCGCTTGGCCATGGTACCCGCCGCAAAGTTGCGCACGATGACTTCGAGCGGAATAATCTCGGCCTGGCGGATCAACTGCTCGCGCATATTCAGTCGCTTAATAAAATGCGTGGGGATTCCAAGCTGGCCCAGACCCGTCATAAAGAACTCCGACAAGCGGTTGTTCAACACGCCCTTGCCCTCAATGACTTCTCTTTTCTCGGCATTGAAAGCCGTCGCATCATCCTTGAAGTACTGGACAAATGTGCCCGGCTCGGGGCCTTCATAAAGAACCTTTGCCTTGCCTTCATAAATCTTTTTACGGCGTGCCATGCTGACCCCTTGCCCCGATTATCCGGCCCGCAATAGACCGTGTCATAAGCGCCTCATAGTGCAAGCCCCCCTTGCGGGCAAGCACCCGGCAAGGCATATCATACATAACAGTTGTTCCAATCAAGAGGCCAAAGCCATGAGCACCTTTGACGATCGCGAAAACGCGTTTGAAAACAAATTCGCCCACGATGCAGAAATGCAATTCAAGGCAGACGCACGTCGCAACAAATTATTGGGGCTTTGGGCGGCAGACCTGTTGGGTAAAACAGGCACAGACGCCGATGAGTATGCCAAGGAAGTGGTGAAGTCGGACTTTGAAGAGGCCGGTCATGAAGATGTCTATCGCAAGGTATCGGGCGATCTGGGCGACAAGGCCGACGAAACCACCATTCGTACAAAGATGGCCGAACTGATGGCGGTAGCCAAAGCCCAGCTGATGAACGAAATCTAGGCCACACACCCAAAGATGTCTGGCGCCGAGACAAGCACGGCACGCCAATTTGGTGCATAATCAATATGCAACCTCTGCATTTGCACTTCCGCTCCGAACATGCGAGCGGAAGTCGAACCCCATGAAGATCAGGAAACTGCCATGACCAATGCCCTCTCAACCTTGCTGCAAACGCGCGACTGGCTCATGGCGGACGGGGCGACCGGCACCAACCTGTTCAACATGGGACTGATGTCCGGCGATGCACCCGAAATGTGGAACATCGAAGAGACAGCCAAGATTATCGCGCTTTATAAAGGCGCTGCTGATGCGGGCAGTGACATTTTCCTGACCAACAGCTTTGGCGCCAATGCATCGCGGCTCAAACTGCACGGTGCCGAAGGGCGCGTAATGGAATTGAACAAAGCCGCAGCAGAGCTTGGCCGCGAGGTCGCTGATGCAGCGGACCGGGCCATCGTTGTGGCAGGCTCAGTCGGCCCGACAGGCGAGATTATGGCGCCAATGGGCAGCCTGACCCACGAAATTGCAGTTGAGATGTTCCATGAACAGGCCGAGGGTCTGAAAGCAGGCGGGGCAGATGTGCTCTGGGTGGAAACCATCAGCGCCGCAGAAGAATTCGCTGCCGCCGCCGAGGCGTTTGCCCTGGCAGAGATGCCGTGGTGTGGCACGATGAGCTTTGACACCGCAGGGCGGACCATGATGGGGCTGACATCAGCGGATATGGTGAAAAAGGTTGAGAAACTCGCGTCCCAGCCGCTTGCCTTCGGTGCAAATTGCGGTGTTGGCGCGTCTGATCTGTTGCGCACGATCTTGGGCTTCGTCGATGCTGAAACCAGCCTGCCGCTGATTGCCAAAGGCAATGCCGGCATTCCCAAATACCACGACGGGCATATCCACTATGATGGAACACCTGCACTGATGGCAGATTATGCCGTGCTGGCACGTGATTGTGGTGCAACCATCATCGGTGGCTGCTGCGGCACGACGCCGGAACATCTGCGCGCAATGCGCGAAGCACTGGAAACACGCCCCAAGGGCACGCGCCCGACGCTGGACGCGATCACGACAGCACTGGGTGATTTTTCCTCTGCCTCGGATGGCACCGATGGTGCGGGCCCCGAAGCTTCGCCGCGCAGAGGACGCCGTCGCCGCGCGTAACCGATGGGCTGCAGGGGGCGCTGCCCCCACCGCCGTTGGCGGCTCCCCCGAGGTATTTGGAAACATGAGAAGAGACAGTGCGGGGATAAAGAAAACCCCGCATCAATCCTGTGGATGAGCGGGGCTTCTCACGTTACGGCCATCGGCTCCTCAGCCTGTACCGTGCGAAACCTATCGCGTCGTATGATTGAGAAAACATGAAGATTACTTCTCATGTTCAAAAATACCTCCGCCGGAGGCTCCGACATCAGCACCACAGTGGAAAGTCAGAACAATGAGAGCTGGTCGCCCCATTGCGCGGGCCGCGCGAAGAGGTCGGTCCTGAGGGGCGACAAGGCGCGGTCCAATTCCAGTTTTCGTGTCGCCAGTTTGAACCGCTGCCGCAACATATCAGCCCAGGCACCCTGCCCGCGCATGCGGGTGCCGAAATCTGGATCATAGTCCTTGCCGCCATGCAGTTCCCGCACCCGCCCCATTATGCGCGACGCGCGGTCAGGATAATGCGCGGCAACCCAGTCGCGAAACAGGCCCGCCACCTCGCGGGGCAGCCGCAGAATAACCGCTGAAGCCGCAGTTGCACCCGCCTGTTTGGCGGCGGCCAAGATGGCTTCTAATTCATGATCGGTCAGCGCCGGGACAACCGGCGCGACCATCACCCGCACCGGAATGCCTGCATCTGCCAACCGCCCGATGGTGCGCAGCCGTGCTGCCGGCGTGGGCACACGGGGCTCCATCGCGCGGGCGGTTTTCGGATCCATTGTCGTGATGGATAGACCCACACGCACAAGACCCTTGGCCGCCATCGGAGCCAGAATATCCATATCACGTTCAATAAGCGTGCCTTTGGTCACGATACCCACCGGATGATTGAAATCGCGCAAGACCTCTAACACCTGACGCATGATGAGGCGTGTCTTTTCAATCGGCTGGTAGGGATCAGTGTTGGTGCCAATCGCGATCATCTGCGGCACATAGCGGGGATGGGACAACTCCTTGCGCAATTGCGCAGCCGCATTGGAGCGGGCGATCAGTCTGGTTTCAAAATCAAGCCCCGGTGACAGGCCCAAAAATGCATGGCTCGGGCGGGCAAAACAATAGATGCACCCATGTTCGCAGCCGCGATAGGGATTGATCGACCGGTCAAAGGACAAATCCGGCGATGTGTTGCGCGAGATCACGGTGCGCGCGATTTCGTCGGACACCTCGGTGCGCAAAACGGGGACATCCTCTTGTGGTGCCCAGCCATCATCAACAGCATGGGTGTGCAATTTGTCGAACCGGACCGCGGGGTTTGCCCCCGCAGCGCGCCCAACAGACCTATGCAATTTCTGAGCTGTCAAATCATCCATAATCATTATTAGAACGTTTCAGGAACACAAGCAACGACAGGTCGGTCATGTTCATGGACATGTCGGAAAACAGCAGGTACTTCTTCTCAAAGAGGCGCACTAAGGTTTAACGAAACTTTGCAAAGGCTTGGCCATGTCCGACGAAGAAGACGACATCATCCTCTCCGAACTCAACGATGAAGACCTCGTCGCGCAGATGTTCGATGACCTTTATGACGGCATGAAGGAAGAAATCGAGGAAGGGGTGAATATCCTTCTGAGCCGCGGGTGGGAGCCATACCGCATCCTGACCGAAGCGCTGGTTGGCGGCATGACAATCGTCGGCCACGACTTCCGCGATGGTATTCTGTTCGTCCCCGAGGTTCTTCTGGCCGCGAATGCCATGAAAGGTGGGATGTTCATCCTCAAGCCGCTTTTGGCGGAAACAGGCGCCCCGCGTGTCGGCAAGATGGTGATCGGCACTGTCAAAGGCGACATTCACGACATCGGCAAGAACCTTGTGTCGATGATGATGGAAGGTGCCGGTTTCGAGGTTGTCGACCTTGGTATCAACAATGCGGTCGAGGCTTATCTTGAGGCGCTGGAAACCGAGCAGCCGGATATCCTTGGCATGTCGGCCCTGCTGACCACAACGATGCCTTACATGAAGGTCGTGATCGACACGATGGTCGAAAAAGGGCTGCGGGATGACTACGTCGTGCTGGTTGGCGGTGCGCCGCTGAACGAAGAGTTTGGCAAAGCCATTGGCGCGGATGCCTATTGCCGTGACGCTGCTGTCGCAGTTGAAACGGCAAAAATGTTCATGGCACGCAAACATAACCAAGGTGCGGGCGCGGCCTGATCTTACAAAATTGGCATGGCGTCCTATCTGAAAGACAGCAGGAGGGCGACATGCCAATAAGCCGACTAGTATTCATCATTGTATGCGTCATGGCCCTTGCGGCGGCAACGATTGCTGTTGCCACAGCTTTGCTGGGGGCTGTGCAATCTGCGCCCGTGATCGGGCTTGCGGGGCTTGGTGTCATTGCACTTTGCGCGTCTCTTGGTTGGCGTTGGATCAGCGACCGGCAGCGCGACAACGCCTCGGGTGACTGATGACAACGGACACGACACTGACACGCGAAGGCATTTCACCGCGCGGTGAAGGCCGTGTTTTGCTGATCGCCTGCGGGGCGTTGGCGCGCGAGATTCTGGCGATCAAGGCTGCAAACGGGTTGACGCACCTCGATCTGCAATGCCTCCCCGCGATCCTGCATAACCACCCCGAGCGGATCGTGCCTGCTGTGCGCGCGGCGGCGGAAAAGTACCGCAGCGCCTATGATCAGCTATTTGTCGTCTATGCAGACTGCGGGACGGGCGGGCAACTTGAGGCCGCTTGTAATGAACTGGGGATCGAGATGATCGCGGGGCCACATTGTTATTCGTTTTTTGAAGGCAACGACGTGTTCGCGACCCGTGACGAAGTGACGGTGTTTTATCTGACTGATTTTCTTGTGCGCCAGTTTGATGCCTTTGTCTGGCAACCTTTGGGGCTGGATCGCCACCCGGACCTGCGCGAGATATACTTTGGCAATTATGAAAAGCTGGTCTATCAGGCCCAGACAGATGACCCGGATTTGACCGCAAAAGCCAAAATCTGCGCAGACAGGCTGGGACTTGCGTTTGAGCGCCGGTTCACCGGCTATGGCGATCTAACCACGGCGCTAACGGCAATTCCCTGAGGTCGAAGCGATCAGGCCGCGGCGGCGGCTGTTTCGCGGATACGCTCCACCATGGCCCGCAAACCGTTTGAGCGCTGCGCCGAGAGGTGATCATTCAACCCCAAACGTCCCAACTCAGCGATCGCGTCGATCTTGCAAATCTCGCGGACGGGTTGGTTATTATAAAGCGCCAGCAACACCGCGATCAGGCCGCGTACAATCATTGCGTCGCTTTCACCGCGAAACGTGAACACATCGCCTTCGATCTTGGGCACCAGCCACACCTGACTGGCACAGCCATCGACCTTGGTGGCAGGCACGCGCAACGCATCCTCAAGCGGGTCCATCGCCTTGCCCATGTCGATGACATGGCGATAGCGGTCTTCCCAGTCGTCAAGAAATTCGAATGTGTCTACAAGGTCTTCAAATTCAGGATTAGCCATCTGCTGCCCTTTATTTCACTGCTTGTAATGGATGTAGGTCCCCTGCCCGATCACGTCCAGATCAAAGCGCGACGGTGACAACCTTTTGGCCTTTCACAGCCAGACCGACCCGACCTTCGCAAAGCTCCAAGGCATCAAGGCCAAACACCTCACGGCGCCATCCTTTCAATGCGGCCACATCACGTTGACCAGCGGCGAGCGCATCCAGATCGGCTGAACTTGCGATCAGCTTTGGCGCAACTTCTGCATCATCAGTCCGTGCTTTGAGCAAGACGCGCAGCATATCGGCCAGTGCAGGGTTCACCTGCAATTTCGCGCGCGCATTATCCACTTTGGGCATGTCTTCCGGCTTGACCGCCAGCCCGGCCTTGATTGCGGCCAGTATACCGTTTGCGATATCGCCCCTGCGTGCCTCGCGTAGCAACAAGCGGGACCGGCTGAGATCTTTCTCGGACTGGGGCTTGGTCGAGGCCAATTCCACCAGCGCGTCATCTTTGAACACGCGATTGCGCGGCACATCCCGTTCTTGGGCATAGCCTTCGCGGAACCGTGCAAGTTCGCGCACAATGGCCAGAAACTTGCCCGACTGCGTGCGCGTCTTGACCCGTTTCCATGCGTTGTCGGGATCAGCCTGATAGGTGGCCGGGTCTTCCAAGACCGCCATTTCCTCGGCAACCCATTTGCTGCGTCCAGATTTTGCCAAACGCGCTGACAAATATTCATAAATGTCGCGCAGGTGGGTCACATCGGCCAAAGCATATGTGGCTTGCGCATCGGTCAGCGGGCGGCGCGACCAATCGGTAAAGCGCGAAGACTTGTCCAAGTCAGATTTGCTGATCTTGCGCACCAAGGTTTCATAGCCCACCTGCTCACCGAAACCGCAGACCATGGCGGCAACTTGGGTATCGAAAAGCGGTTCGGGGATCACACCGGCATCGACATAAAAGATTTCCAGATCCTGGCGTGCGGCATGAAAGACCTTCACACAGCCATGATCCTTGAACAGCTCATACAAGGGTTCAAGCGACAGACCGTCCACCAGCGGATCAACCAACGCAGCGTCCGCGCCGTTTTCATCCTGATAGGCCAACTGCACCAGACAGAGCTTGGAATAATACGTACGTTCGCGCAGAAACTCGGTATCGACAGTGACATAGGCACGTTTTGCGGCTTCTTGGCAGAATGCGGCCAAGTCTTCGGTCGTTGTGATTTTCTTCATATCTTCCCGTCAGTCGCAAAGAGGCTCTTCAAGTGGTGCAGCACTGATAGGCGATTGCACAGGCGATGAAAAGCGCAGCCTCACCCTTGCAGCATCACCGGGGTCCGGTCGCCAACCGCGAAGCGGCGCAAAACAGCCGGGTATAGCGCATGTTCCAACGGCAAGAGCCGCGCGGCAAGCGTATCTGGCGTGTCGACCGGCAGGACTTTCATCCGCGCTTGTCCAAGGATCGGGCCATCGTCCAAGGCGGCGGTCACTTCGTGCACCGTGCAGCCATGTTCGGCATCGCCCGCCTCAAGCGCGCGGGCATGGGTGTGCAAACCCTTGTACTTTGGCAGCAGCGACGGATGGATATTCAGCATCCGCCCTTCCCACTGCGCGGTAAAACCGGGCGTCAGGATGCGCATGAACCCCGCAAGGCAAATGATGTCCGGGCGCGCCTCTTCCAGTGCAGTTTGCAAGGCCGCCTCGAACGCAGCGCGGTCCTTGCCGTAGGGTTTGTGATCAATCGCGACCGTTGGAATACCCAGACCGCGGGCCTTGGCCAGCCCCCCTGCCTGTGGGTCGTTGGAAAGCACCAAGACAGGACGTGCCGGATGATCGCCCTGCATGGATTGCGCAAGGGCCACCATGTTTGAGCCGCCCCCGGAAATCAGAATCGCAACCCGTTTGGTCACAAAAGCGCGCCTGTGTAGCTGACCCCTTCACCGGCTGAAACTTTGCCCAGTTGATGCACGGTTTCGCCCGCATCGGTCAAAAGCGTGGTCAGCGCAGCCGCCTCGGCTGCATCCACAGCCAGCACCATGCCGATCCCTGCGTTGAATGTCTTAAGCAGTTCTGCTTCGGCCATGCCACCCGTTTCAGCCAACCACCGGAACACAGCCGGAAGCTCCCATGCGCCCAGATCAATTTGCGCGCCCATACCCTCGGGCAGAACCCGTGGCAGGTTTTCGGTCAAACCACCGCCGGTGATATGCGCCAAAGCATGCACGCCGCCCGCCCGAACCGCAGCCAACGCTTGTGTCACATAAAGACGCGTTGGTGCCAGCAAGGCGGCCCCCAATGATCCGTCCGCAAAAGGCGCATCATCGGCCCAGGCAAGACCGGACACTTCAACAATGCGGCGTACCAGCGAATACCCGTTTGAATGAACCCCGTCAGATGCAAGCCCCAAGAGCACATCGCCTTCACGCACACCGGCTGGCAGCTCGGCGCCACGCTCCATTGCACCAACGGCAAACCCGGCCAGATCAAAATCACCCGCGTGATACATCCCCGGCATTTCCGCCGTTTCCCCGCCAATCAACGCACAGCCCGAGGCCGCACACCCGGCAGCAATGCCTTCGATGATTCGTGTCGCCTCATCAAGGTCAAGTTTGCCTGTGGCGAAATAATCTAGGAAAAACAAAGGCTCTGCACCCTGACAGACCAGATCGTTCACGCACATCGCAACCAGATCAATGCCAATGGTATCCACATTGCCCGTATCAATCGCGATCCGCAGCTTGGTGCCCACACCATCGGTCGCAGCAACCAGAACCGGGTCAACATAGCCTGCGCCTTTGAGATCAAAAAGCGCACCAAAACCACCCAAACCGGCCATCACACCGGGCCGCGCTGTGCGCTTTGCCGCCGGTTTGATCCGGTCCACCAGTGTATTGCCCGCGTCGATATCGACCCCGGCATCGGCATAGGTCAGGCCTTTTTTGTTGGTCATCGGGCAACTCCTGTCGTGTTTGGGGTTCGTTACCGTATCAATCCGCCAAAGGGAACAGGAATTGGCAATCAGGATCATTCCTGTCTTGACGCACCGCGCCTGTCTGGTAGTCCAAACCAACAAGGGGGCCTGTAGCTCAATTGGTTAGAGCAGAGCGCTCATAACGCTTTGGTTGCGGGTTCAAGTCCTGCCAGGCCTACCATTCCCCTATCACTGTATACAAATGCATACAGGCCTTTCCGTGCCCGCCACGATAGGCTATGCCAAAGCCAGATTCACACCGTCACGGAGATACGCCATGTCTAAAATCAAGGTAGAAAACCCCATCGTCGAGCTCGACGGTGATGAAATGACCCGCATCATCTGGGACTTTATCAAGCAAAAGCTGATCCTGCCCTATCTCGACGTTGATCTGCTCTACTACGACCTTGCCATGGAGGTCCGCGACGAGACCAACGACCAGATCACAATTGATGCCGCCGAGAAGATCAAAGAGATCGGCGTTGGTGTCAAATGCGCGACCATCACACCGGATGAACAGCGGGTTGAGGAATTCGGCCTGAAAAAGATGTGGCGCTCGCCCAATGGGACGATCCGCAACATTCTGGGTGGCGTCGTGTTCCGCGCGCCAATTATATGCAAAAACGTGCCGCGCCTTGTGCCCGGCTGGACCGACCCCATCGTCATCGGGCGTCACGCCTTTGGTGACCAGTATAAAGCCACCGACTTCCTGATGCCCGGCCCCGGCAAGCTGACGATGAAATTCGTAGGCGAAGACGGCACCGTGATCGAGAAAGAGGTTTATGACGCCCCTTCCGCCGGTGTGGCAATGGGCATGTACAATCTTGATTCCTCTATCATCGACTTTGCACGTGCGTCATTTAACTATGGGCTGAACCTTGGCTGGCCCGTCTATCTGTCCACCAAGAACACGATCCTCAAAGCCTATGACGGGCGCTTTAAGGATTTGTTCCAAGAGGTGTTTGACGCCGAGTTCAAAGATAAATTCGCCGAAGCGGGTATCGAATACCAGCACCGCCTGATCGACGATATGGTCGCCTCGGCGATGAAATGGTCTGGCAAATTTGTTTGGGCCTGCAAGAACTATGACGGCGACGTGCAGTCCGATACAGTGGCACAAGGGTTCGGCTCACTTGGCCTGATGACCAGCCAGCTGATGACGCCTGATGGCAAGATCGTCGAAGCCGAAGCCGCCCACGGCACCGTCACCCGCCACTACCGCCAGCACCAGGCCGGGCAAGCGACCTCGACCAACTCGATCGCGTCGATCTTTGCATGGACCGGCGGGCTCAAGCACCGCGCCAAGCTTGACGACAACGCCCAACTGATGACCTTTGCGGAAACACTGGAAAAGGTTGTTGTGGATACCGTCGAAAGCGGCTTCATGACCAAGGATCTGGCCCTGCTGGTTGGCCCTGATCAGGGTTGGCTGACCACCGAAGGCTTCCTTGCGAAGATCGACGAAAATTTGAACAAAGCGATGTAGAAACGGGTCAATGGCGCAGCCCTGTTGCTGCCCCTTGCCCGTGTGACCTGGACGTGCCAACTCAACCCGGAACAACAGTTTCTTGTCTAGCCCGGGCGACATCCTGCGGGGTTGCGGGCAATTTGTTTTGAATATTCCCTTGCCTTAACGTCAATGATCCGCAACCCTACGCTGATTAGTACTGGGTTTGGGGTTTTTCTGATGAATTTTAACACGATGATACCACCATTGGTGGCGGCATTTGGACTATCTGCATGTATGGGCGGTGGCAGCAGCAACCCGCAACCTGTCAGTCGGGACCTGAGCGGCCCTGCGGCTTTGAACGCAGGCTCTGTTGAAGGCGAAGGTTCAGCCAATGGTTTGCCCTTTGCAGGAGCCGCAGAAGATTTTCCGGGTGAAATTACCCTGCAGTTTGCACACCTCGTGATCAACGACACAGGCGAGGCCAGCGTTGCTATTACCGAAAACACTGTGATTCTGACCGAGAGCAATCAACTCTTACTCTTGAATGGCGAAGTGCTTGAATTTGCCCCAGCAGGAAGTTTCTTCCGCGCAACCGCTGCAGATGGCACCGTCTACAACCTCAGCACAAGAGAGCTCGTCGACGAGAATGTGCAAACCATAAATATCGACATCCTAGAATCACCGACAGACCCTGCAATTACCTTTAGTGCGTCCCGCAGCGTCATTGGCCAGCAGACGGACCCAGCATTGTTGCCCGCGATCCTTCCTGACGGTGGCTCGGTTTTGTACGCTGGACTTGCAGACATCGCGTATACAGTCGCAGATCTAGACGGCACGAATGCGGCAGAGCCCGGAACGGCACAAATGGTTTTGAACGTGAATGTGCGCAGCAGTGGTCTCGTCAGCGGCAGCCTGCGGTCGTTCGACAGCACACAGTTTCAGGTCAACAACGAAGACTTCAACCTTGAAATGTCACTGGCACAAACAAGTTTGGTTGGAAATGGCTTTGGCACAACCGCATCGCGGACAAATTGCGAACCTGGCGCCTGTCCGGGCAACAGCCAGATCGGCGGCGCGCTTTATGGTGAGAACGCCGAAAACATTGGCGGCGTCATTGTTCTGGACGAGACACTTGTCAGTGAAGACGTTCGTTTGCTCGGTGCCGGAAATTACAACTTTCTCAAACCTGACAGGTTGGATCCACCTTAAGCGCCAAATCATCTGTCTTCTGCATGAGGGGCATTGTCCGAGCATGGGTTGAAAACGCTCATTGAGCGGTCGCAGTTTTGGGGCTGGCATTTGGGCGCGTGGCACGTTATGCGCGCGGCAACTTACCCTTAAAGGCTGATCCCATGGATATCCGCAATATCGCGATCATCGCACACGTTGACCACGGCAAAACGACACTCGTTGACGAACTTCTCAAGCAATCCGGCATCTATCGTGAAAACGAAGCGACCCAAGAGCGCGCGATGGACAGCAACGACATCGAACGCGAGCGGGGCATCACGATCTTGGCCAAATGTACCAGCGTCGAGTGGAAAGGCACCCGGATCAACATCGTTGATACCCCCGGCCACGCCGACTTTGGCGGCGAGGTTGAGCGGATCTTGTCGATGGTGGACGGTGTTGTGCTGCTGGTTGACGCTGCTGAAGGTCCGATGCCACAGACAAAGTTCGTCACCTCCAAGGCCCTTGCATTGGGCCTGCGTCCGATCGTTGTGGTCAACAAAGTCGATAAACCCGATGGTGAACCTGACCGCGCCGTGGACGAGGTCTTTGACCTTTTCGCCGCACTGGAAGCCACAGATGAGCAGCTTGATTTCCCATCCATGTTCGCCTCTGGCCGTGCCGGTTGGTGTGATGCTGAGTTGAACGGTCCGCGCGAAAACCTTGATGCGCTCTTTGATCTGATTGTGGAACATGTTCCGACACCGGCCCAGATTACGCGCAAGGATGAGCCGTTCCAGATGCTTGCCACCACCCTGTCCGCTGACCCCTTTATCGGTCGTATTCTGACAGGCCGCGTTGAAGCAGGCACGCTGAAGGCTGGCGATACCATCAAGGCCATGTCGCGCGAGGGTGAAAAGCTTGAGCAATTCCGTGTCTCAAAAATCCTCGCCTTCCGTGGTTTGGGGCAACAGCCCATTGAGTTGGCCGAAGCAGGTGACATTGTCACCATTGCTGGCATGACCAAGGCAACCGTGGCTGACACGCTGTGTGACCCAAGCATTGACGTACCTATCCCTGCCCAACCGATTGATCCGCCGACCATCACAGTCACTTTCGGCATCAACGACAGCCCGTTGGCCGGTCGTGACGGCAAGAAGGTGCAGTCCCGCGTGATCCGTGAACGCCTGATGAAAGAAGCCGAAGTCAACGTCGCGATCAAGATCGCTGACACACCCGGCGGCGATGCGTTCGAGGTGTCAGGCCGTGGCGAACTTCAAATGGGTGTTCTGATTGAAAATATGCGCCGCGAAGGGTTTGAATTGTCCATTTCACGCCCGCAGGTCATTTTCTCCGAGGAAGACGGCCAGCGCATGGAGCCTGTCGAGGAAGTCACCATCGACGTGGATGATGAATACACAGGCGTTGTGGTTGAAAAGCTGACCGGCCCGCGCAAGGGCGAATTGGTCGAGATGAAGCCCGCCGGAGCCGGCAAAACCCGCATCATCGCGCATGTGCCATCGCGCGGCCTGATCGGGTATCACGGCGAATTCCTGACCGACACACGCGGGTCTGGTGTTCTGAACCGTCTGTTCCACGGCCAGACACCCTACAAAGGCAAAATTGACGGCCGCCGTCAGGGTGTTCTGATTTCAATGGAAAACGGCACATCCGTCGCCTTCGCTCTTTGGAATTTGGAAGATCGCGGCAAGATGTTCATTGGCGCCCAAGAGGCAGTCTATACCGGCATGATCATCGGCGAGCATAGCCGCGAAAACGATCTTGAAGTGAACCCGCTGAAAGGCAAGAAACTGACTAACGTCCGGGCCTCGGGTACGGATGAGGCTGTCCGCCTGACCCCGCCAGTGATCATGTCGCTCGAGCAGGCCATTGCCTATATCGATGATGACGAATTGGTGGAAGTGACGCCCAATGCGATCCGCCTGCGCAAGCGGTATCTCGACCCACATGAGCGGAAACGGCAGGCACGCGCCGGCTGATAGCGGCGCACGCGACCTGATGTTACCAAGCAAAACGGCGGATGTATCCCATCCGCCGTTTTCTTTTCAACTCAGACAAGGATCTACGTCTTAGCCGATCTCTTCAACGATGCTCAGTTCGCGTTGGCTGGCGCCTTTGGCAAAACCAAGCGCCTCTTGATAGGCGTCTGAATAGTAGCAGTCATGCGCGGCCTGCAGGCTGGGGAACCGGGCAACCACGTTGCGCGGGCGATCCGGACCTTCTAACTGCTCATAGGCCCCACCACGGGCCAGAAAAACGCCCCCGTGATCGGCAATCGCGCCTGTGGCCCGCTTGGCATATTCGCCGTAAGCCGCTTCATCCGTCACCATGACGTGTGCAATCCAAAGTGCGCTCATTTCAACTCCTCCAAAACAGCCTTTGCCGCAGCAATCGCCGCGTCTGCATTTTCAACCGATGCACCGCCACCCTGAGCCATATCAGGGCGTCCACCGCCACCTTTACCGCCCAGATGCGGCGTCGCGGCACGCAAGACATCAACCGCTGACACGCGATTGGTCAGATCTGGCGTGACACCGACAGCAACAGCCGCCTTGCCACCGGCATCTGCAATCAACAGGACAACGCCACTTTGCATGCTGGCTTTCATCTCATCGATCAACGCGGGCAAATCCTTGCCTGTCACACCGCTCAGAACTTGGCCCTGAAACGCGACGCCATTGATCACTTCGGCCGCTGCCGCATCTTTGGCGCCACCACCCATTGCCAGTTCGCGGCGCAACTGCGCCACTTCGTTTGACAGGGCTTTCCGCTCGTCCATCAGGGCCTTGACCCGTTCGGCGACGTCAGAGGCCGGCGCTTTCAAAGCAGCGGCGACCGCGGTCAGCCGTTCATCCTGCCCACGCAAATAGTCGAGTGCAGCCTGTCCGGTCAGGGCCTCGATCCGGCGGACACCCGCACTGGATGCACTGTCCCCCAGCGTGACAAACGCGCCAATCTCACCCAGTTGTTTGACGTGCGTGCCGCCGCAAAGTTCTAGCGAATAGGTACTGCCGTCGGTTCCCTTGCCCGAGCCTTCCTGACGGCCCATGGACACCACGCGCACCTCATCGCCGTATTTTTCGCCAAAGAGCGCCTGTGCGCCCAAGGCGCGGGCATCGTCGGGCGTCATGATGCGGGTTTCAACCGGGCTGTTCTGGCGGATGATTGCGTTCACATCACGGTCGATCTGGGCAAGCTCGGCTTCACTGAGCGCCTTGTTGTGGCTGAAATCGAACCGCAACCGGTCTGGCGCATTCAGCGAGCCGCGTTGTGCGATATGATCGCCCAAGACTTCGCGCAATGCCTCATTCAACAGGTGGGTGGCGGAATGGTTCGCCTGAATACGGCTTCGGCGCAGCGGCTGCACCGCAAGCTCGG
>JALQUF010000052.1 GCA_023263855.1 Yoonia sp. | reverse complement strand
CAAAGAGCTATCCTATAACAACATCAACGACACCGATGCCGCCTTTGAACTGGTCGCAGAGTTTGATCCTGCTGAAGGTGCAGCCGTTGCGATCATCAAACACGCCAACCCGTGCGGTGTGGCGCGGGGGGCGACCTTGCTTGAAGCCTACCAGAACGCCTTTGACTGCGACCGCACCAGCGCATTCGGTGGCATCGTTGCCCTGAACCAGCCACTGGATGAGGCGACAGCCAAAGCGATTGTCGAGATCTTTACCGAGGTTGTGATCGCCCCCGGCGCCTCTGACGCAGCCAAAGCCGTGTTCGCCGCCAAGAAAAACCTTCGCCTTCTGACAACGGACGGATTACCCGATGTGAAAGCGCCGATCACAACCTACCGCCAAGTGGCAGGCGGGATGTTGGTGCAAGACAAGGACACCGGCTTTGTCGGCATGGATGATCTGAAAGTCGTCACGAAAGTCGCTCCGACCGACGCACAAATGGCCGACCTGTTGTTCGCGTGGAAGGTCGCCAAGCACGTGAAATCCAATGCCATCGTTTACGTGAAAGACAAAGCAACTGTAGGCGTTGGTGCCGGCCAGATGTCGCGCCTCGACAGCGCGTTGATCGCCGCCAAAAAGGCCGAACGTATGGCGGATGCGATGGGCTTGCCTGAACCGTTGACCAAAGGGTCTGCGGTTGCCTCAGACGCATTCTTTCCGTTCGCTGACGGATTGATGGAGGCCGCCGCCGCAGGTGCGACGTGTGTGATCCAACCCGGTGGATCGATGCGCGATGACGAGGTGATTGCAGCCGCGGATGAAGCCGGCATTGCGATGGTCTTTACCGGCATGCGCCACTTCCGGCACTAGGAGCGCGGCAATGCGGTTGATGTTTCTGACGGCCCTATGGATTTTTCTGCTTGATCAGGTGATCAAGTTCCACGTGCTCTTCAACGTTTTCGGGCTGAAATGGGCACAAGTGACCGTCCCGTCAGATCAACTGCCTTACCCCCAATCGGTTGAGGTTTTTCCACCGTATCTGGTGTTGCGGATGGCATGGAACCGGGGTGTGAACTTTGGGTTGTTCGCTGAATTTGACATGCGTTGGGTCCTGATCGGCGTGGCTTTTGCCATTACCGCCGGTGTGATCTGGTGGTTGAACAAAGTGGGCGGGTCCAAATGGGTCTATATCTCGGGCGGGTTGCTGATTGGCGGGGCGATGGGGAACGTCATTGACCGTTTCTTCTACGGTGCTGTCGCTGACTTTTTGAATATGTCGTGCTGCGGGATCAATAACCCTTACGCCTTCAACGTAGCGGATATCTGTATCTTCCTTGGTGCGATCGGCCTTGCCTTTCTTGCCGACGACAAAAAGAAATCGGCGTGACCTCTCGCTTGGCTTGGTCTAAACAAAGCTGACACACCCCGAGGGATTTTCATGCGTACGCTTTCATTTTCTGTTCTGGCCCTGATTTTGGTGACAGCCTGTGGCAACACCGACCGTCCGTTGCGCGATCTGCGGTCAGCAGGTGGTGGCCCTGATGAATTTGCGGTGATCCCCGCTGACCCCCTTGTCATACCCCAGACAGCCGCGCTTCCCACACCGACACCCGGCGGCATCAACCGCGCTGATCCTACACCCAATGCCGACGCGATCAGCGCCTTGGGTGGGTCCATAGCAGCACAGTCTGCGGGCGGTGTGCCTGCAGGCGATGCGGCCCTTGTGGCACAGGCCAGCCGCTACGGTGTTGCGCCAAACATCCGGGCAGAGCTTGCAGCGGCAGATGCCGCAAGGCTTGAACGTGCACGGCGGTCAAACCTGTTCAATCCGCTTGGACGCGACCGGTATTTTCCAGCCTACGCGCGTCAGGCACTTGACGCGTCCGCAGAACTGGCCCGCTTGGCAAGCCTTGGCATTGCCGTACCACAGGTGCCTGTCGCAATTGTCGAAGCCCAAGAGAGCGCGGCAGAGGGTCTTCTCGGCCAGCTCGGGCTGCGTGAAAATTGCGTCTTTACGACTGCGGGATCACCAGACGGACGCTTGCGCCGGGTTTGCACAGAAGACGACGCCGAATAACCGCACCTCACATCCGCGTATGGTCACTTGATCCGTGCGCAAAGCGGCGTAGGTATTGGGCATGACATTTGGAAAAGGGTGCCCATGACACGTTTGTTCGCCGCTCTGGCAATCATAATGTCGGCAGTTGCCGCGCAAGCCGAAGACGTCACCACTTACACGCTCGACAACGGGATGGATGTGGTTGTGATCGAAGACAACCGCGCCCCGGTCGTCGTACATATGGTATGGTACAAAGTCGGGTCCGCCGATGAACCGCTTGGCTCATCGGGGATTGCGCATTTCCTGGAACACTTGCTGTTCAAAGGCACCGATATGCTGGAAGCTGGCGAATTTTCGGCAACCGTCGCGGCCAACGGCGGCAGCGACAACGCCTTTACCAGCTATGATTACACAGCTTATTTCCAACGCGTCGCCGCCGACCGGCTGGAATTGATGATGCAGATGGAAAGCAACCGCATGAACAACCTGCGGATCACCGAAGAAGATGTCGCGACCGAGCGTCAGGTGATCCTTGAGGAACGCAACCAGCGCACCGAAAACAACCCCAACGCACTGGCCCGCGAACAATTTCGCGCGGCCCTGTTCCAGAACCACCGTTACGGCGTGCCGATCATCGGCTGGAAGCATGAGATGGAGCAGCTTGACCGGCAGGACGCACTTGATTTCTACGACCTCTACTATGCGCCCAACAACGCCATTTTGGTTGTCGCAGGTGACGTGCAACCGGATGAGGTACTGGCCCTTGCGGAAAAATACTATGGTGTGATTCCCTCCGAAGATCAGCTGCCAGTCCGTGAACGCGCGCAAGAGCCGCCCCAGCGCGGCGAACGCCGGATCACATATGTTGATGAACGCATCAGCCAGCCCTATCTGGTCCGCAGCTATCTTGCGCCGGAACGTGACCCCGGTGCACAGCAGGAAGCGGCGGCACTGGTTTATCTTGCCGAATTGCTGGGTGGCTCGCCATTTACATCGGCCATGGGGCAGGCCCTGCAATTCGATACACAAACCGCCATCTATACCAATGCGTCCTACAGTGGGTCGTCGCTTGATGACGCAACTTTCTCATTCGCTTTGGTGCCAGCCGAAGGCGTGACCCTGTCCGAGGCAGAGGCCGCGATGGATGAGGTGGTCAGCGCCTTCATGGAAGGCACGATCGACCCGGACCGCATGGAAAGCATCCGTACCCAATTGCGAGCCTCGGAAATCTACGCGCTTGATAATGTGCAAGGGCTGGCGCAACGCTATGGTGCCGCGCTCACCCAAAGCCTGACCATCGCAGACGTGCAGGCATGGCCGGACGTTCTGCAAGCCGTGACAGAGGACGACATCAAAGCGGTCGCGGCCAAAGTCCTTAATCGTGATCAATCCGTCACCGGTTGGGTCGTGTCCAACCAAGAGGAGGCACGCTGATGTTGCGTATTCTTTTCGCTCTTTGCCTCACGCTTTTGACCACAGCAGCCCAAGCTGAAACCGAAATTAAAGAGGTCACATCACCCGGCGGCATCAACGCCTGGGTGGTAGAAGAGCCGTCTATTCCGTTTGTCGCGCTTGAACTGCGCTTCCGGGGCGGCGCATCGCTCGATTTGCCCGGCAAACGCGGCGCCACAAACCTGATGACCGCTTTGCTTGAAGAAGGCTCTGGTGACATGGCCGCGCAAGAGTTTCAGGCGACACTTGAAGACCTTGCCGCAAGTTTCAGTTTTCGCGCTTCTGATGATTTGATCTCGGTGTCTGCGCGGTTTCTGACCGAAAACAAGGAAGAGGTCATAGCCCTTTTGCGGCAAGCACTTATTGATCCGCGCTTTGACCAAGACGCACTTGACCGGGTCCGCGCGCAGGTGATCTCGGGTATTGCAAGCGATGCTAAGACCCCCAATGCCATCGCAAGCGCAACATTCAATGCAGCCGCTTTTGGCGACCACCCCTATGGATCCGCAACGGACGGTACCGTTGAAAGCGTCGGCGCATTGACACAGCAAGACATGATCGACGCCCACCGCAACGCGCTGGTGAAGGATCGGCTTTATGTATCAGTCGTGGGGAACACGACCGCTGAAACGGTCGGCGCATTGTTGGATGATTTGCTGGGCGATCTGCCACAAGAAGGCCCGCCACTGCCTCAGGACGTTGCATTCGGCTTGGACGGTGGGGTCACTGTCGTTGATTTTGAAACGCCTCAGGCCGTCGCATTCTTTGGCCATAGCGGCATCGAGCGCGACGACGAGGACTTTTTCGCCGCCTTCATCATCAACCATGTGCTGGGCGCCGGTGGGTTTGAATCGCGCCTGATGACCGAAGTGCGCGAAAAGCGTGGCCTGACCTATGGTATCGGTTCTTCTCTGGTCCCGAAATTTAATGCTGAAATGATCTTGGGTAGGGTTGCGTCATCCAACGAAACCATCGCCGAGGCGATTGAGGTCACACGCAACGAATGGGCCCGCATGGCTCAAGAAGGCCTGACCGCCGAAGAACTGGCCACCGCCAAGACCTATCTGACCGGCGAATATCCTCTGCGGTTTGATGGCAATGCCGATATTGCCAAGATCATGGTCGCGATGCAGGTAATCGGCCTGACGCCGGATTACGTGGTTGATCGCAACGCATTTGTCGAAGAGGTGACACTGGAACAGGTCAACCGTGTCGCTGCGGAATTGCTGCGCCCCGACGATCTGCATTTTGTCGTGGTGGGGCAGCCGGTTGGCCTGGAAAGCACGCAGTAGCACGCGTGGATCACACGCGAAAAAGCCGTAAAGCGGGGCAAGTTTCCGTCTTACACAGGCCCGTTTTCCACTCGTAGAATCGCGCATGTCCATGCTACACCTTGTGGCATGGCCATCGCAGACCCCCAAATAAACCCACGTCCGGTGATCCGGCAACTGGATGACGCCGCAATCAACAGGATTGCGGCGGGCGAAGTGCTGGAACGACCTGCCTCTGCGGTTAAGGAACTGGTGGAAAATAGTGTTGACGCGGGTGCCACCCGCATCGAGGTCGTGATTGCAGATGGCGGCAAGACCCTGATCCGCGTCACCGACGATGGCTGCGGCATGACGGCTGCGGATTTACCGTTGGCACTGTCCCGGCACGCGACATCAAAGATCGATGGCTCGGATCTTTTGAACATCCGGTCCTTCGGCTTTCGGGGCGAAGCGCTGCCATCGCTGGGCGCAACCGGACGTTTGACAATCACATCCCGCGCCAAAGGGGCCGATGCTGCGATGATTGCCGTTGCGGGCGGTCAGGCCGAGGGGGTGAAGCCTGCCGCGTTGTCATCAGGTACGGTGATTGAACTGCGCGATATGTTTTATGCCACACCCGCGCGATTGAAATTTCTGCGCACTGACCGGGCTGAGGCGCAGGCCGTGACAGATGTGGTCAGACGGTTGGCGATGGCGGAACCCTTCGTCACCTTTATTCTGCGCGACGCATCCAAGGGCGACAATCGCACCGTGTTCCGCGCCGACGCCGAAACCGGCGATCTGTTTGACGCTTTGCATGGGCGGTTGCGTAGCGTATTGGGCAAGGATTTTGCCGAAAACGCCCTGCGCATTGACACCCAACGCGAAGGCTTTCATCTGACAGGTTATGCGGCGCTGCCGACCTATTCGCGCGGCGCGGCGGTTGCACAATTCCTGTTCGTGAACGGACGTCCTGTGCGTGACAAGATGCTGCTGGGCGCCCTGCGCGCCGCCTATATGGATGTGTTGTCGCGCGACAGACATCCGGTTGCCGCTCTCTTTGTGGACTGCGATCCGACGCTCGTAGACGTCAACGTACACCCCGCCAAATCAGAGGTCCGTTTCCGTGATCCCGGCACAGTCCGTGGCTTGATCGTATCGGGTTTGCGACACGCTTTGGCCGAGGCCGGCCATCGCGCCTCAACCACCGTTGCGCATGCAACGCTTGGGGCGATCACGCCAGAGCAAACCGCCCCCCGCGTCTATCAGATGGACCGGCCCAGTTTCAGCGCACGGTCCATGACATTTCAGGCCCAAGCTCCCGGTTTCAGTGAAGCCCCCTCTGCGCGCATCGAGCCGGTGGTTGAAGATGAGCCCGACGATCTGCCCTTGGGGGCAGCCCGCGCGCAGGTGCATGAGAATTATATCATCGCCCAAACCGAAAACGGCATCGTCATCGTTGATCAACACGCCGCCCATGAGCGGTTGGTGTACGAAAAGCTTAAAGCGCAAATGGCCCAGAACGGTGTTGCCGCGCAGGCCTTGCTGATCCCCGAGATTGTCGAACTCTCCGACAATGAGGCAGCCCACCTGCTTGAAATTGCGGATGATCTTGCCCGCTTTGGCCTGACCATTGAACCGTTTGGCGGCGGGGCCATTGCCGTCCGCGAAACGCCTGCCATCTTGGGCGAGGTCAACGCCGCCGCAATGATCCGCGATATTCTTGACGAACTGGCCGACCAAGGCGACAGCGCATCAGTGCAGGCACGGATCGAAGCGATCCTTAGCCGTGTCGCCTGCCACGGCTCCATACGCTCTGGCAGGCGGATGCAAGCGGCCGAGATGAATGCCCTGCTGCGCGAAATGGAGGCAACGCCACTTTCCGGCCAATGCAACCACGGGCGGCCTACTTATGTCGAACTCAAACTGGCCGATATCGAGCGGCTTTTCGGGCGCACATGATCCAGATTGGTGAAACGATTTACGACCTGAACGATCCAACGGTTATTGGTGTGATCATCGGTGCCGGGGTTGCTGTCTTGGTTTTGTTTTTGCTGATGTTGTCGCTACGCCGCGCCAGCAAATCAACCGAAGCCGTGCAGTTTGTTGCGTCCCAAATGAGCCGTTTGTCGCAAGACGTGCAATCGCTTGGGCAGGGCCAGCAACAACTGGCGGGCAATATCCGCACTGTCAGCGATGCCCAAGCCACAGCACAGGTGCAAGTCGTGCAAACGATGGAAGCGCGGCTGGCCGAAGTTCAGGCGCAGATGGCCGAACGGCTGGCCGATAATGCAACAAAATCGGCGCGATCCTTGGCTGAAATGCAGGAACGGATGAAAGACACTCTGACGGGGTCATCCGAGAAAACCACCAAGAGCCTGACCGAACTGCAAGAGCGGTTGGCGACGATCGACAGGGCGCAGACCAATATCGAAAAACTGTCAGGCGATGTGCTTTCTTTGCAGGATATTCTGTCCAATAAACAAACACGCGGCGCATTTGGCGAAATCCAGCTGCAAGATATCGTATCCAAAGCCCTGCCTGCCGACAGCTATACGTGGCAGGCGACGCTTTCAAACAACAGCCGGCCTGACTGTCTTATCCATCTGCCCAATCCGCCCGGCCCCATCGTGATCGACGCGAAATTTCCGCTTGAGGCCTATGAGGCGCTGATGGCCGCTGAGACCAAGGCGGACCGGGACCGCGCACTGACCGCGTTCGGGCAAGCGATCAAGGCGCACATCAAAAAGATCTCGGACAGCTACCTGATTGAGGGCGAGACCGCCGATGGCGCGTTGATGTTCCTGCCCTCCGAGGCGGTTTACGCCGAGTTGCACAGCCGCCTGCCCCATATCGTGCGCGAAGGTTTTAGCGCGCGCGTCTGGATCGTTTCGCCGACAACCTGCATGGCGACTTTGAACACCATGCGCGCCATTCTAAAAGACGCGCGCATGCGCGAACAGGCCGGCGCCATTCGCAAGGAACTTGCAATGCTGGGTGGCGATGTTGAGCGGCTAGTAACACGCGTGGGCAACCTTGACCGGCATTTCGGCCAAGCGGCAAAAGACATCGAAGACATCAAGATTTCGGCTGAAAAAGCTGGCAAGCGCGCGCACCGCCTTGATCACTTTGATTTTGAAGAGATCCCGGCAGAGGCGGACCCTGCCGTCGTGCCAATTATGCCGCCCAAATGATAACTATCTGATAAAATTTATCTTTTTGACGGACAGCTTGCGGTGGTCTGGCAGGGGTTCGTCTGCACCTGCGCGAAGGCTGGCGCGCCCTGCACATTCTATGGCGCGAAAACGCTTCACAGCCTTGCGATTTGCATTTCAGGATCGAAACCTCTACAAGCTTTTGAAAAATATAAATAAAGAATTGAGCGGTTTCATGATGCTAATTTCTATCCACTCGTTTTGGCGCGAATTTCTGCGCCCGTTGGTACAGCGCCCCAAGCGTTTGCAGGTTGCCGCGTTGTGTTACCGTGGCAGCGGGCCGGACATGGAAGTTTTGCTTGTGACCAGCCGTGATACAGGCCGTTGGATCATTCCCAAAGGCTGGCCCATCACCGGCCTGCAAACCTCAGAAGCCGCACTTCAAGAAGCCTGGGAAGAGGCAGGCGTGCGCAACAGCGAAGCAGCGCCAAAGCCGATTGGGACCTACAGCTACGATAAAGTCCTGTCAGCCGGTTTCCCTGTACCTGTCGAAACTTTGGTGTTTCCTGTTGACGTCAAAGAGCTGTCCAAGAAATTCCCCGAAGCACACGAACGCGAACGTCAGTGGGTGTCGCCTGAAGCAGCGGCAGAGCTTGTGAACGAAGGCGAGCTGAAATCAATCCTGCGCCAGATGACCAATCTTCTGCCGCAAAACGTCCAACACGGTTGATTTTTGCGCCCTTTGACCGCTAGTGCTGGCGACAGCATTCCGGAGAGGGCAAAAATGGCGAATATGAATGAGGGCGATCCACGCCACCTTGAGACGTTGGACCGCGATCTCGCGCGCTACTCAAACCTTGAACTTGCGACCAACTATGTCTCACGCCCGCTGATCGGCATGGGCATTTCGCTTTTGTTCGTTGTGATTGCAGGGATCGCGGCGGCGCTGTTCTTTGGGCAGGCGAACAATTCCTTTATTGTGATCATGGCCGCTTGTCTGGGCGCATATATGGCGCTGAACATCGGTGCAAACGATGTGGCCAACAACATGGGGCCTGCGGTCGGGGCCAATGCGCTGACCATGGGCGGTGCGATTGCCATTGCGGTAGTCTTTGAAAGCGCGGGGGCATTGATCGCAGGTGGCGATGTTGTATCGACCATCGCGAAAGGCATTATCGCGCCCGAAAGCATGGGGACAGCCACGACATTTATCTGGGCGATGATGTCCGCGCTTTTGGCGGCGGCATTCTGGGTCAATCTGGCCACCTGGGTTGGCGCCCCCGTTTCAACAACACATTCCGTCGTTGGCGGCGTGATGGGCGCAGGGATCGCAGCAGCAGGGTTTGCTGCGGTGAACTGGCCCACAATGGGGGCAATCGCCGCAAGCTGGGTCATTTCACCGCTCCTTGGTGGTCTGATCGCTGCTGGCTTCCTGTGGCTGATCAAATCGCGGATTATCTATCAAGATGACAAGATCGCAGCCGCCCGCAAATGGGTGCCTGTTCTGGTGGGCATCATGGGCGGCACCTTTGCGGCCTATCTTGCGCTGAAGGGACTGAAAAAAATCATGGCAATCGATCTGCCCAGCGCCCTGATCATTGGTACAATTATCGGTATAGTGATCTGGATTATCATGATCCCGGTGATCAAAAAGCAGTCAGCGGGGCTAGAGAACCGGAACAAATCACTCAAGGTGCTTTTTGGTATCCCGCTTGTCGTTTCCGCAGCCCTACTCAGCTTTGCGCACGGCGCCAATGATGTCGCGAATGCGGTCGGCCCGCTTGCCGCCATTGTTCAAGCCGCCCAGTCGGGAGATTTTTTGTCGGCTTTTAGCATCCCGTTCTGGGTGATGGTGATCGGGGCGCTTGGTATTTCTTTCGGACTGTTCCTTTTCGGTCCGAAACTGATCCGGATGGTTGGCAGCCAGATTACCAAACTGAACCCAATGCGGGCCTACTGCGTGGCACTTTCGGCCGCGATTACCGTGATCGTTGCCAGTTGGCTGGGACTTCCCGTAAGCTCGACCCACATCGCCGTGGGCGGTGTGTTCGGCGTTGGTTTTTTCCGTGAGTGGGACGCAGAACGCCGCATCAAGAATGCACGTCTGAAAATGCCAAACCGCATCTCTTACGCCCCCGAAGAACGCCGCCGCCGTAAACTGGTACGCCGGTCGCATTTCATGACAATCATCGCAGCTTGGGTGATCACGGTACCTGCGGCTGCAGTGCTGTCTGCGGGTTTTTTCTTTGCGTTGAACACCGTACTTGGCTGATCGCATCCGGTGAGAAAACAAAAGGCGCTCTGACTGATCAGAGCGCCTTTTTCATTGGGTGTATCCTGAAATCAAATTCCGATGAATTTCTGCGCAATCCGTGGCATCAAACCATTAAAACGCAGGGGCGCATCCGTTGCGGCCAGGCAAATGCAATCCATACCTTCCTCAGCGACGGGTGTATGATGCAACTCTTCGTTTGCAACTTCGACATCACCTGCACCGAAACGATCTTCTTCGTCAGTAAATGCGCCTTGCAGCACCAGCGTCAGTTCGGTTCCGTGGTGTCCGTGATCCGGCACTGCTGTGCCTGCGGGAATCCGCAAAAGCCGCACGCTGGCATCGCCATCGGTATCCAGCACCAACTGGCTGACGCCCCCACCGATCTTGCGCCATTTCAGGCTATCGATGTCACCGCTCACATAGTCTTGCAACGGTCCGGGAAAAATACTGTTCTTTGCGCGCACCGGCGCAGGCGTTTCCGCCATCGTGCCGCCATCAATCAGCGCAAGCGTCGCGGCCAGCGCATCTTCGGCCACATCGACCGGGTTGCTGTCCAACATCACCTCACCACCAACAGCCTCATACTCGGCCAAAGCCGCGCGGCAGGTGTCACACATCGTAATATGTGTGGCGACCACAAGGTTGAATGCCTCTGGCAATGTCCCAGCGGCGTAGCCCATCAAAAGGGGCTCGGTCAGGTGATGTTTAATCTGTTTCATGTTGTTCATCATTTCATTGCGTGGCGCAGTCTGTCCAACGCCAACCTAATCCGCGATTTGATCGTCCCCAGCGGCAATCCCGTCTCTGCGGCAATTTGACTGTGGCTCAGCTCGCCAAAGTAGGCGCGCTCGATCAACTTTCTTTGTTCTTCGGGCAATGTGGCCAAGGCCTGCCCGAGCTGTTCCGTTTCTTGTTGCAGGCCCATCGCTTCGGCCTGATCTGGCTCTGCTTCCGGTCCCCATGGCAAGTCTTCGGGCTCTGGCCGGCGCTGTTTGCGCAAAATGTCGATCTTGCGGTTCCGGGCGATTGTAAAAATCCATGTGGATACACTCGCCTTCGTGGGATCAAACATATGGGCCTTATTCCAAAGGGTCGCCATGACCTCCTGTGTGCATTCTTCTGCCAGATCCGGGCTGGCCCCCGATTTCATTAAAAACGACTTCACCCGTGGGGCGAAGTAGCCAAAGAGTTCTGCAAACGCCTTGCGGTCCTTGTTGTCCCGCACGGCATAGACCTGAACAACCCAGGCCATGCGTTTTGCTGATGCGTCAGGGGTCACCTGTTTCTTCCTTACCTTGCGCCGTGGCTGCGCGTTGCTTTCACCATAGGTGACAGCAGGCGGCGGTGCATCCGCTTTCGTAAGGGTGTTGGTTTCCGTCAACATACTAGTGTTACGCCCCCAGCCCGAAACTGGATCACCGCAAAGCAAGATTTTCTTGTGATCCACCCAAGTTATCGGCACGTAGGAAGAAATAGAATAAAAAGACAGAAGTTGGAGCCCCCCTGACATGCCATTCGAGACCGGGACAGCCGTGCCCAAGAAAATTGCGGTAATTGGTGCAGGGATTTCAGGAATGGGGGCGGCACATGCGCTGGCCAGTGATCACCGCGTTGTCCTGTTTGAAGCTGAAAATCGCCTTGGAGGCCACGCCCGCACGCGAATGGCGGGCAAAAACCGCGATCAGGCGGTTGATACGGGCTTTATCGTTTTCAACTATGCCAACTATCCAAATCTGACGAAACTTTTCGACCATCTCGATGTGCCTGTGATCAAAAGCAACATGAGCTTTGGCGCGTCCTTTAGTGGCGGGCGCATGGAGTATGGCCTTGCAAGCCTGAACGCCTTGTTTGCGCAGCGCAGCAATATTGCCAGCCCGAAATTTCTGCGCATGGTCCGCGATATCCTGCGGTTCAACGCCAAGGGGCTTGAGGCAAGCCAGGATCACACGATGACGATTGGTGAATTGCTTAAAAAGTTAAACCTCAGTGATTATTTCCGCGACCATTATCTGTTACCATTCTCGGGCGCGATCTGGTCCACCCCGAAAGAAAAAATTCTCGATTTTCCGGCCTATGCGATGATGCGCTTTTTCGACAATCACGCCTTGTTGGGCGCGACGGGACAGCATCAATGGTACACAGTTGACGGCGGCTCGCAGGAATACGTCACGCGCCTTGGGGCTGATATGGTGCAGCGCGGTATCGATATCCGCCTCGGGGCACCGATTGATGCCGTGCGCCGCACAGAAGCAGGCGCCGAGGTAAAAACACAGGGCGCAGACTGGGAAACCTTTGACGATGTGATCTTTGCGACCCATTCAGACGATAGCTTGCGGATGCTGTCCGATGCCACCGAGGCGGAAAAGTCGGTTCTTGGTGCGGTGCGTTATCAACCCAACAAGATTGTCCTGCACTCTGACACATCGATCATGCCAAAGCGGCGTCAGGTCTGGTCATCCTGGATCTATTCCGAAGATGCCCAGCGCACCGACAAAGAGATTAACTTGACCTATTGGATGAACTCGCTGCAGCCTTGGCTGAAAGGTGAGGACATGATGGTCACGCTCAACACCACCCGCCCGATCAAGGAAGAACTGATCTGGGATGAAGTCACATTGCAGCACCCGGTTTACGATCTGGAAGCAATTGCCGCACAAGAAGCAGCGGCAGCGATGAACGGCACAAATCGCACGTGGTTCTGTGGCGCATGGATGAAGAACGGCTTCCATGAAGACGGGCTGTCCAGCGGATTGGATGTCGTACAGGCCCTGAACGCACGTGAACAAGCGCCCCTTGCAGCCGAGTGACGACACCTGTTCATCATATCGCAGCGGAAACCTATCATGGGCGGCGTGGGGCAACGAAAAACGCCTTTCGCTATTCGATTGATTACATCCTGACCGACCCCGAGGCCGAAACGCAAACCCCCGCGCTGTTTTCACGCAACCGCGGCAACTTGATGTCATTGCAAGACAGCGACCATGGCGGCGCACCCAAGCAAGGCAGGGGCGCCCCTTGGGCCCGTGACGTGCTGGCAAGCTATCACATCACAGATGCCAAGCGGATCGAACTGTTGGCGCAACCCCGTTTGCTGGGCCATGTGTTCAACCCTGTGTCGTTCTGGCTTTGCTACAACGCCGATGACGCACTGACGACGGTGATTGCCGAAGTCACGAATACCTTTGGCGACCGCCATTCCTATCTGTGCCGCCACGACGATGGCCGCGCGATCACCAAGGATGAGACGCTGTCGGCCCAAAAGCTGATGCATGTATCGCCCTTTCAGCCCATCGAAGGCGGCTACAGGTTCCGCTTTGACATCCAGCCTGACAGCATCGGCATCTGGATTGACTATTCACGCGGCAATGGCGGTTTGATCGCCACGCTCACCGGTCCGCGCAAACCGATCACCAATGCGTCCATCATCAAGGCGGCGCTGCGGCGACCCTTCGGGTCTCGGCGCGTTCTGGCATTGATCCATTGGCAGGCCATCAAGCTGTGGTGGAAAGGTGCGACATTCCGGTCGCAGCCCGAACCACCTGCAGATGAGGTCAGCAGATGACAGCCCTGTCCGAGCGGCTGCCCGCTTACTCGGTCTTTGCGGCCGTGCTGGCTGGTGCCGGCCTGCCGATCTATATCTATGCGCCCAAATACTATGCCGACACATTTGGGGTCAGCCTTGCCGCTTTGGGTGCGCTGCTCTTTGCGATGCGTCTCTTCGATATGGTGCAAGACCCCATTCTGGGGTGGATCAGTGAAAGACTGACCAAATCAAAGAAACTGGTCCTGACCCTGACAGCAGGTGTCATGGCCCTTTCGATGATCGGGCTTTTCGCCGTTGCCCCGCCAATCGCACCGATCTGGTGGTTCGGCATTACTGTGACCGGGCTGTTTACGGCCTTCAGCTTCTTGTCGATCAACTTCTACGCCCAAGGCGTCAGCAAGGCTGGCCAAGACCCGCAAGGGCATGTGCGGCTGGCCGCTTGGCGGGAAAGTGGTGCCTTACTGGGCGTCTGCGTCGCCGCAGTCATTCCGACCGTGTTGATCGGGGTGGTGGCCGATCCGTTTGCAGCCTTTGCGTTCGGCTTTGCCGCCCTGAGCTTGATCGCTGCGTTCTTCATGTGGCCGGAATGGAAAGAACGCGTCAGCCAAAAGCCATCGCAGATCGGCGAAATCATCCGCGACAATACAGCGCGCAAACTATTGATTCTGGCCTTGGTGAACGCCACACCGCTGGCGGTCTCTTCCACGCTTTTTCTGTTTTACGTTGAAAGCAAACTGGGCGCTGTCGGCTGGGAAGGCCCCCTGTTGGTCCTTTTTTTCTTGGCCGCTGCGCTGTCTTCGCCGGTTTGGTCAGCGCTTGCGCGGCGGTTCGCTCCCAAACCGGTTTTGATCGCCGCAATGATTCTCGCGGTCGCATCCTTTGCCTACACGCTGACTTTATCGCCCGGCGATATGATCCCCTTTGCCATCATCTGCGTATTAAGTGGAGCAACCATCGGAGCAGACCTGACTTTGCTGCCCGCCATGTTTGCGAAACGCATGGCAGCGATCTCTCCCAATGGGGGACAGGGGTTTGGCCTTTGGAATTTGGTGAACAAGTTCACGCTTGCCTTCGCCGCAGTGGTGTTGCTGCCGCTACTAGAACGATCTGGCTTTCAGGCGGGGGCAACTGATTTGCCCGCTGAAGCCATCACCATGCTGACGGTGCTCTATGCACTGGTGCCGTCACTTTTAAAACTTTTGGCTATCGGTTTGCTGATCGCCACGAAACTTGAGGACTAAACGATGTCGTTTATGACCTACATCCTAATCGGTGCGGCCCTGACGGGTGTCGCTGTGATTGCGAAATCACGCTATATGTCGTTCTGGGCGCAGAAATCCGAAGATTACGCGGATGGTCCGGTGTTCGACATACGCGAGCGTTTCAACGGCCCCATTGCCTGCGAAGGCGTGATCTATGGGCCGACCGGCAAAGTAACATCGCGTTTTGTCGCTGATTTCGATGCATCGTGGAATGGCAATGTCGGCACGATGAAAGAAAAGTTTCACTATGACAGCGGTCAGGTGCAGCATCGTGAATGGACCCTGACACTGGGCAATGATGGCAAGATCAAAGCGGAAGCACCTGATGTTGTCGGCACTGGCACGGGCGCGCAAAAGGGCTCGGCGGTCTTGCTCAACTACCGGATCAAGCTAACTGAAGAGGCCGGCGGACATGCCCTCGATGTGACTGACTGGATGTATCTGATGTCGAACGGTTCGATCATGAACCGCAGCCAGTTTCGCAAATTCGGGATCAAAGTGGCCGAGCTGGTCGCAACAATGCGCCCCATAGATAAAGCCTACGCAGGAGAATAATTGTGAAGAACTGGCAAGGAAAACGCTACTGGCTCGTTGGTGCAAGCGAAGGGTTGGGGCGCGAAGTCGCCTTCTGCCTCAGCCGTGCAGGAGCTGAAGTGATTGTCTCTGCCAGATCCGAGGATCGTCTGAAAGAGCTGGTCGCGGAACTACCCGGCAAAGCGTCCTACATCACCGTCGATGTCACAGACCGCGCCGCTGTAGAGGCCGCCGCCAAAGAGGCGGGCGCGCTGGACGGGATCGTCTACCTTGCGGGCGTCTATTGGCCGATGAAAGCGCAAGAATGGGACAACGAAAAAGCCGATCTGATGGGCGAGGTGAATTTCCTTGGTGCATCGCGGGTCGTTGGATCCGTGATCAAGGATATGGTCGCCAAGGATGCAGGCCACATCGTATTGGTCGGCTCATTGTCGGGCTTTCGTGGATTGCCCGGTGCGATTGGCTACTGCTCGTCCAAGGCAGGCATGATGGCTTTGGCCGAATCGATGCAAGCCGATCTGCGCACGTCGCCCATTGAGGTGCAACTGATCAACCCCGGCTTCATCAAGACGCGCCTGACAGAAAAGAACGATTTCAACATGCCGTTCATCATGTCGCCTGAAGACGCCGCCAAAGAAGTGTTCGACCACATGAACACCGATAACTTCAAGAAAAGCTTTCCAATGATGTTTTCTTGGGTGTTCCGTCTATCGCAGTTCATGCCTGACTGGATGTATTACCGCCTGTTCGGGGCCAAATAACCCAGCTTAGCGGGGCATAGGATTGGTCGCGTTCTTGTATGGCTTCCAATTCTTGATCTCGGGATAGTACCGCTGCCGCCAGTCTTTCACGCGCGGGTTCATCATTTTGCGCCATGCCGTCGGCACCAAGGCAATCATGGTCATCAACGGATAACCGAATGGCAGCTGCGGCGCCTCATCATCATCATAGGTCTGCAACAGTGGGAAGCGGCGGTTTGGCTTATAGTGGTGGTCTGAATGGCGCTGCAAATTGATCAACAGCCAGTTCGACGCCTGCTGCGTTGCATTCCATGAATGGCGCGGCAGGACATGTTCATATTTGCCATCCCCAAGATGCTTACGGGTCAGCCCGTAGTGTTCAACATAATCCACCAGCTCAAGCTGGAAAACCGCCCAGAACGCCTGTGTTGCAAACAAGAATACGCCCCACCATCCCCCGATGATCCACGCCAAGAGCGCAAATCCGGCCTGTAGCGCGAGATAAAGCCAGAAAGGGTTTGATCGGTGATACCAAGGCAAGGATTTGCGCGCCAACATGACTTTTTCCGCTTTGAAGGACGACACCAGCGACTGATGCAGCACGCGTACGAAAAACCGGTAAAAGCTTTCGCCATAACGCGCTGTCACAGGATCACGCGGCGTGCCGACATAGCGGTGATGCACCAGCAAATGTTCCGACCGAAAATGCGAATACAGGACCGAGCCCAGCAAAATGTCGGCCATCCACCGCTCTAACTTGGGCTTTTGATGCATTAACTCGTGGGCGTAAGTAATACCAATCGTGCCTGACAGGATGCCTAGGGCCGCAAACAGTAACCACTCCTCAACCCGCGCCAGATGGTCTGTCTGCACGACATAGATCATGATCCCGAAGATCGTGATCAGTTGCAGCGGGGGCCAAAGCAACGTGATCAGCCGATACCAAAACAACTGCTCTGCCGGCGTTTCTGGGTCCGGGTTTTCGGTATTCTTCCCAACGACATAATCCAGCCCGGTGAACAAATACCATGTCGACAGCGGCAAAAGCGCAATCGCCCAGCCCCCCTGCATCGCCGCAAAGATGGCCAGCGGGACAAGCCCCAATGATAGCCAGAATGGCAAGGCTACGGTGATCCGTGTGATCTTTGATGTCTGGGGAATCGAAGTCATCTGACCTCTGCTAGTTGCACGATGACAGTTTAGAACTGATGAATTTGTTTCTCAATTACTGCGTAACGTCACATGGGCCAGATCAAAGACCTTGCGCATTGCGGTCGGCAGCGCGGCGGGGCTGAACGCATCTGGCGTCAGGAACTGGCCTCGCGCCGGTTTAGTGTCCAGATCAGCGTGGGTTGTCATGATCTTCAGCCGCAAATGGAAATGCGTGAACGTATGGCGCGCCTCTGTATCAAGCGGTGTCCATTCCGCCGCAAATGGTGGTGCCGCTTCCGGATCGTCGCTCCACTCAGACCCCGGCCACCCCAGCATGCCACCCAGCAATCCTTTTTCAGGCCGTGTTTCCAGCAGCCATGCCCCGTCTGTGCGCCGCGCCACATAGACAATCCCGAACCGGGTTGGGGTTTTCTTCTTGGGCGTCTTTTTTGGCAACTCTGCCGCCGTTCCCGCAACCCGCGCGGCACATGGATCGCGCCAAGGACAAATGCCACAGGCAGGGCTGCGCGGCGTGCAGATTGTTGCGCCAAGGTCCATTACAGCCTGGGCATAGTCGCCCGGACGGTCTTGTGGTGTCAGCGCTTTTGCTTGCGCTGTCAGGGCCGCTTTCGACCCCGGCAGAGGTGTGTGGATGTTGTAGAGCCGCGCCATCACACGTTCAACATTGCCGTCCACGACCGTTTCGGGCCGATCAAAGGCAATCGCTGCAACCGCCGCCGCCGTATAGGGGCCGATCCCGGGCAGCGCGAGCAACGCGGCATACGTGTCAGGGAAAACCCCGCCATGGTCAGTCACAACAGCCCGCGCGCATTTCAACAAATTGCGCGCGCGGGCGTAATACCCAAGCCCGGCCCACGCCGCCATGACGTCAGCATCATCTGCTGCGGCCAGATCATACACCGTCGGCCAAATGCGCAGGAATTTCCGGTGATAGTCACGGACAGCGGCCACGGTGGTTTGCTGCAACATGATCTCGGACATCCAGACAGCATAAGGGTCGGGCAGAACGCCTGCTTGGCGCTGTGCAGGCGGCACGCGCCAGGGCATGTCGCGTGCGTGCACATCATACCATGCCAAGAGATCTGAACTGAGGTCACACAATGTTTATTACCCGTTTCATCCTGTTACGCAGACTTGGCGCGTCGTTCATCATAGAGTAGGTCTTAGACATGAAAGAACCACGCCACACCAGCACCACGCGCGGATTTTCCCGCGCGGCGACGTTGATGCAGACCAAGATCCGCAAAGCCAGCGAAGACCGCGGCTTTGCAGTGACACGCCTGCTTACGCATTGGCCCGAGGTTGTGGGACAGGCAACTGCGGCAATCGCGACACCCGTGAATGTCAGCTATGGCAAGGGAGGCATGGGGGCGACGCTGACGTTACTGACAACCGGTGCGCAGGCCCCGATGCTGGAAATGCAAAAAGAACAAATCCGCGAGAAAGTGAATGCCTGCTATGGGTATCGCGCAATTTCACGGGTCAGGGTCACGCAAACAGCCCCGACAGGATTTTCCGAAGGACGGGTCGCGTTTACACCTGCGCCCAAGGTAAAGAAAACGCCAGATGCCGCGATGCAATCCGCGGCAAAGGCCCTATCTGAAACGGTAGAAAACGAAAAACTGCGGGCGGCGCTGACAGCGCTGGGCGCAAACGTCTTAGCAAAACAAAACGCTGATCAGAGGTAATTATGAAACGCAGAACTCTCTTGGCCGCAGGCGGCGGTGCTCTTGTGGCTTTGGGTGCCGGTTTGACTGTCACCCGGCCTGACCCGCAGACAGGGCTTCTGCCCGGTGCCGCTTATGCCCAAAGCACCGACGGCGCGCTGCCCGACGTGATGGAAATGGTGCAGGGTGATCCGAATGCGGCGGTCGAAGTGATCGAGTACGCCTCGTTCACCTGCCCGCATTGCGCAACTTTCCACGCCAATCAGTATCAAGCGCTTAAAGAAAACTATATCGACACAGGCCGGATCAAGTTTGTTTCCCGCGAGGTCTATTTCGACCGTCCCGGGCTTTGGGCGTCGATGATCGCGCGCTGCAAGAATGACATTGATTTCTTCTTTGCGTTCTCAGGTCTGCTCTATGAACAGCAGCAAAACTGGCTGGCCTCAGGTGATCCGGCGACAATTATCGAAGACCTGCGCCGTTTGGCAAAGACCGCCGGCCTTGATGACGCAACGCTTGATGCCTGCCTCAGCGATGCGGCAAAGGCAGAGGCGCTCTTTACCTGGTATCAGGAGAACGCTGATCGTGACGCGATCACCGGAACCCCGAGTTTTATCATCGACGGCCAGAAGTATTCGAACATGGCCTATGACGAATTCGCTGATATTCTGGACGAGAAGCTGGGCTAAATCGGCCTTTGTATGAATTGAAAGAACAGCGATGCAGCCTCTTGCGGGCCTGAAAGTTGTGGAACTGGCGCGGGTCCTTGCGGGCCCGCTTGCCGGACAAACCCTTGCCGATCTTGGTGCCGAGGTGATCAAGGTCGAAAGCCCCCAAGGCGACGATACCCGCCAATGGGGTCCGCCCTTTGTGGATCACGACGGTGAAAAAAGTGCAGCCTACTTTCATTGCTGCAATCGGGGCAAAAAATCGGTCGTCATCGACTTTCGGACACCGGAAGGCCAAGCGCAGGTGCGCAAGCTGATTGCGGATGCCGATATCCTGATCGAGAATTTCAAAGTGGGCGGGTTGGCTAAATACGGGCTGGACTATGACAGCCTGTCAGCCATCAATCCCCGCCTCATCTACTGTTCGATCACCGGTTTCGGACAGAATGGCCCCTACGCCAAACGTGCAGGCTATGACTACATCATCCAAGGTATGTCGGGGCTGATGTCGGTCACTGGCCCCCCCGACGGGCAGCCGCAAAAGGTGGGTATCGCCGTCACCGACATTTTTACAGGTATCTATGCCTGCACCGGCATCCTTGCCGCCGTGCACCAGCGCCACACAACCGGAAAGGGCCAGCATATTGATATGGCGCTGATGGATGTCGCGACAGCGGTGATGACCAATCAGGCGATGAACTATCTTGCCACTGGAAATGCACCCCAGCGGATGGGCAATGCCCATCCCAATATCGTGCCGTATCAGGTCTTTGACTGTGCAGATGGTCATATTATCGTGGCAAGCGGCAACGACGGGCAATATCAGCAGTTCTGCACGCTCTTGGGGGTCCCTGAGCTTGCCCTGCATGCCGATTATGCGACCAACGCGGCGCGCCTGACCAATCGTGATGCTTTGACCGATGCTTTGACGGCTAAAACCCGGCACTGGACCAAGGCAGATTTGCTTGCCGCCTGCGAGGCGCATGGCGTTCC
>JALQUF010000051.1 GCA_023263855.1 Yoonia sp. | reverse complement strand
CAAGGAACAGTTGCTGACTACCGCATTGACCCAATTCTACGAATTGCGTGAAACGGCAGGGTTAAAGAAAAAACCCTCCACGTCCGAAGTGCTGGATTGGCTCAAACTGCTTTTGGCCGAGGATTTGACCGCAGAAGACCTCAAACGTGACGGCGCCAACGCCTTGCCGAAATTGCACGGCGCGCTGCTAAAGAACGAACAGGATGTGCATCTGTTCGAGCGGTTGGCATTTATGGCACGCGGGCAGCGCTAGGGCACTGACGGACAGCCCGCGCTTGGGCTATTTGCTCCAGTCATGGACATGCACGTCTTTGCCTGAATGCCCTTTCAGGATTTCTTTGGCCAAGGTCTGCTTTTCCTCATCGCTTGTGCGCACCCACAGTAAGATCCCGCCATTTTCGATCTGGCGTTGATAGTAGTCTTTGTGGTGTTGCCCAATGCGGCGGGCAAAAAGTGCACCAAGGATCGCCCCCGGTGTGCCGCCAACAGCCACAGCAGCGATGGATGCCGCCAATGTGCTGGCTGGCGTCAGCATTGCCGTCATGGCGATCGCCGAGCCCAGAAAAAAGAACCCGCCTGCGACAGCGCCTTCGAATTCGCCAATCGCCTCTTCTGATACGAAATTCGCGCGCGGCGCATGCGGGTCGTCCTCCAGATCCTTGGCCCGCCAATAAGATGAGCCCAGTTTCTCCTCCAGCGCCTCGGCTCCGCCCAAAAGGCTCAGATCGTCGCGGCGAAAGCCCGACATCCGCAAATCATAAATCGCAGCTTGTAGATCGGCCTGATTGTCAAACACCCCAACGGCCTCAGGGATTTCGATCACAATGGTTTTTTCTTCTGAAGCGTGGTCGGTCATGGTCTTTTCCTTCTGATTTGCCCGTATTTCTAAACGCGAAACGGCACCCACGATTGCGCTATGTCAATTTTGTGGGCCGCGAATTCCCATTGATGTGACGTGCAGCGGGTCGATTTGACTGGTCGCGTGCCGAAACACAGGTATGTTTGACGTTGAGCAGAGTAAAGAAGTCGCACATGTCGCACAGCACCACCCCCCTGATCCGTCCCTTGCGCGCCAGCGATGAAGCCGCGTGGCGCGCGCTTTGGACCGACTATCTGACGTTTTACAAAACCTCCGTGCCCGAGGCGGTCTATACCAGCACCTTTACGCGGCTTTTGGGCGATGATGAGCGTGATTTTCAAAGCCTTGTTGCCGAACAGGATGGTGTGGTCGTCGGGCTGGTGCATTATCTGTTTCACCGCCATTGCTGGCGGATCGAGAACGTGTGCTACCTGCAAGACCTCTACGCAGACCCATCCGTGCGCGGCACAGGCATCGGGCGCAAACTGATTGAAGCAGTCTATGCTGCCGCTGACACCGCAGGCGCGCCTGCGGTTTATTGGATGACCCAAGATGACAACCAGACAGGCCGCCAGCTTTATGACCGTGTCGGCCAATTGACCAATTTCATCAAATACCAGAGACCCGCATGAGGCGGTTCGCTGTCCTCGCCTTCGCGGTTCTGGCGGCCTGCGCGCAACCATCCAGCAGGCCTGACCCTGTCCGTTTGACCTTTCCCGAAATGCAGCGCTTTGCAGGCGCCAGCCCGGGGCCTGCCACACGGCCCAACACAGAAATGGCGCTTGATTTCATTGATCTGGCCTTCCGCATGGAAAGCGGGCGCGAATTGCCGGTGCTGACCCGCTTCGAGGGGCCGATCACCGTGCGCGTTGTCGGACCCTTGGGACAGGCAAGCCGTGACGATCTTGCCGCCCTGCTGCGCCGTCTGCGCAATGAGGCGCGCATTGATATCAGCCTGACCAGTGCCGCGGACGCCAATATCGTGATCGAGGCCCTGCCCAATCGCACGATTCAGCGCGCGGCCCCGAATGCCGCCTGTTTTGTCGTGCCGCGCGTGCAAAGCTGGGCCGCATTGCGCGCCGCCCGCGATACGCCGACACTTGACTGGGCGACGCTGCGACAGCGCGACAAGGTCGGTATCTTTATTCCATCTGATGTGACCCCACAGGAAATTCGCGACTGCCTGCACGAAGAACTGGCCCAGGCGCTCGGCCCGTTGAATGATCTGTACCGCCTGCCCGATTCCGTATTCAACGATGATAACATCCACGCCGTGCTGACCGGTTTTGATATGCTGATGCTGCGCGCCTATTACGCGCCAGACCTGCGCAACGGGATGAGCGCGCAACAGGTCGCAGACCGCCTGCCCGGCATCCTGTCGCGGATCAATCCGCGCGGCCAACGCCCCGGCGGACGCATCCCCTCCAGCACCTCGCGGGCGTGGATTGATGCCATGACCGTGGCCCTTGGAGGGCGTGCGTCAGAACCACGTCGCCGGCAGGCGGCAGCACGTGCTGTGGCTATCGGACAATCGCTTGGCTGGACCGGCCCACGCGAAGGCTTTGCCCATTATGCCTACGGCCGTTTGCAGATCGGCAATGATGCGACACTGGCTTTGGGGGCGTTCAATGCGGCGAACCGGTCATACGGGCAAAGCCCTGTCACCAATATCCACGCCGCCCATGTCGCCGTGCAACTGGCCGCCTTTACCCTGATCGCACGCGACCCCGAGGCAACGATCGCCATCACCGCACCGGCCATCACCGTCGCCCGCCAACACGAAAACGCAGCGCTGCTGTCGCTGCTGATGATGTTTCAGGCCGAAGCCCTTGATATGAAAGGCGACACCGATGCAGGCATGGCCCTGCGTCTGGACAGTCTGGGATGGGCGCTTTATGGGTTCGGTACGCGTGATGAGGTGATTGACAGGCTCAATGAAATCGCCTCTATCGCGCCACCTCTGCCCCCAAGCTGACAAAGGCCTTAATCTATGATCTTCCCGCTTTCAGGACTTTTCATCGGTGCACTTTTTGGCGCATGGCGCGCCAAGACAAAGGGCGGCACGCGCAAGGATATGCTGCAATGGGGGGCTGCTTTTGCGATCTTCTTTGCCTTGATCGGCCTGTTTGTCCTGATATTTGTGCAGCGCAGTCTGGTGTGATCCATGTTCCTGCCCTTCTTTGACAATCTGCGCAGCAACGGGGTTCCCGTCAGCCTGCGCGAGTTTTTGTCATTTCTGGAAGGGATGAAGGCGGGCCTTGCCACCTATGATGTCGAGGCGTTCTACTTTCTGGCGCGCACGATCATGGTCAAGGATGAACGCAACCTTGACAAGTTTGACCGCGCCTTCGCCGCTACATTTGAAGGGCTCGACAGCATTTCGGATGAGGCCGTGATGAACGCCGTCGACATCCCTGCGGACTGGCTGGAAAAGCTGGCTGAAAAGCATCTAACCGACGCAGAAAAGGCCGAAATTGAGGCCATGGGCGGTTTCGACAAGCTGATGGAAACGCTCAAAAAACGTCTGGAAGAGCAAAAAGGCCGCCATCAGGGGGGCAGCAAATGGGTGGGCACCGCTGGCACCTCGCCCTTTGGGGCTTATGGCTACAACCCAGAAGGCGTGCGCATCGGGCAAAAAGAAAGCCGCCACCAGCGCGCCGTAAAAGTCTGGGATAAACGCGAATTCAAAAACCTTGATGACACGGTTGAGTTGGGCACCCGCAATATCAAAGTCGCGCTTAAACGCCTGCGCCGCTGGGCGCGGGATGGCGCACATGAGGAACTGGACCTGAACGGTACCATCCGCGCCACCGCCGAACATGGCTATCTGGATGTGCAAACCCGCCCCGAACGACGCAATGCGGTCAAAGTGCTGCTGTTTCTGGACATCGGGGGCTCAATGGACCCGCATATCAAAGTGGTGGAAGAGCTGTTCAGTGCGGCCAAATCCGAATTCAAACACTTCGAGTATTTCTACTTCCACAACTGCCTCTACGAGGGCGTCTGGAAAGACAACCGCCGCCGCTGGAACGCCCAGACCCCCACATGGGACGTGCTGCGCACCTACGGCCCTGACTACAAATGTATCTTCGTAGGCGACGCCAGCATGTCCCCTTATGAAATCGCCTTTCCGGGCGGCGCGAATGAGCATTGGAACGAAGAAGCCGGCCACACATGGCTGGAACGGGCGCGCGATCAATGGCCCAATCACCTTTGGATCAACCCGCTGGACGCGCGGTACTGGCGCTACACCCAGTCGATCCAGATGATCCAAGAGATTTTCGGCGCAGACCGGATGGTGCCCATGACACTGGCGGGCATCGACGCAGGTATGCGGCATTTGGGGCGCTAGGGGCAGGCAATGTGGCATCGCGTCAAAGACCTCTGGGCCCACAACCGCATCGCATTTCTTGCTTTTGTCGCCATCCTTGGCCTGACCGGATTTTTCGGCGTCCGCACCGTGTCACAGTCGATCTATTGGGCCGATCCTGCGCGCCAGAACCAGGCGCTGGCCGAATGGATGACACCCCGCTATGTGGCGCGGTCTTATGCCGTTCCGCCAGAAGTGGTCAAAGCCGCGTGGGGGTTGGACCCCGACAGCCCGCTGCGGCGTGCATCACTCGAAACGATCGCGGCCGAAATCGGCCTGTCGCTGACAGAAATGGAAAGCCGCGTGACCCAAGCCGCGGCCGCTTGGCATCAGGCCCGCGGCCATGACTGAACTGATCCTCGCGCTTGCGGCGGATTATGGCGTGCCGCTGCTGTTTGTCGTCACCTTTCTCAGCTGTCTGGCACTGCCTGTCCCGTCATCATTGTTGATGCTGGCCTCTGGCGGCTTTGCGGCGGCGGGTGATTTGTCTTTGCCCATGGTGGCTATCGCCGCCTATTGCGGTGCCGTGATTGGTGACAACCTGGGCTATTGGATTGCCCGCGCGCTGAGCGAGCGTCTGGAAAACTGGCTTTTGGCCAAACCCAAACGCGCTGCCCTGCGCCAAAGGGCCGAAGCTTTCATGGACAAATGGGGCGGATCAAGCGTCTTTTTCTCTTGCTGGCTGGTCGCCCCCTTGGGGCCGCATGTGAATTACGTCAGCGGCTTGTCCCGCTTCAGCTGGCCGCGTTTTGCGCTTTGGGGGGCTGCGGGCGAAGTTGTCTGGGTCAGTCTCTATGTCGGGCTCGGCTATGCCTTTGCGGACAATATCACCGAAATTGCCAGCCTCTTGGGGAACCTGTCTGGCTTTCTTGCAGCGGGTGTCGTAGCCACCGGTTTGGGCATCTGGCTGCTGCGCGCCAGCAAGGCCCGTGACAAAAAGCCCCGTCGGCGCAAGATCAATTGAGCGCTCTTTTGCACTTGAGAATGCGCCGCCTGCGCCCATATCAACCATATGATTAAACTGATGCCCATTCTGCTTGCCGTACTTTACGGTCTGGCCATGTACCGGTTCTCGGTCTGGCGCACCAAGCACGAGCTTGACCGCAACTCGACCGAGCTTGCCGATCCGATCCTGAAAGTACTGATGGACCGCATGGCCAAAGCGCTCGATATCGAGCGGATCAGGGTGCATATCTACGAAATTGAGCCTGTGAACGGCCTTGCGGCACCAGACGGGCGTATTTTCATCACACGCGGTTTCTTTAACAAATACCGCGCGGGCGAAGTCACATCCGAGGAAATGGCCACCGTGATCGCCCATGAAATGGGCCATGTGGCCTTGGGCCATTCACGCCGCCGCATGATCGACTTTTCCGGCCAGAACGCGATGCGCACGGCACTGGCCATGATCATCGGGCGTTTTGTGCCCGGCGTGGGGCCATGGATCGCGGGCATGTTGACCAGCCTGCTGGCCGCACGCCTGTCACGCAGCGATGAGTTTGAGGCTGACGCCTATGCTTCGGCGCTCTTGGTCAAAGCGGGGATCGGGACAGAGCCGCAAAAGACCTTGTTCAAAAAGCTGGAAACACTGACCGGCGCGCGGGGTGCGGCGACCCCGGCGTGGATGATGAGCCATCCCAAGACACCACAGCGGATCGCCGCGATTGAGGCGAATGAGGCGAAATGGCAAACGCGCTGATCTAGGCCGCCCGCTCCAACGCTTTTCCCAACCGCGGCATCCGCGCCTTTTTCATCAGCGCGCGCATGTGCCAAGGCGCCTCTGACAACCGGTTCGCTTCGGCCAAAACATCCTGTGCGATGCCCGTCACGACCTGCGGGGATTGTTCCAAAAGCAACAGGGCGAACCCGTCAGGATCCCAGCGCAACAGCGCCTCATCCCCCAGGATATTCTTTGGAAAGTCCTTGGCGTTCATCGTCAGAATCCCGTCACAAGACCCAATAACTGCCGCTGTCAGCACGTGAATATCTGCCGGATCAGGCAGCCAGTACTGCTGCTCTTGGGCCTGATCATACCGGACGACCGCCCGCGGAAAGCTGGCGCCCAATGCGGCGATCTCTCCACGCGCCCACACTTCTTCTGCCGGACCCAACTTGCCCGCCGCACGCGCCCACTCCTCCAGAATGCGGTCCGACCAGCGCGCCTCGAACAGTCCGGCCTTTGCACAGCCCAACAGCACCTCACGCATCACAGTGGGGTACAGGACACAGGCGTCGATCATGACCCTCATCAGCGGCCTCTTACAATCGGAACGTCAGGGCTTTCAGATAACCGCTTTCCGCCAGATGCGGCAGTAACGGATGATCAGGTCCGGCGAACCCGGTATGGATGATCTGCCCGCGTCGTCCGCCACGCCCGATCCCCCGGGCCGAGGCATTGCGGAACTTGGTCAGGTCTGCAGCGTGCGAACACGAACACAGCGTCAGATACCCGCCATCTGCCACCAAAGGTGCCGCAAGCCGTGCGATACGTTCATACGCGCGCAGACCGGCGTCCAAAGACGGCTTGGATGGCGCGAAGGCCGGTGGATCACAAATCACCACGTCAAAGGTTTCTCCCTCTTCGGCCAAAGCAGCCAGCACATCAAAGGCATCGCCCTTGCGCGTCGCAAAACGATCTACGACGCCCATTTTTGCCGCCCCTTGGGCAGCCAATTCCAGAGCGGGCGCTGATCCATCCACCGCCAGAACAGACGCAGCATCAGCGGCCAATGCCGCCAGACCAAACCCGCCGACATGGCTGAACACATCCAAAACACGCGCGCCCTTTGACAGGCCCGCAACAAAGGCATGGTTGGGGCGCTGGTCAAAAAACAGACCTGTCTTTTGCCCACCCATGACATCCGCCATATAGACCGCACCATTCATCGGCACAGGCACCGGACCGGCAGGGGTATCGCCAGCCAGTATGTCGGTCTTTTCGTCCAGACCTTCCAGCGTCCGTGCGCGGCCCGTCCCGTTCATAATCACGGTGGTCACACCGGTGACGTCTTGCAACGCGGCCACAAGCGGCCCGATCAACATATCCGCCCAAGCCGCATTGGGCTGGACCACGGCCAGATCACCAAAGCGGTCAATGATCACACCGGGCAGACCATCGGCCTCGGCATGGACAAGGCGGTAATATGGCTCTGCATAAAGCCGCGCACGATGCGCCAGCGCGCGGGTCAGCCGCGCGGCAAACCACGCCTGATCAATCACCGCCTCTGGATCTTGATCCAGCATCCGGCAGATGATTTTTGATGCAGGATTAACCGTGACGACACCCATGGGCGTGCGGTTGGCATCCTCTAGTTGGGCAATCGTGCCCGGTGTCAAATTACGGGTCCGGCGGTCTGTCACCAATTCATTGGCATAGACCCAAGGAAACCCGTGGCGAATGGCACGGGCTTCGGCCTTGGGGATCAGGCGCACGACCGGCAGTGTGGGGGATGTTTGTTCTGTCATGCCCGCCTCCTACCCGCTCTTGCGGCGGCTGGAAAGGGGGCGCGTCAGACCAGCTGCGCGCGCAACAAGCTGGTCAGGAAATCCGTCACCCGCACTTTTTGGGTCTGCCCGGCCGCATCCAACTGCCCCGCGCGGTCCCCGCCGGGGGCATCGAGATTACCAACAACCCGGCGCATGGGTTCAATCACATGATCCGATCCGGCGCCGCGCACCGTCATATCAAAGACGATGTTATACACACCGCCCACCGTATAACGGGTCCGGTTCGTCACGCCGTGAAAGCGTACAAGTGTCACGTCAACATCCACAGGGACTGCCCCGTTCAGCACCGTTTTGTTGCGATCTGCCGCTTGCGCGAACATCGCCGCAATCTGCGGGATACGCGGCCCAATAGGATCGCCGCGCCACACAATATCGGCAGTGGGATAAAAGGTCTCGCTCTCGGAAACAGTCAGGCCCTCGAGCGCGGAAAAATTAAAGCCACGCAACGCGTAAGATCGGTTCATGACAGGGCGCGCCTGACCTTCCAGCCCTGCCCCACCCAGACAGCCGGTCAAGCCAACCAGTGCGGCCGATGCAATAAATACTCTGCGGTGCATAACGTTACCCATCGTGTTGTTTGGCCGATGTGCTAGCACGGCCATTTCACACCTGTAAAACCACCAATTGTGTCTATTCATCGCCGTTCTTGCGGCAATTTCTCCCCTTGTTAGCGCTAACACATCATGCTATGGCAGCGCCAAAAGTAAATCAGCCGAGGATGCCATGGCCCTGCACCCCAAAATCGCCGAAGTCACCGACCGTATTCGTGCCCGCTCTGAAGGGCCACGCCAGAAATATATGGACACAATGGCCCGCGCTGCCGCCGAAGGCCCGCGCCGGGCGCATCTGACCTGTGGCAATCAGGCCCACGCCTATGCCGCGATGGGAGGCGACAAAGACGCCCTGACCGACGCGCGCACCGCCAACATCGGGATTATCACTGCCTACAATGATATGCTGTCGGCGCATCAACCGTTCGAGACATACCCCGACCTGATCCGCGCCGCTGCCCGCGCTGCAGGCGGCACCGCACAAGTGGCCGGTGGCGTGCCCGCCATGTGCGATGGCGTCACCCAAGGCCAGACCGGCATGGAATTGTCGCTTTTCTCACGTGATGTGATCGCTTTGGCCGCAGGCGTCGGCCTGTCGCATAACGTCTTTGATTCGGCAGTCTATCTTGGCGTTTGTGACAAGATCGTCCCCGGCCTTGTGATGGCCGCCGCAACCTTCGGCTATATCCCTGGTATTTTCATGCCGGCAGGGCCAATGGTCTCCGGCCTGCCCAATGATGAAAAGGCCCGCGTGCGCCAGGAATTTGCCAAAGGCAACATCGGCCGCGAAGAACTGATGGCGGCAGAAATGGCAAGTTATCACGGCCCCGGCACCTGCACCTTCTACGGCACGGCCAACAGCAACCAGATGCTGATGGAATTCATGGGGCTGCACATGCCCGGCGCATCCTTTGTCAATCCCGGCACACCGCTGCGCGACGCGCTGACCACGGCTGCGACCGAACGGGCGCTGGAAATCACCGCATTGGGCAACGACTATACCCCTGTGTGCGATATTCTGGACGAAAAGGCCTTTGTGAACGGGATCGTCGGGCTGATGGCCACGGGTGGGTCCACCAACCTTGTCATCCACCTGCCCGCGATGGCGAAAGCCGCAGGTGTGATCCTTGATCTGCAAGACTTCAGCGATCTGTCCGAAGTGACCCCGCTGATGGCCAAAGTCTATCCCAACGGTCTGGCCGATGTGAACCATTTCCACGCGGCGGGCGGTCTGGGCTTTATGATTGGTGAGTTGCTGAACGCAGGCTTGCTGCATGATGACACCAAAACCGTCGGCGGTCAGGGTTTGGCGCTTTATACGCAAGAACCCAAACTGGTTGACGGTCGTATCAGCTATGCCCCCGGTGCGGGCAAATCACTCAACGAAAAAATCCTGCGCCCGGTCGCTGACCCATTCCAACCCCAGGGCGGTCTGGTTCAGCTCTCCGGCAATCTCGGACGCGGTGTGATCAAGACATCGGCCGTGGCCCCCGAACGGCACATTGTCGAGGCCCCTGCCCGCGTGTTCCACACCCAAGAGGCCGTCAAAGACGCTTTCAAAGCAGGCGAATTTACCGAAGACACGATTATTGTCGTGCGTTTTCAAGGGCCAAAATCCAACGGCATGCCAGAACTTCACGGGCTGACACCCACCATGGCCGTGTTGCAAGACCGCGGGTTGAAAGTGGCGCTCGTCACCGACGGGCGCATGTCCGGCGCATCGGGTAAAGTGCCCTCTGCCATTCACGTCTGCCCCGAAGCCGCAGATCACGGCCCCATCGCCCTGATCCGGGACGGCGATATCATCCGGCTGGACGCGACCACTGGCACGATCGAAGTGATCGGCGTTGATCTGTCCACCCGCACCCCTGCGACAGCCGACCTCAGCGGAAACGGCACAGGCGTCGGACGCGAACTCTTTGAAGTGTTCCGCCAGACAGTCGGGCTTGCCGCTGACGGCGCAGGCGTTGTGGTGTAGCCGCAAATAGCACTCACTCTTACACCGCACCTAAGGATCAAGACCATGACCCCGCAAGACGCCTCTGCCGCCGCCGAAAAAGTCTGCCTTCTGGCACCCGTTGTCCCTGTTCTTGTCGTCGATGACGCAAGCATTGCCGCCGCTCTGGCCAAAGCCCTTGTTGCAGGCGGCCTGCCCGCCTTGGAGGTCACGCTGCGCACGCCTGCGGCTTTGGATGTCATTCGTGAAATGGCCACCGTTCCCGGCGGGGTCGTTGGTGCAGGTACGTTGCTGACGCCCAAGGATGTTGAAAATGCCAAGGCTGCGGGCGCCACCTTTGGTGTCTCGCCCGGTGCCACCGATCTGCTGCTGGACGCCTGCGAAGCCAACGATCTGCCGCTTCTGCCCGGTGTCGCCACCGCATCCGAGGCCATGCGCCTGCTGGAACGCGGCTATACGGTGCAAAAATTCTTCCCCGCCGAAGCCAACGGCGGCGCCCCTGCGCTCAAAGCCATCGGCGCGCCAATCCCACAGGTCAAATTCTGCCCGACTGGCGGTGTGAGCCTTAAAAATGCGCGTGATTACTTAAGCTTAAGCAACACACTTTGCGTCGGCGGGTCATGGGTGGCCCCGAAAGACAAAGTGCAGGCAGGCGATTGGGCGGGCATCACCGCGCTGGCGGCAGAAGCTGCCGCATTGCAGTAATCTGACGGCGCTTCACCAGCTATTAGCACTTTGCCTCTAGGCGTTGCTCCGACACATCAACGGAGCACGCAATGCTGGACTCATGGCCAATTTCGCGCAGGATCAGCAGCGGATTTTTTATTTTGACCCTGATCGTGATCGGGCTGGCCGTCTTTTCGCAGCGCTCGGTCGGGGTGCTGGGAAATGGCTATTCGGAATATCGCACAGCATCACAGCAATCCGCGGCCCTGCGGGATGCGGTGGAAGATCTTTATCAAGCGAAAATCGCAACTCTGCGATACGTTGACGACCCCACCGCATCCGAAAGTGACGCGGTTGTCGGTCATCTTGATGAGGTGCTGAACAACGCAGCCCTCGTCGCCGGTTTCGATGCAGGCTCCACCCATGCACAAAATATCGCGCAGCTCACATCGCTGACCCGCACGTATCGGGACACCTTCTTGCGCCTTGCAGGGCAACTGGCCGAAGCGCAGAACCTGGAAACAGCGCTCAGCGTGCAATCCGACCTGATCAAGGATCACGCCAACCGTCTCTTTTCAACGGCCGTCCAGAATGGCAATCCGCCTGTTGTCACATCAGCGGGCCGCATTCTGCAGGCCGCCATGACCAGCGTGGCGCAAACCAGACAATTCATGGCGACCCATGATCAAGCGAATTTTGATACATTTACGGCAGATTGGGCTGCGCTGAACCGCGCCATGCGCCAAATGCAGGCGCTGAACAGACAGGGCCCCGTTGCCACTCAACTGACGCAACTGGCCAACGCCAATGACGGCTATGCTGAGCAACTGCAGCTTTATGCCGAACTTGCTGAAACTGCAGCCCAGCTGCAAGATGACGTGCTGATGCGTATCGGACCACAGGCCGAGCTTGGCTTTGCCACAATGACCAATGAGCTCGCACAGAGACAGGCCCAATTGGGCCCGCAAGGCGCGGCCATTGTGGCACAGCTGCAAACGATCATTCCTGCCGTCGGGGGGCTCGCTCTTTTGGTCGCGATATTGACATCGCTGGTGATCGGGCGATGGATCACAGGTTCGGTCACGCGCCTGGCCGACACGACCGATAAGTTGGCGGCGGGCGACAATTCCATTGACATCCCCGGCACTCAGGATGCCCATGAATTGGGGCGCATGGCCCGCGCGCTACTGATCTTTCGCGATGCGCAGATCGAACGTGAAGCAGCCTCGGCTGAACGCGCCACCTTGCGTGCGCAGCAAGACAAGGTGGTGAACGCCATGAAAGCGGAACTGGCAAATCTGGCTGACGGTGATCTGACCGTGCACCTGCAAGACCCGTTTGCCCCGCAATACGAAGAGCTGCGCAATAATTTCAATGCTGCACTCAGCGCACTACAAACCGCGATCATACGCGTCGCTGAAACGGCACAGCGCATCGGCCGCAGCGCCAGTGAAAGCACCTCAGCCACGACCGAGCTTTCGCAGCGCACCGAAAACCAGGCCGCAACATTGGAAGAAACCGTTGCCGCACTTGAAGAACTGACCGCGAGCGTCAAATCCGCAGCTGAACACGCAAAATCCGTCGATAATTCAGTCGCACGCGCACGCGCCGAGGCCACCAAAAACGGCGAAATCGTCGCACAGGCCGTGAACGCTATGGATGCGATTGCGCAGTCTTCCAAACAAATCACACAAGTCATCGGGGTCATTGACGACATCGCGTTCCAAACCAACCTGCTTGCGCTGAATGCGGGGGTCGAGGCGGCCCGTGCAGGCGAATCGGGCAAAGGTTTTGCCGTCGTCGCCTCAGAGGTGCGTGCCTTGGCCCAACGGTCTGCTGATGCAGCAAAAGAAATATCGGGACTGATCGACAACAGTTCCCGCCACGTGGCACAAGGCACCAAACTGGTCGGCAACGCTGGCGATGCCCTCTCCGAAATCATCACCCAAGTGAATGATATCGCAACCATGACATCCCAGATCGCCACCAGTGCGGAAGAACAGGCCATCGGATTATCCGAGATCAACATCGGCGTGAATCAACTGGATCAGGTCACCCAACAAAATGTGGCGATGGTGCAGGGTTCTATGCAACGCGGCGATGCGCTCGGACATGAAACGGATGATCTGGTCGCGCTGATCCGACAGTTCAAAGTCGGCACAGCACTTACAGGGGCAGATCACAGCCGCGAACCGGCAGATCAGCTTGTCGAAGCAATCGCCAAAACCCACGACGCCCAACCGCCCGCAAGCTTTGCAAGCACAAGAACACCATCTGCCAGCCAGGCGCGCACCAACGGATCTGCCCAACCGGCTTGGGAAGATTTCTAATCGCGGGGCATGATGCATGGATAGAAACGCCATGACATCCCAACCAGAGTTAGAACCGTCCAGCGCGTCCCCCACGGCGTTTTGGTGTCGCCGGCTCTTCTAATGCGGCGCGCAAAGTGTCGAGCATAGGGTGGTCTGCAGGCGCACGGGGCGCATAATGGACGATCAACGGTCTGACTTCTGCGCGCACTTCGCGCCCGGGAGGAAGCCCCAGCGCCCAGTCCAGAAAAATGCTCCGGCATTCGGGTGCACTGATCCCTTCAATCGCAAAGGCTTCGCGGATCAACCCCTTTGGGTCAAAAATCTGTTCGTCGGTCATGGGCCCACCAAATAACGTTGAATGATTGCCGCAGCGTCTGCCTGCGCAGCACTAAGGCCCGACAGCACAGATGCCACATCGGCCGACCCCGTCTCGCGTAAAATCAACCGCTTTGCCCCTTCAGACAGGTCTTCCAAATCGCCCTCAGCCCCTGCCAAAAAGCGCAAGGCCGTCTGCAATTGCCAGAAAAGGTCAAAAGCCTGCGTCAACGCAGCCCCGTCAGCGGCATCCAGCCAACCGCCCGCGACACCGGCCTGCAATTGCCCCGGCGTATCCACCACAGAGCTGGCCACTTTCAATGCGGCGGTTTGGGCAAAAAGCTCGATATCCTGCATCCGCCCCGGCCCAACCTTGGCATCCCATCCGGCATTTTGCGCCTTTTGTTCAGCGATCCGGCGGCGCATGTCCTGCACATCGGCCAAAATCGCTGGCCCATCTGCTTTGGATGCCAAAAGCGCTTGGCGAAACACCTCAATCTGCGCACAAAGGCTGGCATCGCCGGCGATGGCCCGGGCCCGCGTCAGCGCAAGATGCTCCCAGGTCCAGGCTTCATTCTCTTGGTAGTCTACGAAAGCCGTTAGGGCTGTCGCCACCGGCCCCTGTCGGCCCGACGGCCGCAAGCGCATATCAACCTCGTAAAGGCGTCCTTCGGCCATTTGCGCGCTAAGTGCGGTAATCAACGCTTGGGTCAAGCGGGCAAAATAGGTGCGCGTGGCAAGCGGGCGGCGCCCGTCGGAGGTTTCGATGCCGGGCGCATCATAGATCATGATCAGATCAAGATCAGAGGTCGCCGTCAGGCGCCCTGCCCCCAGTGACCCCATGGCGATCACAGCCCCCCCGCGCCCCGGCATGGGCCCGTGTTTGCGGGCAAACTCTTGCACGACGACAGGCCAGACACCGGCCACCACGGCCTCGGCCAGTTCTGCATATTGGGTGCCGCATTGTGCTGCATCGATCAGGTCGCGCAAAAAATGCACCCCGATCCGGAAATGCCATTCCTTGGCCCACCGCCGCGCGGCCAAAAGCTGGCTCTCGTAATCACCGGCACCATCCAAAAGTGCGGTCAGTTCCGCAGTCAATGCTGCCTTGCCCGGCCACTGTGCAAAAAATGCGCCGCCGATCACCGCATCAAGAACCCCGGAATTGCGCGACAGATGCTGCGCCAACGCGGGCGCCGTGGCGCAAATATCAACGATCAACTGGGTCAGATGCGGGTTCGCTTCAAACAATGAGAAAAGCTGAACCCCGGCAGGCAATCCGGCCAAAAACCCGTCAAACTGAGCCAAGGCCTCGTCCGGCTTGGCGGCCTCTTGCAGGCGCGTCATGATCTCGGGCGTGATCCGGGCGAAAATTTCTGTCGCACGGCTGGAACGCAACGCCGGATAGCTGTGCCAGCGCGCCACGACCTCTTGCCCCCAATCGGGCACCTGCGGGCCGGTTTCGGGCTCATCGGGGGCAAAGAACCCTTCGGTCAGCGTGTGCACATCCTCTAACCGGGCGCGCAGGGTGTCGCGCAAGGCTGCAACCTCTTGCCCCATAAACGCCGCCAACCGTTCAAATCCGGCCGCATCTGTTGGCAAGGTCTGGGTTTGCGCGTCATTGATCATTTGCAACCGGTGCTCGACTTCGCGGTGAAAGCGGTAGTGGTCGTAAAGGCGCTCTGCCGCCTCAGCCGGGATCCATCCCGCGGCGGCCAATGCCATCAGCCCCTCATGCGTGCCACTGGCCCGCAATGACGGGTCGCGCCCGCCTGCGATCAGTTGCCGGGTTTGGGTGAAGAACTCGATCTCGCGAATTCCGCCCCGCCCCAGTTTCATGTTGTGCCCTTCAAGCACCAACGGACCATGCAGCCCTTTATGGTCGCGGATCTTGAGCCGCATATCATGCGCATCCTGAATCGCTGCGAAATCAAGGTGCTTGCGCCAGACAAACGGGCGCAATGTCTTAAGAAAACGCGCCCCGGCCTGTTGATCTCCGGCGCAAACCCGTGCCTTGATGAACGCCGCCCGTTCCCATGTCCGGCCGACACTTTCATAATAGCGCTCGGCGGTTTCCATCGACAGGCACACAGGCGTCACCGACGCATCAGGGCGCAAGCGCAGGTCGGTGCGAAACACATACCCCCCCTCGCGCACATCCGACAGAATTGCTGTCATTTTGCGGGTCACGCGAATAAACGCGCTACGCACCTCGTGATAGTCATCAGGGTCGAAACGGGTTTCATCAAACAGGCAGATCAGGTCGATGTCGGACGAATAATTCAGCTCGCCCGCCCCCATCTTGCCCATCGCCAAGACGACCATTCCCCCCGCATCCGCCGGATCGCCGCCAGAGGGCAGTTTGCCGCGCGTCACTTCGGCTGCGACCAGTTGGGTGATGGCGGCCTGTACTGCGGCATCGGCAAAATCACTCAGGACTTGCGTCACTTTTTCCAACGGCCATACGCCACCCAAATCGGCCAACCCCGCCAGCAGCGCGACACGGCGTTTCGCCTGGCGTAGCTCTGCGGTCAGATCGTTCAGAGCAATCTTGGGAATAGCATCAAGCACGTCGGCAATCGCCGCCTCAGGATCATCCAGCGCCGCCATGATCCACGCCGTTTCGCGCCGCAGCAATTCGGCCAGATAGGGGCTGCATCCCGCCGCCCCGCCAATCAGTTCGGCGACAGATGGCGCGGCCGAAGGAAACAAGGCAACCGCATCCGCTCCGCGTGCGGGGTCGTAAGGCGTGGGTGAACGGGTGATCCGGGCAGAAAATGACATAGGGCCACACTGCGGCGCGGGTCCGCTCTGGTCAATGCAGATCGCACCGCTAGACTGCCCAAAAAAGGACAGGATAAACATGAGCAAAAGTCTCAAACGGGTCATGACCGCTTTGCATGATGCGGGCCTTGATATCACCCCGTTGGAACTGGGCCCCGAGACGCGCACCGCCCAGCAGGCTGCCGACGCCGCAGGGTGTGATCTGGACCAGATCGCCAAATCGGTGATCTTCGCAGGCCAGTCCAGCGGCAAGGCAATTTTGTTTGTCACCGCAGGCGGCAATCAGGTTGATGCGGCCAAAGCAAGTGCTGTCGCGGGCGAGCCTTTGGGCAAAGCCGATGCGGCACTGATCCGGGCCCAGACCGGCTTTGCCATTGGCGGCGTCGCCCCGATCGGGCACCTGAACCCCATCACTGCTTTTTTCGACCCCAGATTGACGGAATTCGCGGTTATTTATGCCGCAGCGGGCACGCCGCGCCATATTTTTCCGATTGCGCCGGATGTCCTGCAAGAAATTTCTGGCGCGCAACCTGCTGATTTTAAGGCATAATAAAAAGTAAATGTAAAAAACATTTACATTTTGACTTGAACCAAAGCCTCGGGGCTCCGATATCGGTCATGTGAAAAGCATTCACATCAACCGCAGACAGACCTTTAAGGAGCCCATCATGAACACCGCCACTTCCCAATCGCCGATGGCCATGGATCACCGCCCCGGGTTTTTCGCCCGCGCCGAGCTTTGGCTTGATGAGCGTGGCAAAGGCGCATGGATCGCCGCCATGGTTCTTGGCTTTATCTTTTTCTGGCCCATCGGCCTTGCCCTTCTTGCCTATATGATCTGGAGCAAACGCATGTTCAATTCGTCCTGCAAATCAATGACCCGCACCCACGCCCGCCATATGGGCAAATCATCAGGCAACAGCGCCTTTGATGCCTACAAGGCAGAAACACTGCGCCGTCTGGAAGAAGAACAAGACAATTTTGAAGCCTTCCTCAAGCGCCTGCGCGAAGCCAAGGACAAAGCCGAGTTCGACCAGTTCATGGACGACCGCGCGCAAAAGATGACGGACACAGACGACGAAACCGGCCCTGCAACTACATAAACGCAGGCCCGTCCCTGAGGGTGGCTTGTTTTCCCCGACAGGCCACCCTCTTTGATGTTACGGCAAACAAAGAGTATAGCATGACCATGTCACCCGATTACGCCCCCCAATATGACTATGACCCGCGCCTTTATGACGGTGTCACCATCAAGCGTGGCATCGCTTGGGTCTTTGACGCCGTGCTGATTGCCATGCTGTGTGCATTGGTGCTGCCGTTCACCGCCTTTACCGGCATTTTCTTTTTTCCCGCCTTGATGCTGGTGGTCGGCTTTTTCTACCGCTGGTTCACTCTGGCCGGTGGATCATCGACCTGGGGCATGCGTCTGGTCGGCATTCACTTTCGCGATTATCGCGGCGCACCGCTGAGTTCCGGTTTGGCGCTGGCGCATACGCTTGGCTATTCCGTCAGCATCACGGTCGCCCCTTTGCAGCTGATCTCGGTCATTCTGATGCTGGTGACAGCGCGTGGTCAGGGCCTGACCGACCTTGTGCTGGGCACCGAGGCGATCAATAGCTACCGTTAAGACTGCGACATTCGAGGGCTTGGCGATGCGTAAACAGCTTGTTAAGCTTTCTCGAAATCAAACGGTATCTTCATGCGTCACACGCTTCCCATTGCGCCGCAGTTCTATGTCACTGCCCCCCAGCCCTGCCCCTATCTCGAGGGCCGGATGGAGCGCAAACTGTTCACCGCATTGCAAGGCGACATGGCCACCAAGCTGAATGATACCCTCTCCAAACAAGGGTTCCGGCGGTCACAAAATGTGCTCTATCGGCCGTCTTGTGCGGAATGTTCGGCCTGCATGTCAGCCCGTATTGATGTATCGCAATTCACCCCCAGCCGCAGCCAACGCCGTGTGTCAAAACGGGCCGCGCATCTGGAGCGGCGCGCGACATCGCCTTGGGCCACCGAAGAGCAATACAACCTTTTCCGCGAATATCTTGATGGGCGGCACGCCACCGGCGGCATGGCCGACATGGATATGTTTGAATTCGCGGCTATGGTTGAAGAAACGCCGATCCGGTCACGCCTGATCGAATATACCACAGACACCGACCTGACGGCTGTGTGCCTGACCGATATCCTCGATGACGGGTTGTCGATGGTGTATTCCTTCTTTGATCCGCAGAATGACAAGCTCTCACTTGGCACTTACGTCATCCTTGATCACATCGCCATCGCCCGCGAACTGGGTTTGCCTTATGTCTATCTGGGCTATTGGGTCCCGGGCAGCCCCAAGATGGATTACAAGGCCAAATTCAAAGGTCTGGAAGTCTATCGTCAGGGCGTCTGGACATCGGTCACTGACCCCGGTGCCTATTCCGCCGACACCCACCCGCTGTCAACCGATCCGATCGCCGAACAGGTCGCACGTATTCACTTGCCTGACGGGCGCAGCTAACTCAATCAACCGCAAACAAAAAGGGGCGGCGCCATCGGCACCGCCCCTTTTTTGCGTCTGGCCCCTGCCCTAATTCAGCAGGTTCGGCACAATGGTCACCACCGCCGGGAAGAACGCCAAGAGCAATAGCCCAAAGACCTGAATACCAATGAACGGTATCACGCCCCGATAGATCTGCCCTGTCGTGATCGACTTGGGCGCAACCCCGCGCAGATAGAACAGCGCAAAACCAAAGGGCGGCGTCAGGAACGACGTTTGCAGGTTTACCGCAATCATGATCGTCACCCATTTGGGGTCAAACGTGCCGCCGTAGATGACCGGCCCGACGATGGGAATGACGATGTAGATGATCTCAAGGAAGTCGAGCACAAAGCCCAGCATGAAGAGCACCAGCATCACCAACAAGAACACAGTCCATTCGTTATCGAACGAGCGGAGGAACTGCTGGATGTAATGCTCACCCCCAAACGAAATCAGCACCAGGTTCAAGAGCTGCGAGCCGATCAGAATGGTAAACACCATCGATGTGACCTTGGCCGTTTCCCGCACAACCGGTGCCAAAACACCGCCCGCGATCAACACCCAGCATGACCAGAGCAACCCAAAGAGCGCAAAGAGGAAACAGCCGAACGCCGCCAGATAGGCCAAACGGTTTTCAAACAGCACAACCTCTTGCCCAAGGCGCATATCGAAGTTCACACCGATCAACAGCATCACCACGATCGCCGCCGCAGTCAGCAGAACCATCCGGCCAGACCGCCCCTGATCTTGCAGCTTGCGATAGGTCGCCAGCAGGATCGCACCCCCCGCACCCAAAGCCGCAGCCGGTGTCGGGTTTGTGATACCACCCAGGATCGAACCCAGAACCGCAACGATCAGCACAAGTGGCGGGAACACCACGCGCAGGATCTCGTTGCCGGCAAGCAGCTTGGCTGCGAACCGCAATCCGATAAAGGCCACCAGTGTCGGGATCGCCAGCAAAACCGTGGTTTGCCCCGGCGTTGTCAGTGGCGAAATCAGCACGATATCGGTCAGCAAGACCAACCCCACGCCAACCGCCCCGATGATAAAGGGGCGCTTATCCGCGCTTGGGGCCACGCCACGCGCAACCGCCAGCACCAGACCCATAAGCACTGCAAAGATCGCAATGCCTGTCCCGATCGGGGCTGCGGCATCCACCTTTTGCAAGACACGCTCGGCGCGCTCTTCGGGGGACAATTCGCGCGCTTGCTCAACACCGCCAGCGGCATCAATCGCGGCTTGCTCATCCAGCGCTTGCTGCCATGCTTCTTCGCCGTGCAGTTCCTGCATGGCTACGGCGCAGTCTTCACTGACACGGGTCCGCAACGATGCGGTCTGCCCCGAGGCGGTGAAGCTGTCGACAATCACAGACTGGCTGCCGACAAGGTTCGTTTGACCCATGCCAATGGCCAAGCCGATAATCCCAACAGGCACCGCAAGGAACCATGTGAAGCTGTCGTTGCGTGTTATCACCTCACCGCCAGTAGTGTCGGCAAACTGGACAGGCGGGGCTTTGGACGGGTTGATCAGCGCAAAGACAAACGCATAGCCCGCATAAAGAACCGCCAGCATGATGCCGGGCAGCAAGGCCGCCTGAAACAGTGTCCCGACCGATACAACCGCAGGCTCGCCCAGATAGGTCAGCGCATCAGAACAGCCGGCCAATTGCGCACGCTCTTCTTGTGCTGCCGAATACAAGTCGCCCGCCAAAGTGCCCAAAAGCACGATCACGATGGATGGCGGAATGATCTGCCCCAACGTCCCCGAGGCCGCAATGACCCCGGTTGAAAGCTGCGGCGAATATCCGTTTTTGAGCATCGTCGGCAGCGCCAACAGACCCATGGTCACAACCGTCGCACCCACGATCCCTGTCGAGGCGGCAAGGAATGCCCCCACAATCACGATCGACACGGCCAAGCCACCGGGTAGCGGGCCAAAGACCTTGGCCATCGTT
>JALQUF010000050.1 GCA_023263855.1 Yoonia sp. | reverse complement strand
TGAAAGAAGCTGCCAAGACCTGTGCCGTTGTCGTGGTCGAGCATGATATGGAATTCGTGCGCCGCCTTAATTGCAAAGTCACCGTGCTGCATGAAGGCTCTGTACTGGCCGAAGGCAACCTTGATCACGTCACCTCAAACCAGACTGTCATTGATGTTTATCTGGGGCGTGCGCATGCTTGACGTCAGTAATCTGAGCCTCAAATACGGGCAAAGCCAGATCCTCTTTGGTGTGACCCTGCAAGCTGAGGTCGGACAAATCACGGCTGTGATGGGCAACAACGGGGTGGGCAAAACCAGCTTGCTCAAAGCGATTTCCGGGCGTCATCCGATCAGTGCGGGATCAGTGCAGATTGACGGCAAAGCCGTTCAATTGACATCGGCTTATCATGCGGCGCGTGCGGGTATCGCCTATGTCCCCCAAGGCCGCGAAGTCTTTCCGATGCTGACGGTTCTTGAGAACCTTGAGACCGGGTTTGCCTGTCTTGCCCGCCCGGAGCATACGATCCCTGCGTTTATCTTTGAACTGTTTCCGGTGCTGCGCGACATGCAAACGCGGCGTGGCGGTGATCTGTCCGGCGGGCAGCAGCAGCAACTGGCCATTGCGCGGGCGCTGATCACCAAACCCAAGGTGTTGTTGCTCGATGAACCCACGGAAGGCATCCAACCCAATGTGATCCAACAGATCGGGGATGCTTTGGAAACCCTGCGCGATCAGGGTGATATGGCCATTGTGCTTGTGGAACAGAACGCTGATTTTGCCTACCGGATCGCTGACCGCTTTACCGTGATTGAACAGGGCCGCGTCAAACGCACTGCGGACAAAGCGGACTACGACAAAGAGGCGCTAATGGCGGATTTGGCGCTGTAACAAGGCCATTTTGGCTGGCCCAACAAAAAAGGCGGGCCCGTAAAGGCCCGCCTTGGTGCAGTCGTTTGTGCAATTACATCAAGTTTTGCACATTGATACCGAAGGTGACTGCGCCGATCACTTCGCCAGTTGACGGGTCTTTAATCGCAAGGGAGGCCTGCGACTGGTAGAACCCGGTACTGTCGTCGAATTCAACTTCACTTATATGCAATGCGTCAGGTCCGACCGAGTAGGTTTGCTGCCATTTCGCCTCATCCCCCTGCCAATAGTCGGATGTCTGTGCACTTTGCGCGACGTTCAGACCCTTGTTGTCCATGATGAACACCTCGGTCACAAAGCCGGCTGTTGAGGCTTGTTGATCCATCAACCACTGCGACACTGACGCGGACAAAAGCTTGTCAATCAGCGGGCCACCGCCCTCGCCAGCCTCCGCGCGCCATTGTTGATCAAGCGCGATCACGCCATCCTCAGATAGTCCGTCGTGCTCGGCATTCTGTGCATTGATGGCAGCGATCAGTGCAGGCTCTGCCAGCCAACCGGACAGTTCGTCGCGGGCATAAGCCTCCAATGGCACACGGTAGACATCGTCCTGACCGGGCGTGGCAATCAGATAGAGCGTAATCGTGTTGTTCATGGCAACCGACAGCGTCTGTGACAGTGATGCCGCTGCTGCCACAGTCTCGGCTGTGGGCCGCTCACCGGCAATCGCTGCATCGAAAATACCGCGCCCGTCTTGCCAGAGCGCAAATGTTGCGTCCAGACTGTCGCGCACAGCGTCATTTGGCGGCGGGTTGATCCCTGCGGCCGGGAAACCATCACGCAACGCTGTCAGCGTTTGTCCAAACAAATCGACTGTTGCTTTCAGCGCGTCTTGTGTCTCGGACTGGCCTGTGCCTGTTGCCAGTTCACACATTTCGCGGGTCATGCGATAGGCCAGCGCACGTTGTCTGATCGCAAAGTTCAGAACGGTCGCATCGCTTTGCAAAAGCTGCTGTGGATCGGAATATTGTCCCGAAATCACAGAAGCCAGCTGTTCGGTCTGGTTGAACAGGGCCGCGTAGCCATTGCCGATTGCCTCTGCGTCACCCGCTGATGCAGCACCTGATGCGAGCCGCGCGGCAGCCCCTTCCAAGGGCTCCCACATGGCGGCTGTTTCATTCAGGGCGGTAATTGTACGGCCGCGCTGCTCGGCACCGGGCATGCCCAAGGCGGCGTTGCCGTTGACCAGACCATCAATGATCCGGTCAAAATCGGCACTTGCGCTGGCCAGTTCAAGTTGCGCTTGTGCAACGTCAATGCCGCCGTTTACGCGGCAGCTTGCCGATGCCACAGACTCGGTCAGCGAACGCAAACTCGCAGAACGGCTCACCCGCGCCTTGCCACCAGTATAAAGCGATTGATCGCTCGCTTGGGCCTCAGCCGTGCTTGGGCTGATAAAACCGATGCTTGGGACTGTCGCAACGGCAAGCGCCACACACATCGATTTTGAAAGACCGCGCATCATCTGGGCAGGACGACTGGCCGTGCCGGGAAGTGTCTTGTTTCTCGTTTCCATACCTAAGTTCCTATCGTTTTGTCCGGGGATCCAGTCGGCGGCTGTGGTGACACGCTTTGGCGTCACATAGGCGGCAGCCACTTGTCGGAAGGCTGTCTTGGGTTGCGCCGTTCAGGGACTGGGTCTGCGCTTCTGCTTTCAGGCTTCCAAGAGTGCTCAACGCGCACCTGCACATTCCGCGCAGATCAAAGCGAAGGGCGACATCGGGCATTTGGCTAACCGTGCACTTGCTCAACGTCGAAGTGATGCTGCCTCAATTGCTTTGTTCACTGCAGACCGGGAAATGGGTGCAGCGATATATGTCAAACCGACACATATCGCTGCGATTGACTTAGCTCTCCACAGTCTTGGAGACCCAAACCTCTACGCGGCGGTTGATACCACGGCCACGCTCGGAAATGTTACACGCCGATGGGGCAATCTCGCCAAATCCTGCTGTGGACATTTCGATGTTGCTCAGCTGATCACCAGCAACGGCCCGCAGTTCATCCATTACCGCGGCAGCACGCTGCTCGGCCAGACGCTGGTTGGCATCAAAAGCACCCACATCATCGGTGAAGCCGACAAAGGTGATTTCCGTGCCATCAGGCGCACCTTGCAGATAGGCAACCAGACGTTCCATATCGAGACGGCCACGCTCATCAAGTTTGGACGAACCGGTGCGGAAGCGGAAAGTTGTGGACAGACGATCATGCTCATCCATCTCGGACAACATCGCGTTCATCAACTCACCTTCGAAGCCCACGTCATAGCGCCCGGCTTCTTCGATCAAAGCGGCACGACGTGCGTCGCCCTCGGCTTGGCTGCGGCGCAAGATGCCCAGGTCAATAAAGCCTGACTTGCCGATAACTGCGTCAGCTTCGTTCGAGACAACAAAATCCAGAAACTGCTGTGTGGATGCGTTGAGGTTATCTGCACGGTTGTACAGATACATACGACGGCTCAGCGTGTATTCCTCGGTCTTGGCCGAGAACGCATCCGGTGTTGTTGCAATCCCGCATTCGTTCACAAGCGTCAAAGGTTTTGCACCACGCTGGAACGCGTAACCCAGATAACCGATCGCGTTGACATCGTGGAACATCACGTTCGACAGAACCTGATCATCAGGCGAAATCGCCTGTGGCAGGAAATCGGGACGCTCTTCACCGTAAAGATACGTCATGAAGTAGTCGTAGCTTGCCGAGTCCTGCTCGTGTGAGATCACGTTGATCGGACGGTCCAGACCGCCAACTTCCGACCAGTTTGTGATTTCACCCGCGAAAATACCCGCCAGCTGTTCTTTGTCCAGCTGCTGAACCGGGTTCGTTGCGTGCGTCACAACAACCATACTGTCCACCGCGATGATATGCTCTTGGTTCGGGCTGACCATGCTGCCTGCGCCATCGCCACGCAACGCGCGGGCCTCGTCTACCGTGATACGGCGTGCCGACATGCCGATGTTGGCGTCTTTTGCCAACAAGGCCTCAAACGCGCCGGTGTCATTTGTTGCAGAAACCGAATATGTGCCGATTTCGTCACCGAAACCACCATCATCAATCAATGTCGCCAGTGTTTCCCCCGCAGATGCGTTTGTCAGTTCTGCGTCTGCATCAAGTGCAGCGGCAAAACCTGTCATCAAAAGCGGCATCATACCCTGTGCAATCGCACCCGAGCCGATGATCGATACGTCAGCCGCAAGGTTGTCGAATGTGGGGCATGCCGCACCTTCGCAGACCATGCTGCTTGCAGCGATGCGCAATTCACCCAGCGCTGTGCGGATGATATATGTATCGTCCTGAAAGTTGACGAATTCGCCGGTCACGTTAATTGTACCGTCGGTTGATCTGAGCACGACGTCTTGCGCGCTACTGATCGAAGGCAACAAAAGCCCCGATGTCAGCGCCATTGCCGCTGCCGATGTTTTCAGTTGTTTCTTGAGATTGAACGCCACTGTTTTCTCTCCTACCTAAATTCCAAGTGTGGTTGGCCGTTTCCGATGACCAAAAAATTTAATCGATCCGCCGCCTCCGCTTCACGACCGCCTCAATTACACTGGAAACAAAGCTGGTAAATTGGTGAAAATTGTGTCCAAATATTGTTTCTTTCTAAGGCATTTCTTGACGCATAGCCGTTCTGTCAGGCGACCGAACGGCGCAAAAACCACCAACAGCCTTGCCCCAAAACAGGCTACTTGTCTGATTTTATGGCAAATATTTAAGCAGACTTGACGCCACAGAAGCAGAATGTGGCGCTTGCGCTGCCTCTGTTTCGTAGCAATTCAGCACAAAACACGGGCCACACACATTTTGTTTCGCAAATATAAACAGCCACGGAGCAGCCAGTAGATTAAGCTGTGCCACCCTGTTTCCCGGCTGCGCAGACAGCTTTCGGCAACCGCAAGACCGCATGAAAGCTCTGCCAGACCGACCTATCGCGCCAACACAACCTCGGCCATCAATCCACCTAACCGAGCACTTTTGCCCAAGCGCAGCACCCCGCCATGGGTGCGCGCGATATCAGCTACAATCGACAGGCCCAGCCCGACACCGCTGCCCTTGTCTTGGTTGCGCGCGGGATCAAGGCGCACAAAAGGGCTGAGCGCCTCATCATAGCGTTCCGGTGGAATACCGGGGCCGTCGTCCTCAACCCAAAACCGCACGGCCCGATCTGTGACACTGACCCCGATCTCTGCGCGCGAACCATAGCGCAACGCATTGCCGATAAGATTATCAAGCGCCCGCCGGATCGCAAGCGGACGCAGACTGACCGGATCATCCGCGCCCTTGATGGCGCCTAATGTCACATCCTGCCCCATGCGCTTTGCATCCTCCAAGACGGCAGCAACAATCTGCGACGGGATTGTCGGCTCAAGACTGTCACCGGCATCTGTGCGCGCAAAATCCAGAAATGCATCCAAGAGCCGCTCCATGTCATCAACATCATGGGTCAAGGGTTCGGCATCTTTCGGATCAAGCAATGACAGACCAAGGCGCATGCGGGTCAAAGGTGTGCGCAAGTCATGGCTGACGCCCGACAACATCATCGTGCGGCTTTGGGTTTGCCGCTCGAGCCGGTTGCGCATATCGAGAAAAGCCATGCCAGCAGCCCGCACCTCAACAGCGCCCGTGGGCGTGAACGGGGTAATCCGCCCCTTGCCATAATCAGCGGCGGCACGCGCCATGCGCTTGATCGGGCGCAACTGGTTGCGCAAAAAGATATAGGCAATCGCCGTCATTAACCCGCCCAGAACGACCATGATCACGATTAACTGGTGCGGGTTCGATGCCGACACGCGACTGCGCATCAATTCCATCCTTAAGGCGCCGTGGCGTGTTTCAGCCCAAACGATCACACGCCGCCGATCCTCAAGCGACACAGCCAAAACATCCGCGATCCCGTTGCGCAGGGTTTCAATTACCGTCCCGCCAGTCAAATCGACAAAAGGTAAAATATCCCCTGCAATCACATCAACCGCAGGTAAAACGGTGCCAATCTCCAAAGGCGCATCGATCTTTGCAAGGGCGGTGCGTGCCACTGCAAGATCGGTCTCTGCGTTCACGGTGTTGATCAAGAACCGCAGTTCGATATTAACAGCACTTGTCATTAGCCGTGTGACGCCTTCAAAATGGCGTTGGATAAACACGACCGAGACAAGCAATTGCAACAACAGAACCGGCAAGACCAAAATCAGCCCCGCCCGGGCGTAAATGCCACGCGGCATATATGTTTTGAGCCATCCAAAGATCATGGCGCCACGCTAGCCGCCCTGATCCAAAACGGAAAGCCGTTGTGAACACCCAATTTGCCCCCCTTGCAGGACAGCCGTTGAAACTTGGCGACGATGTGACGCTTGTTCTGGCGCCAAATCCCTCGCCCATGACCTCTCTAGGGACAAACACCTACCTGCTTGGACACCAGGCGCTGGTGGTGATTGATCCAGGCCCCGCAGACCCGGCACATCTGCAGGCACTCGAGCGCGCAATCGCCGGGCGTCCGGTGTCGCACATCCTGTTGACACATAGTCATCTTGATCATTCCCCACTGGCTGCCGCCCTGTCGGCGCGAACAAAAGCGCCCGTTTGCGCATTCGGCAACAGCTATGCGGGCCGCAGCAAAGTCATGGCAGAACTGGCCCAAGACGGATTGGCAGGCGGTGGCGAGGGGATCGACCCTCGTTTTGAGCCAGATCAATTATTAAAGGACCGGCAGGTCCTGTCCGGAGATTGGGGGCAGATCACGGCGATCCATACGCCCGGCCATATTGGCAATCACTTGTGTTTCGCATGGCGTGATGTGATGTTCACCGGTGATCATGTGATGGGATGGGCGAGTTCTTTGGTCTCGCCGCCTGATGGGGATTTAAGCGATTTCATGGCCTCCTGCATCAGATTAAAAGAACATGCGGCGCATCTTTATTACCCTGGACATGGGGCACCGATCACGGATCCGGCGGCGCGGCTCGAATGGTTGATCACACACCGCCAAAGCCGCGAAGCGCAAATTCTAAACGCTCTGGCACAGCGACCGCAAACCCCGTCAGATATCACAGCCCTAATCTATCACGACGTTGCACCCGGTCTGATCCACGCCGCTGAGCGGAATGTTTTTGCGCATCTGGTAGATTTGCACCAGCGTGGCAAAGTGGCGGCAAAACCGCGCCTTGGCACCACGGCGACATTTGCCCTGGCGCAGCCATGATCCGCCCAGAAAAAAGTTTCGCACAAACTGCACAATACCCTCTGGACGTCACGGAATCGCATTGCTATAGGGTGCCGAGTGTTCCGACGTAGCTCAGCGGTAGAGCAGTTGACTGTTAATCAATTGGTCGTAGGTTCGATCCCTACCGTCGGAGCCAACTTACTAATTTAGCTACGCAAATTGACGGCCAGTGTTTATTTTGGCCCATTCTAACCTAACCGGCGTAGTGATTTAGAAATCTCTCCAGATATCTTCCCGGGCACCGCCCCCAGCACATGCGTTAACTCTAGCGGGCTGTCCGTCATCCGCGGACATCTCTGGCGGTTGATGGGTCGGCTGTGGCACAAATTGCATGATGTTGTCTTGCACAGCTTCACGGCCTACTGCGGCTTCGTCCAAGCGGAAATGTGTCACCAGGTCCTCAAGTTGTGCCGCATCGCCATTCAGCGCATGGCTGCTTGCTGTGGCTTCCTCAACCATCGCCGCATTTTGTTGCGTGACTTTGTCCAATTGGGTCACACCAATATTGATCTCACCCAGACCGATGGATTGTTCTTCAGAGCCGGACGCAATCTCAGCCACCAAATCAGAGATATGGTTAATATGACTCGCGATTTGCGTCAGCACCTGTCCGGCTTGCCCCACAAGCGTGACGCCACGTTCCACCTGACCTGAACTTTCGCTGATCAGTGCCTTGATCTGTTTGGCGGCATCTGAAGACCGCTGGGCAAGCGCGCGGACCTCTGACGCGACGACAGCAAAGCCGCGCCCGGCCTCGCCCGCCCGTGCGGCTTCGACACCGGCGTTCAGGGCAAGCAGATTGGTCTGAAACGCGATATCGTCAATAACGCCAATGATTTGGGAAATTTCCTGAGACGATCCTTCAATCTCGGTCATGGCCTGCACCGCATCTCTAACGACAGGTTCGCTCTTATCAGCATCTTCGCGGGCGCTTCCAACGACGTCCTTGACTTGCCGGGCGCCATCGGCTGCGGATTTCACGCTTGCGGTCATCTGATCAAGGGCGGCAGCGGTTTCTTCCAAAGTTGCGGCTTGGTTTTCTGTACGGCGCGACAGGTCATCGGAAGATCGGCTCATCGCATCAGACCGCTGGCGAATAGCGCCGGACCGGATCACGACGGACCCGATTGTTTTATTCAGGTTCAACACCGTGCGGTTATAGTCTTTGCGCAACTGGTCGTATTCGCCATCAAAGGGTGTTTCGATCTTATGTTGCAGATTGCCATCGGCCAATTCTGTCAGTGCGGTGCTGAGTTGGCTTACGACCTGCGCCTGTTGCATCTGAAGCGCTTGACGTCCCTCTTCGGCCTCATCAGAGGCGCGCAATTTCTGGCAGAAGTCGCTTAGTCCAGCGAAGAGCCCACCAATTTCATCGCCACGGTTTTGCTCAGAGAGATCGACATCATAGTCCTTGTCCGAGACCCGCGTCATGGCAACACCGAGCCGCGCCAGAGGCTGCACAACAGACCGCGCTGCAAGCCACCCAAAGAACATACCAATACCAGTCACCACGAAGGTCACGATCAGCATCTTATTGCGCGCCGCAATCACCGGGGTTTGGACTTCTATGGTTGTGATTTCACCCATGACGACCCACGGCTTACCAAAGACATCAATGATCGTCCCTTTTGTCAGCACATCTTCACCTTCCACACCTGTTGTCTGGCCCTGAAAGGTTGGCGCGCCGTTCAAGATTGCATTGACTTGGCCCGCCGCAGACACATCCGACAGCCGGGGTAACCCATCGTCAAAACGGGGCGCGTTGCGCGTTCGCAGATCGCCGCCGACAGCATAGATCCGCCCCGTTGCACCCAACCCCATGGCGTTGTTGAAAATCGCGTCGATCTGATTGGTAGGCACCTGCACCGCCACCACGCCAAGCAATTGTTCGCCTTGATCGTAGACCGGCGTTGCCAAGAAAGCCGCCGCAACCCCGGCGCTGGGTTCATAAGCGTCAAAATCGGCGAAATAGACCTGCCCTTTTTCGCCATCACGCGCCATGGCAAATACCGCGCCAAGACCGCTGTCTGCGTAAGGGCCATCGACAAAATTGGTCGCATAATCCGCTTCCTTTGCGACCGAATACATCAGATCACCGCGGCGATTGAATAAGAAGACGTCATAGTACCCAGCAGTTTGCAGGACATCGCGAAAATAGGGGTGAAACCGCCCGTGCTGGAAATGGTAGGGCACAGAGTCGGCGGCCTGATCCATCAACGCCCTTTCGCCGGGTGGATTGGGGTTGTTCGTCACATAGGCCGCACGCAACCCGTCGCTATCAATCATGAGGTTGTACGAACTCGTAAAAGAGCTGAGCGCCGCAACAAAAGTAGGATCGTTGGCATAGGAGGCGACCGAGCGCCCCAAATTGTCAAACCACGTTACTGTGGCGGCACCGCGCGTTTGCGTGAGAATGCGGAAATTCTTGCGGGCATCCGCAAAGACATTTTCCCGGAAATCCAGATACCCGACCAGAGCGATACTGACGCTTGCCGTGACGCAAAGTGCCGCGATGATCGCCTGAAGTTTACGCGACAGCGCCATAGACGTAGTGAATTTCATATGCCCCTCACAGAATTTGCATAGCTTGAAAGGGATATAACCGCAGGGGTTTAAGATCAGCTTAAGCCACGTTTGACGCCCCCAAACATGCAGATGCAATGTTCCAATCCGGCAGCGCCATCATGCACAATTTGCTGAAATCAACGCGGCATTATCAAATCTATACGAAAAGTCCTATTTCACGTTGACGGGTGGCCTTTGCGCGCAGGCAGCCGCATATTTTCCCATAATTTCAAATGTTAGGAACTGATATGTCAGGCACGTATTTTGCACCAACGGGCGGCCATCCGGGCCAGGATCAATTGCTGACAGACCGTGCTATCTTTACCGATGCCTATGCTGTGATCCCCAAAGGCACGATGCGCGATATTGTTACCAGTTTTCTGCCATTTTGGGAAAACACGCGCTTGTGGGTGATTGCCCGGCCTCTCAGCGGTTTTGCCGAAACGTTTTCACAATATATCATGGAGGTGGCCCCCGGTGGCGGGTCTGACCAACCTGAAACAGATGACAGGGCACAGGCTGTTTTATTTGTCGTTGAAGGTAGCGCGACCCTGACAGTGAATGGCACCACACATACGTTAGAACCCGGCGGCTATGCCTATCTGCCACCATCCGCCACATGGACCCTGCACAACCGTGCGGACGCGATGTTGCGCTTTCACTGGATCCGCAAGGCGTATGAGGCCGTACCAGGACTGGCCGAGCCGGATGTGATTATCACCAGTGACCAAGATGTAGCCCCCACCGTCATGCCTGACACAGACGGAAAATGGGCCACCACGCGCTTTGTCGATCCGACAGACCTGCGCCATGACATGCACGTCACCATTGTCACCTTTGAGCCCGGCGCCGTGATCCCGTTTCTGGAAACGCATGTCATGGAACACGGGCTTTATGTGCTCGAAGGCAAGGCCGTGTACCGGCTGAACAATGACTGGGTCGAGGTCGAGGCAGGCGATTATATGTGGCTGCGCGCGTTCTGCCCACAGGCCTGCTATGCGGGCGGTCCGGGCAAGTTTCGCTACCTGCTCTACAAGGATGTGAACCGGCATATGACGCTTGGCACCTTTAAATGACGTCAAAATAAAGAGCCGAATTATAGGTCAATGCCTGTTTTTTGTGCAGCGTCGTGCAAATTGCGCTGGATCGGCAGGTTCCCATCCCGCTAAGATGTTCCCTGATCGCTGCCCCTGCTAGGCCGGATCCAGCAACACCAAGATGGGACATGACTATGATTTTCGACACAAAGCTTATGGCGCTCGCCGCCACACTGCTTGCAACACCAGCCTTGGCCGAAACGGATATGCCGTTCGCCCTGGATTGGAAATTTGAAGGGCCATCGGCACCCTATTTCCATGCGCTTGATGCAGGTTATTTCGCAGACGCAGGTCTGACCGTGACCATCAGCGAAGGCGCAGGTTCGCTTGATGCGATCCCCAAAGTGGCAACGGGCGCGTTTCCTGTCGGTTTTGCTGACATCAACTCGCTGATGCGGTTCCTTGATCAGAACCCCGGTGCGCCTGTGACGGCTGTGATGATGGTCTATGACAAGCCACCTTTCGCAGTTGTGGGGCGCAAATCATTGGGTGTCGAATCCCCGGCTGATCTTGAAGGCAAGGTTCTGGGTGCGCCGCCACCAGATGGCGCTTGGGCACAATTTCCGATCTTTGCAGCCGAAACCGGGATCGACCCCGAAGAGATCACCGTTGAACCTGTGGGTTTCCCAACCCGCGAACCAATGCTGGCGGAAGGCAATGTCGCAGCGATTACGGGCTTCTCATTCTCGTCTACGCTGAACCTCAAGCGTCTGGGCGTGCCTGCTGATGATATCTCGGTGCTGTTGATGGCGGATTATGGCGTCGATCTTTATGGCAACGCGATCATCGTGAACACGGATTTTGCAGCAGCCAATCCAGAGCTGGTGACAGGGTTCCTTGGGGCCGTGGCGATGGGCTGGAAAGATGCGATCGCAACGCCTGATGCCGCGATTGAAGCCTTGATGGCGCGCAACCCGGCCGCTGACGCCGCATTGGAAACAGAGCGCCTGCAGATGGCCATCGATGCCAACGTGCTGACCGATTATGTCATGGAGAACGGCATGGGCGGGATCGACGATATGCGCATGATGAACGCCATTGAGCAGACCAAATCTGTTTATGAGTTCAACAACGCACCAGATGCGTCCATTTATTTCGACAGCAGCTATCTGCCGTCGTCAGACATGCTTATGTTGCAGTAAGATCAAAAGCATGGGCCGCCAGTAGTCTGGCGGCCCACCCTTTTTAAGGCCAATACCATCGAAAATCTCATAGAAATCAAAGGCGTCAAACACGCCTATCAAACCGCCTCGGGTCCGCTTGAGGTTCTGGACGGTTTGGATGTCGCGGTGCCCGAAGGCACCTTTGCTGCCGTCGTTGGGCCGTCAGGATGTGGTAAATCCACCTTAACGCGCCTTGTTGCGGGGCTGATGACGCCTGATGAAGGCGAAGTCTGGCTGCATGGCGCGCGTGTGAAGGGGCCGCGCAATACCGTGGGCATGGCCTTTCAAAACCCGGTGCTGCTCGAATGGCGCACGATCCTTGATAACGTGATCCTGCCGCTTGAAATCGTTGCCCCCCGGATGCCCCGCGCCGACCGCGAAAAGCGCGCAATGGAACTGCTGGAAATGGTCGGCCTTGTCGGGTTTGAGAACAAGCGCCCCTCAGAATTATCCGGCGGCATGCGCCAACGGGCCTCTCTTTGCCGGTCCTTGGTGCACAAACCCGAAGTGTTGATCATGGACGAACCCTTTGGCGCATTGGATGCCTTTACCCGCGAAGACCTGTGGCAAACCATGCGTGACCTGCGCGACGCCGAGCCCTTTACGGCTGTCCTGATTACCCATGATCTGCGCGAAAGCGTCTTTCTGGGGGATCAGGTGATCGTGCTGTCCGGCCGCCCTGCCCGCACCCAATTTGTGATGGACGTAGACCTGCCCAAGGATCGCACGCTTGATGTGCTCTTCACCCCAAAGGCGGCTGACATGCTGCACATATTGCGCGACCAGATCAAAATCGCCCAAGGCCGCGAAGTGGAAGCGCACTGATGCTGAGCAAAATCGCAACACCCGTGATCGCGATCATCATATTCCTGGGACTTTGGGAATTGCTGGTCTGGGCCAATGGCTGGCCCAATTTCAAAATGGCATCGCCTTCGGATCTGCCGCCTGCCTTTTGGAAATATAAAGAACTGTTTCTCACGATGGGTTGGCAAACCCTTTGGCGCACCGTGGTGGGCCTGATTATTGCGGTCATCTTTGGCACGGCCATCGGCATGATCATCGGGTTTTCGCGGATCGCCCGCGACGCGCTTTACCCGCTGCTGATCGGCTTTAACGCGATCCCGAAAGCCACATTGGTGCCTGTCATTTCGTTGCTGTTTATCGGCCAGCACGATTTCAACACGATCCTGATGGCCTTTATGATTTCTTTCTTCCCCATCGCTGTGTCGGTCGGTATCGGCCTGTCGACACTGGAGCCGGAATACCGCGATATTCTGCGTGCGCTGGGTGCCTCGCGGTACACGATTTTCATGAAGATCGCTCTACCCAAGACCCTGCCGGAGTTCTTTGGCGCCCTGAAAGTATCGGCCACGCTGGCCTTTATCGGCACCAACCTTGTCGAGATCGTCAGCCCGCACGGGCGCGGCCTCGGGGCACTGTTCAAGTCGGGCGAGACAAACGGGGATTATCCGTTGATGTTCGCCGTCCTGATCGCGCTCGCCTTCTTAGGGATCGTTTTGTACTACGCAGTGATTTTCCTTGAACGGATCTTTGCAGGCTGGGCGGACCGCGAAGCAAGCTGAGCGAGACATACAAAAGGCCCGATCAATGGATCGGGCCTTTGTTGTTTTCACAGATAAGAACCCTAGCGGTTGTCATCCTCTGGCAGTGCACCGTGCCCGTGCCCGTGCATACTGCCCGACACTTCCTCGGTTGCTTCTTCCGACAGCTCTTCTGGCAGGATCAGATTCAGCATGATGGCAATAAATGCTGCTGGCAGCAGACCCGAAGTCATCAGGATGCGTGCAGTGTCAGGCAGACCGGCGACCGCACCCGGCTCCAGTTGCAGACCCAGACCAATCGACAAGGAAATCGCAAAGATCACCATGTTCCGACGGTTCCAGTTCACGTCAGACAGCATGGATATACCCGCCGCCACAACCATACCGAACATCACGATCACGCCACCTCCCAGCACTTCAATAGGCACGGTACGGATGACGCCGCCCACTTTTGGCACCAACCCGCAAATGATCAGGAAGATCGCGCCACATGTCACGACATGACGGCTCATGACCCCCGTCATGGCAATCAGGCCAACGTTCTGGCTGAACGATGTGTTGGGAAATCCGCCGAAGATACCGGCCAGAGCCGTGCCGATACCATCGGCATAGGTCGCGCCTTCGATCTCTTTTTCGGTGGCTTCGCGGCCAGCACCACCTTTGGTGATGCCAGACACGTCACCGACAGTTTCGATGGCCGAGATAAAGGCCATCAGGCAAAAGCCGATCACCGCAGCAGCACTGAACTCGAAACCATACTTGAAAGGCTGAGGCAGCGCGAAAGCCGCCGAACGTTCCCATGAACCGGTGACAGCCGACCATTCAAGGATGCCCACACCGAGCGCATAGAAATAGCCCACGATCAGACCGATCAGTACGGCAGAGATCGACAGCATGCCGGATGTAAAGAACTTCAGCCCCAATGTCACAAAGATCACGACCAATGCCGCAGACCAGTTCAGCAGGCTTCCGTATTCAGGTGTGCCAATGGCAGGCACGCCGCCTGCAGCATACTGGATACCCACCTTGACCAGCGCCAGACCGATCATCGTTACCACCAGCCCGGTCACCAGCGGCGGCAACGCAAAGCGGATTTTGCCGATGAAAAGGCCAAGGAAGGCGTGGAACAGACCCCCGATGATGACACCGCCAAAGAGCGCGGCAAGCCCGTCAACCCCTTTGCCTGCAACCAGCGGGATCATGATCGGGATGAACGCAAAGGACGTGCCTTGCACAATCGGCAGCGCGGCCCCGACAGGCCCCAAGGTAATGGTTTGCAGCAGCGTCGCAATGCCCGCAAACAGCATCGACATCTGGATCAGATACAACAACTCTGGAAAATCAGGGCTGTTGGAACCGAACCCGAACCCGGCCGCACCTGCCACAATGATCGCAGGGGTCACGTTAGAGACGAACATTGCCAGTACGTGCTGGATGCCCAGCGGTATCGCGCGATGCAGCGCAGGTGTATAGTTGGGATCGCGGAGTTGCTCCGGGGTCCCGATTGAAGTGTCAGCCATAGTGTATGTCCCTCCCTTTGGACTGCTCAACCAGCCTCCTCGCTGGCGGATGCGTCTTAACCTTCGATGATAAATGGTGTGTCGAACCAATGCTCTTGCAGGTTCGCACCATCGCCGATCCGGTCGACGACAGCGAAAAGTCCCGGCGCGTGCAGCGGCGTCAAGACCCCGTGCCAAGTGCCACGTGCGTAATTCACACCCTGCCCCGGCGCCGTCAAAAACGCGCGTGGCTGGCCGGGGCTGCCGGCTTCATCGGGGGCGACGACCACAACAAACGAATGAAAGCTCATCGGCAAGAAAGCCTGACTTCCCTCCGGGTGCCGCTCGACCATTTCAAGCGTGATGGGCAAGGAACGCGGCGTGGCATCAAAAAGGCTGATCCCCGCAGTGCCGTCAACAATGTCGATCCGGGCACAGTCATGGTAACGCCCACACAGGCCCTGATTGATTATCTTGTCCGGCGCCCCCGCCACTTCAAGCACATCCCCGAAGGGCGCAAACGCATCTTTGGTCAGGGGCTCAAGTTGCAGGATATGGTTCATGCGCCCAGCTTCTCGATCAGGCGCAGTTCTGCGATCCGTTCAACCTGGCGGCATGCTTCGGCGAATTCGGTGTCGCGGTCATTTCCAATGCGACGGTGGAAGGCGGCCAGAATTGATGCTTTGTCATTGTCTTTTACCGCAATGATGAAAGGAAAGCCGTGACGCTCGACATACTGTGCATTCAACGATTGAAACGCCGCTCTTTCATCATCTGTAAGCAAATCAAGACCGGCCCCGGCCTGCTCGGCCGTGCTTTCTGCCGTCAGTTTACCTGCCGCAGCCAATTTGCCCGCCAAATCAGGGTGCGCTTTCAGGACGTTAAGACGTTGTTCTGCAGAGGCTGTGCGAAACACACGGGCAAGTGCGCTATGCACGCCTTGGGCCGTGTCATGTGTCGGGCCCAGTTCCAGCGCATATGCGCCCTCGGCAATCCATGGGCTGTGTTCAAAGATGCCCCCGAAGGCAGATATAAAGGTCGCGCGATCCATCTCGGACGGTCTGGCCTTGGCCGCCGGCGGGTGTTCTTGCGTCCAATGCTGGGCAATGTCCAGACGCGTCGCAAACCAGACGTCATCATGTGATTTGATGTAGTCGATGACCCGCGCCAAGGCCGCCGCACGCCCCGGCCGCCCCATCAGACGGCAATGCAAACCAATCGACAGCATCTTGGGCGCACCTGCACAGCCTTCGGCATAAAGCACGTCAAAACTGTCCCTCAGATAGCTTTCAAACTGGTCCCCATTGGTAAAGCCCGCCTGAATGGCAAAACGCATATCATTGCAATCCATCGTGTAAGGCACGATCAGCTGATCGGTACGCCCAAACTGCATCCAATAAGGCAGATCATCAGCATAGCTGTCCGCCACATAGGCAAACTGGCCGGTCTCGGCGGCCAACCGGACGGTGTTGTTGGAACAGCGCCCGGTGTACCACCCACGCGGCGCCTGACCCGTCACCTCTGTATGCAGGCGAATGGCCTCGGCGATCTGCGCGCGCTCTTCATCCTCAGCCATGTCTTTGTGTTCAACCCACTTCAGACCGTGGCTGGCAATTTCCCAACCTGCCGCTTTCATCGCGGCAACCTGCGCGGGCGCACGCGCCAAGGCGGTGGCGACGCCATAGACGGTCACAGGCAGATCACCCATCAAACGATGCAAGCGCCAGAAACCGGCCCGCGCGCCGTATTCATAGATCGATTCCATGTTCCAGTGCCGCTGACCGGGCCATGGTGCGGCCCCTGTAATTTCGGACAAGAACGCTTCGGACGCAGGATCGCCGTGTAGGACGTTGTTTTCCCCGCCTTCTTCATAGTTCAGCACAATTTGTACAGCAATCTTGGCCCCGTTGGGCCAATTGGCTGCAGGCGGAGTTGCGCCATATCCGGTCATGTCACGTGGGTAGCGGGTCACGAGATAGGTTCCTTTTGTGTTGTTAATTTCCTATAAAGCAAAGCAATCAATTTCTTTTTCAAAAAATACACGAAAGAGTGTCTTGCTGCATGGCTTTGCGGTTCTGGCACCTTTCTGGCATTAAGCCGAAAAATAGGAAAGGAGCCCCCTAGTGAGCGGATATCTGACAACACATGTTCTGGACACAGCGCGCGGTTGCCCAGCAGAAGGCCTGATGATTGAGCTCTTTGCGATTGAAGGCGAAACGCGCACACATCTTAAAACACTCGTCACCAATGATGACGGGCGCACGGATGAGCAGATTTTGCCAGCAGAGAAATTCAGCACAGGCACATATGAGCTGGTGTTTCATGCTGGCGCTTATCTGGATGCCAGCGGAACACCGCCCGAGGATCCCCGTTTTCTGGATGTGATCCCGATCCGCTTTGGCATGTCAGAAGCATCACATTATCATGTCCCGCTTCTGCTCTCACCCTTTGGGTACGCCACCTATCGCGGGTCTTAAGCCCCGCGCACAACGGCGCTAATCCGTTCGATCATAAAATCCATGAACAGCCGTGTCTTGGGGTCCTGCCGCCGCCGATGCGTGAACAAACACGCCATCTGGATCGGCACGGGCGGGTTTTGCACCGCGACCGGCACCAGACGCCCAGCTTTCAGATGTTCGGACACTTCAAACACCGGCTTCATGGCAATCCCGTTACCACTCAGCGCCCAATCGGTCAGCACATCGCCATCGTCGGATTCGTAGCGGCCACGCACACGGAATTTCTTGGGCCCCTGTGCCGTCGTCAAACGCCATTGGAACTCGGACGCGCCAGGAAACCGTAGATTGAGACATTCATGGTTGTCATTGATCAGCTCCGCACCTGACACGGGGTTTCCACGGCGCGCGATATAGGCAGGTGATGCGCAAAGGATGCGATCGACATCCGCAATCTTGCGCATCCGCAGGTTACTGTCCTCTGGCTCACCCAGAAAAAACGCCAGATCAAGGCCTTCGGTTGTCATGTCTACTTTGCGGTCAGTCAGGCGCAACCGCAGGGTAATTTCAGGATAGAGCGCCAAGAATTCAGGCACATGGGGCGCGATCAAACGCCGCCCCACCCCCAAAGGCGCGGCCACATAAAGCGCGCCCTTGGGATTTTCGGTGATATTGATGACCTGCGTTTCCGCATTGGCCACGCTCTCTAATATTTCACATGCACCGCCATAGAAGGCGCGACCCTGTTCTGTAGCCGTCAGACTACGGGTGGTCCGCTGAAACAAGCGCACACTCAGATGCCCCTCAAGCTGCGAAATACGCGCAGAGGTCACAGCCGGTGAAATCCGCAAGTCGCGCGCGGCCGCAGACATGCTGCCCAGCTCATAGACACGGACGAAAGTGCGGATATTATCGAGATAGGACATTTGATTGATTTTTTTGATGCTGTTTGGCGTCTGCAAGGAATAGCAGAATAATCCGCGCTCGCATAGGATGGGTCACAACGACTCTGATACGGGAACCCACCATGTATGATCTTGCAATTTTCTGGGACTGGATCGCCTTTTCCGTCCGCTGGCTTCACGTGATCACCGCGATGGCCTGGATTGGCGCATCGTTCTATTTCATTGCGCTTGATCTGATGTTGAAACCCGCTGCCACCATGCCCGAGGGCGCATCTGGTGAAGAGTGGGAAGTGCACGGGGGCGGTTTTTATCACACCACCAAATACATGGTCGCACCCGCCCAGATGCCCGAGCATCTGACCTGGCACAAATGGCAAAGCTATTCGACGTGGCTCTCTGGCGCGGCGCTCTTGATGATTGTCTATTGGGTTGGCGGAGAGCTTTTCCTGCTCGACCCGACCAAAGCTGATCTGACACTCTGGCAAGGCATCCTGATCTCGGGTGGGTCGCTGACCATTGGCTGGTTGCTTTATGATGCCATGTGCAAATCCAAACTGGCTGACAACCCCACCCTTCTGATGCTGCTGCTTTTTGTCATTCTTGTTGTGATGTCATGGGGTTACAATCAGATCTTCACGGGGCGTGCCGCCTTGCTGCACCTTGGTGCCTTTACCGCCACAATCATGACGGCCAACGTGTTCTTTCAGATTATGCCCAACCAGCGGATCGTTGTGGCCGACCTCAAAGCAGGCCGGACCCCGGACGCCAAATACGGCAAGATTGCCAAGGTGCGCTCAACCCATAACAATTATCTGACCCTGCCTGTCGTCTTCCTGATGCTGTCCAATCACTATCCGCTGGCGTTCGGTACGGAATATGCGTGGATCATTGCCAGCCTGATCTTTTTGACGGGTGTGACCATCCGGCATTATTTCAACACCATGCACAAGACTGGCAAAGGCCCACATTGGACTTGGGCCGTGACGGTCGTGTTGATGATCATCATTGCGTGGCTTTCCACCGTCCGCACCGGCGATACATGGCAAGAGGCTGAAGCGCGCGAGCTGACAGCCTACGAGCAGAAATTCGCATCGGCCGAAAGCTTTGACGCGGCCTATGATACCGTGATCGGCAATTGTTCTATGTGTCATGCCCGCGAACCGGCCTGGGGAAACATGCAATGGGCCCCCAAAGGCGTTTATCTCGAAACCCCCAGCGATGTGGCCCGTCACGCAAGTGAAATCTACTTGCAAGCCGGCGTCAGTCACGCAATGCCGCCACCCAACGCCATCCAGATGGACCCAGAGGCCCGCGCGGCGCTGGTCACTTGGGTCCGCGAGGTGCGCAACGGCAGCTAAAGCAGCCTCTATCGGCTTTATTGGCCGACGCTTAGGCAGCGCGCGGTAAAACTTGGCTTTGGTGCTTTGCCTCTGACTGCTGATTGGTCTTGTAGACTAGGCAGGATGGCTCCCGCGCTAAATACTCCAACCTATCATCGATCTTTACAGGATCTATTTACCGACACCTCCCCGGATTGACGTAAGTTGCCACTTCAAAAAGTGGCCCAGACCGTTTTCTTGTCATAAGCTACTGCTGCCGCTCGCACATGACGAAGCATTTTGCTGCGCGAAATGCACCCATTCGCCGACATCCAGAATCTGTCCCACAATGCCAAGTTGGGTGGATAATTCCATGGCATCACTCTCCGCCAAGTCAGCCAGCGTTTGAATGTCACATTGCTGCAGCATCCATACAAGTCCGGGCCCTGCCCCCGGTAGTCGTGCGAGATCACTTTGCGACCAGTCATCACCCACCCCCTCTTGCAAATGCTCAGCATCACACATCAAGAGGTCGTCCAATTCCAAGTCATGTGTCGATGGTTTGTCATTGCCCTCTGCATCATTATCGCAGCCCTCAGCAAAACTTGGCTGTGCATCATTTAGCGTCAGTTCAGCGCCCTGCTCCTCAGGTATCGCGGGCTTTGTTGCGGCACTCGTCTCATCTGTTTCGACCACCAATGGCTTTGTGATCTCAGTGATCGTCGCGTTCCTGACCGCCAACGCATCAAGCGTATCCAGAACACCATCAGCGACAGCACCCGCAACAGCAGATTGATCTTCATCCAACGCGCCACGCACATCGGAATCGTCATCAAGCAAAATGTCCGCAACGGGCCGCTGTTCGTCTTCATGCCAAATTTCGCCCGCGGCGTTTGTAGCATGCACCTGCCAATCTGCAGTTTTCCGCGCCTTGCGCGCACGTCGTATTTCCAAAAGATTGGCCCGCGCCGCACGCCGCACATCACCCGCGCGTTTCTTATAGTTCTCTGACTGCATTGTTGGACCTCTCCTATGGGTGGACGCTTGGGGCGCGTGCATCGGCGGCGTCAATCGCCGACAAGAAATCACCGACCAACACTGCAAATGCTTGTTGTTGGCCAAGCGTTTGCAATACCTGTGCCAAAGCAGAGGGTAGATCGAAATATCTGTGTGATATCTGATGGTCGGCGCACACCCTTTCGAGATGCGCGACCACATCTGACAGTTTTGCACAAATCAGCGCATCTGGCTGGAGCGGATTCGCCAAAACATCACTATAGGCCAGGACAAAGCCGCCCCTCTGCCGCGCCCAT
>JALQUF010000004.1 GCA_023263855.1 Yoonia sp. | reverse complement strand
TCTGGTTCGAACCCGAGATGATCAATGAAGACAGCGACATCCACCGCGCCCATCCCGACTGGGTCTTGGGCAGCGAGGACCAGACGCTTGGCCGCCAGCAAAAAGCGCTGAACATGGCGCTGCCAGCGGTGCGCGACTATCTCTATGACCGGATGTCCACGATCCTGCGCGATCACCAGATCGACTATATCAAATGGGACCATAACCGCGTGCTGCCGATGCCCGATGCATCGCAGACACGCGGGTCCTATGCGCTGATTGATCGTCTGCGCGCAGAATTTCCGCATGTGGAAATCGAAAGCTGCGCCTCCGGCGGTGGCCGCATCGACTTTGGTATTCTGCAACGCACCCAGCGTGTCTGGCTCTCTGACAGCAACGACGCATTGGAACGCCTGCGCATCCAGCATGATGCCGCATTGTTCCTGCCATTGTCCGTGACCGGTAGCCATGTCGGCCCGCGCCATTGCCATACCTCTGGCCGCACGCTGGATATCTCATTCCGCGCATGGGTCGCAGCCCAACGACATATGGGTTTTGAAATGGACCCGCGCGAATTGAATGAGACTGAAACGGCGGTTCTCAAAGAGGTCACAAGCTGGTGGAAACAGAACAGGAACTGGATGCAGACAGCTGATATTCTGCGCCTTGATAGCGCCGATCCGGCCGTCATCGCAGAGCAGCAACTGGCACGCGAAAATGACCGCTTTGTGGTCTTTGCTGGCAAGGCCGCGACGAGCGCCCAGATTTCGCCACGGCCCTTGCGCCTGACGGGGCTAGAGCCATACGCGACGTACCGGATCAACCTGATCAACCGCAACACACTGCATCATCTTTCACGCGGGACCACGGCACTGAAAGACGATGCGCTGGAGCTTTCGGGCGCATATCTGATGCATCACGGCGTAACTTTGCCATGGTCATTCCCTGAGCGGATGTGGGTCTTGGAAGGTACGCGTTTATGATACACAGACAAATCACCCCACTTGATGCAAACCTGACAGGCACAACATGACGCAAAACACCATCACAGCAGATTGGATCGCCGTTGACTGGGGCACCAGCAACTTGCGGGTTTGGGCGATGGCATCATCAGGCACAGTGCTGGCCGAAGCCACATCAGACCAAGGCATGAGCCAACTGTCACGCGACGGCTTTGAACCGGCGCTGCTGGCGCTTGCGGGCGATTGGATTGACGGACCCACGACCGTGATCGCATGCGGCATGGTGGGGTCGCGGCAAGGCTGGGTTGAGGCACCCTACGCCACCGTGCCTTGCGCAACCTTGCCCGCAGGATTGGTGCAAGCCCCGACACACCACCCCGATCTGCGCGTGCATGTGATCCCCGGGATCAAACAGACCAACCCCGCAGATGTGATGCGCGGTGAAGAAACCCAGATCAGCGGTTTTCTCGCGCGTAATCCCGGATGGGACGGCGTCATTTGCCTGCCGGGGACACATACAAAATGGGTTCATATCAGTGCTGATGAAGTCATCAGCTTTCAAACCTTCATGACCGGTGAATTGTTCGACACAATCTCAAAACAAACGGTCCTGCGCCACTCGATCGCCGCTGATGGCTGGGACGAAGCCGCCTTTGCCGAGGGGCTGGACATGGGGCTGTCACGCCCCGAGCGTTTGGCCGCGCGGCTGTTCTCGCTGCGGGCGCAAGGGTTACTGAATAACCTGTCGGGTGCCGCCGCGCGCGCGCAACTGTCCGGCCTGTTGATCGGGACAGAGCTGGCGGCGTCGAAACCCTATTGGCTGGGCCAGCACATCGCCGTTATCGGCGACAGCAGCTTGGCAAAACGCTATGTTGATGCGCTCGCAACCCAAGCGGCACCTGCCACACAAGTGAACGCCTCTGTCATTACGCTTGCGGGCCTCACTGCGGCTTACAAGCGCCTGAAAGGATAAACGATGCACCGCCCTTTGATTGCCATTCTGCGTGGCGTGACACCCAGCGAGGCCGCACCGATGGCCGCCGCCTTGATCGACGCCGGTATCACGAAAATCGAAGTTCCCCTGAACTCGCCCGACCCGTTCGACAGCATCAAGGCGATGGCCGAAGCGCACGGATCGGAGGCCTTGATCGGTGCGGGTACAGTGCTGTCCACCGATGACGTTGGCCGCGTGGCAAATGCGGGCGGCAAGCTGGTTGTCTCGCCCAATTGCGATCAGCGCGTCATCGTGGCTACCAAGACCGCAGGCATGCAAAGCTGGCCCGGTGTCATGACCCCGACCGAGTGCTTTGCAGCCCTCAAGGCGGGTGCAGACGGGCTGAAGATTTTTCCTGCCAGCTTGCTGGGGCCTTCAGGTATCAAAGCGATCCGTGCCGTTCTGCCATCCGGCACGCAAGTCTATGCCGTCGGTGGCGCGGGTGCGGATAATTTCGCAGAGTGGCTGGCCGCCTCTGCCGACGGGTTCGGAATTGGCTCAGCCCTTTACAAACCCGGACTGTCAGTGGCCGATGTCGCCGCACGCGCGCGCGACATGGTGGCCGCATATGACGCAGCAACATCATGATTTTTGACGACACACGGTGCCGCTTGGGTGAAGGGCCGCTATGGCATCCCTTGCGGAAACAGCTGTTCTGGTTTGATATTTTGGGCAAACGCCTGCACACGAAGGGCCAACACTGGCAGTTTGATGACTACGTTAGCGCCGCCGGCTGGACCTCGGACACGACGCTGATGATCGCGACCAGCAAAGCCTTGCGCCATTTCGATATGACCACCGGCGCACATGAAGTGATCTGCCCGCTTGAGGCCGACAACAGTGTGACCCGGTCCAATGATGGCCGCGCTGATCCGCAGGGCGGGTTCTGGATTGGCACCATGGGCGTGCAGGCCGAGCCCGGTGCGGGCGCGATCTATCGCTATTACAAGGGTGCTGTCCGAAAGCTTTTTGCGCCGGTCACGATTTCGAATGCGATCTGTTTCAGTCCCGATGGCAAAACAGCCTATTTCACAGATACCCCCACCCAACAAATCATGCGCGTCGCACTGGATGCTCAAGGGTGGCCCGCAGGCAAGCCTGCGGTATTTATCGACCTAACAGGCACGGATTTCCGCCCGGATGGCGCTGTCGTCGACGCCTCTGGCAATCTGTGGAACGCGCAGTGGGGCGTCGGGCGGGTTGCGGGCTACGACCCCAACGGGCGGTTCATCGAAAGCTTCAGCTTTGCGGCAAAGCAAACTTCCTGTCCTGCATTCGGTGGCGATGACCTCATGACGCTTTACTGCACCAGCGCGGCTGTCGGTGTGAAAGGCGATGCACAAGGCAAGACATACTGTGCAGCAACCCAATACAAAGGACAGGCAGAGCACCGGGTCATTGTCTGATCCTGCTCTTGCCTTGAGACAATTTCGCAAGAAAGGTGCCCTATGAAACGCACACTCGGTGTCTGTTATTACCCCGAACATTGGCCAGAAGATCAGTGGGCCCGCGATGCCGCCCAAATGGTTGCAACGGGCCTGACATGGGTACGGATCGGTGAATTCGGATGGAGCCGGATGGAATCCAGCCCCGGGACACTGACGTGGGACTGGCTGGATCGCGCGATTGAGGTGCTGGGCGATGCAGGCCTCAAGATTATTCTTGGAACACCAACCGCGACACCACCCCGCTGGATGATCGACAAACACCCAGACATGTTGGCTGTTGACGCAGAGGGCCGTCCGCGCAAATTCGGCTCGCGACGGCATTACGACTTCAGCCACGAAGGCTACCGCGATGAGTGCAAACGGATCGCGCGGCTGATGGGCGAACGCTATGGCCGCAACCCGCATATTGCGGCGTGGCAGATCGACAACGAATACGACTGCCATGACACGACGCTGAGTTATTCAGATGCCGCGCGGAAGGGCTTTCAGAATTGGTTGGCGCAAAAGTACCAGTCCACAGACGCATTGAACCGTGCGTGGGGGAATGTGTTCTGGTCGATGGACTATGACAGTTTTGACCAGATCGACCTGCCAAATCTGACGGTCACAGAACCCAACCATCCACATCAACTGGCATTCCGGCGCTATAGTTCGGATCAGGTTGTGGCCTTCAACAAGGTCCAGGCGGACGAGCTGCGCAAACACACCGATGCCCCGTTGATCCACAATTATATGGGCCGGATCACGACATTCGACCATTGGAAGGTGGGCCAAGACCTCGATATCGCGTCATGGGACAGTTACCCGATTGGCTTTCTTTCGGACCGGCTCGAAGGAGGCCGCGATTTCAAGCAAGCTTTCTTGCGCCAAGGCCACCCTGACAACCAAGCGTTTCACCACGATCTTTACCGTGCCGTCGGCAAAGGCCGCCTGTGGGTTATGGAACAGCAGCCCGGTCCGGTGAACTGGGCCCCCTATAACCCGGCCCCCCTGCCCGGCATGGCCCGCCTGTGGGCATGGGAGGCCTTTGCCCATGGGGCCGAAACCGTTTGCTATTTCCGCTGGCGCCAAGCCCCTTTCGCGCAAGAACAGATGCACGCCGGATTGCTGCGCCCCGACAGTGCACCCGCGCCAGCTTTGGCCGAGGCACGCCAGGTCGCAGATGAAATAGAGGCGCTTTCACAGGTTGGCACCGCTAAGGCACAGGCCGCATTGGTGTTCGATTATGAAAGCGCCTGGGCCTGGGACGTGCAGCCGCAGGGGGCCGATTTCGAAATGTTCCGCCTTGCATTTGCGGCCTATTGCGGGTTGCGCCGGGCGGGGTTGAACATTGATATTCTGCCGCCCGACACCGCCGATCTGTCCGCCTACAAACTGGTCATGGCGCCGGGGATCATGACGCTCTCTGATCCGTTGCGACGAGCGCTTGCCGCTTTTGAAGGTATCGCCCTGATCGGTCCGCGCACCGACACCAAAACTGACGAGCTAGGCATCCCTGTACCGCTTGGCCCCAATTTGCCCGGCGCCGACATCAGCGTCAGCCTGACCGAAAGCATGCCCCCGGATGATACGATTGATCTGCACGGTGGCGGGCAGTTTGTGCATTGGTTTGAGCATCTGGAAGGTGACGCAGAGGTTCTGACACAGACAACCCAAGGCCAACCTGCGATCATGGGGACCAACAACTTGCGCTACATCGCAGGCTGGCCAGTTGAAAAAACGCTCGACCGGATCATTGCGGCCGTCTGCGCAGAACTGCATATCGAAACCCATAACCTGCCCGAGGGGCTGCGCATTCGCGATACCGCCACGCATCGCTTTGTCTTTAACTACGCCAATCACGCGCAAGACTGGCATCATGCACACATCCCCCCTGCGGGTGTCCATTGGGAGCCATTATGACAACGCATTTCGGAACCACACAACAAGGCGAAGACGTCGCCAAGATTATAATTTCTGCTGGTGATTTGACCGTTAGCGTCCTGAGCTTTGGCGCAATAGTCCAGGACGTGCGTTTGGCAGATGTGCCGCATAGTCTGGCGCTTGGGTCGGACCGGTTGCAGGACTACGAAGATACGATGGGATATTTCGGCGCAATCGTTGGACCCATCGCGAACAGGATCAGCACTGCGCGTGTCCGTCTGGATGGCATGATGTATGAGCTGGAGCGGAATGAAAACGGCACAACGCATCTGCACTCGGGCACAGACGGGGTGCACCGCAAGGTTTGGCGGGTCGTATCGCATAGCGCCGACCGTGTGACCCTTGCACTGACGTTGGCGGATGGAGTGGCAGGGTTGCCCGGGCAGCGCGACATCCGTGTGACCTATCAGGTCAGCGCCCCGGCGACATTGACCATGACGATTGATGGTGTGACGGACGCAACCACCTGCATGAATTTTGCCAGTCACATCTACTGGAATCTCGATGGCTCTGACACTTGGGAAGGCCATAGGCTTACAATCGCGGCTGACAGCTTTTTGCCCGTCGATGCCCAGACCTGCCCAACGGGCGAGATTGCCGATGTCAGTGGCACAGCGATGGATTTTCGCAAGGGGGTTGTGCCGCAAAAAGGATCCCCGGGGCTTGATCACAATTTCTGCCTGTCAGACGGCAAGCAGCCCCTGCGCGACGTCTTGTCACTGGCAGGCCAATGCGGTGTGGAAATGACCCTCGCCACAACTGAAGCTGGGCTGCAAATCCACGATGCTGCAACGTCGCACCGACCCGGAAAGCCCTGCTATGAGGGGCTTGTGATTGAGCCCCAAGCCTGGCCCGATGCGCCTAATCACCGCGGATTTGGGTCAATCAAGGTCGGCCCTGCAAACCCCTACCACCAAGTGACAAACTGGCGGTTCCAGCGCACTGACCTTTAGCAACGATTCCGCCTTCCAGCCGTTCTAAAATTTCAACTTTCAGACGAGATAAGACCGTTTGTGTCGGCGCTGTTGTGCAGGGCAGGAAACGCCGCGCTTTGCTGTCGCACCCCCCGTGAACCGCGCTGCGCCGCAGCTATATCAGCACCGAGACGATGAAGTCACTGGAGCTGAGCGAGAATGGAACTCGAAACCCTACTGCTGTCGCGTATCCAATTTGCGGCGAATATCTCATTCCACATTCTTTTCCCGACGATCACGATCGCTTTGGGCTGGATGCTGCTGTTTTTCAAACTGCGCTATAACCGCACCGGCGAAAAGCGCTGGATGGAAGCGTACCGTTTTTGGGTGAAGATCTTTGCGCTGTCTTTTGCCATGGGCGTCGTGTCAGGCATCACGATGTCGTTCCAGTTCGGCACCAACTGGCCGGGTTTTATGGAGACAGTCGGCAACATCGCGGGGCCTTTGCTGGCCTACGAGATCATGACCGCGTTTTTCCTCGAAGCTGTGTTCTTGGGCATCATGCTCTTTGGCTTTAGCCGTGTTCCCAATTGGTTGCACACGCTGGCAACTTTCCTTGTGGCGTTTGGCACATTGATGTCGACCTTCTGGATTATCGTTCTGAACTCGTGGATGCATACGCCACAAGGGTTCGAGATGATTGACGGAGTGGCCCATGCGACAGATTGGTCTGCCATTATCTTTAACCCCTCAATGCCATACCGGTTTGGCCATATGGTACTGGCCAGCTTCCTGACTGTCAGCTTCCTGATCGCCGGTGTCAGCGCGTTCCGCTGGTTAATTGGCGGGCGAACCGAAGGCGTGCGCGTCGCAATGAAGACAGCCATCTTTGCCGCCGCCGTTCTGATCCCTGTCCAAATTCTAGTCGGTGACTTTCACGGCCTGAACACCAAGGAATACCAGCCTGCCAAGATTGCCGCGATGGAGGGAAACTGGGAAACACATTCGGGCGTGCCGTTGGTGCTGTTTGCAATCCCTGATGAGGAAGCGCGTGAGAACCGGTTTGAGATCGGCATTCCGAAGCTGGCATCTTTCATCCTGACCCATGACTGGAATGGTGAAGTGAAGGGCCTGAACGAATTTGTCACCGAAGATGGCGAGGTTCTGCACCCGCGCGTGACACCTGTGTTCTGGTCCTTCCGTGTGATGGTCGGCACCGGTCTGTTGATGCTTTTGGTCAGCTGGACTGCGGCCTATATGATCATACGCCGCAAACGCGGGATCGAAGGGCTGCCAAAACCGATGCTCTATGGTCTTGTCGGCATGAGCTTTAGCGGATGGTTAGCCACCCTTGCCGGTTGGTACACCACCGAAATCGGCAGGCAACCTTGGCTTGTGCAGGGTGTGATGACCACGAAAGAAGCCGTGGCCGATGTGCCTGCCCCAATGGTGCTGTCGACGCTGATTGCCTATCTGGCGGTCTACGCAGCCCTGCTGGCGGCCTATATCTTTGTGATCTTCTATCTGGCACGCAAAGCGGCCCGCGGAGAGAACATCGGCACACGTGTTGCACCGTCTCCGGCGGCTGCACCCAAAGCAGTCCCGGCGGAGTAGCAGCATGTATTACTTTGGTGATCCCACAATCTGGCTCCCATTTGTTTTCGCGGCTCTAATGGGTGCATCGATCCTGATCTATGTGGTCTTGGACGGGTTCGATCTGGGCGTCGGGGTGCTTTTCCCCTTTGCCGATGACGCAGAAAAGGACCGTATGATTGCCTCAATCGGCCCGTTCTGGGATGCCAATGAAACGTGGCTGGTGCTTGCCGTCGGACTGTTGCTGGTGGCGTTCCCGTCCGCGCATGGGGCCATTCTGACAGCACTCTACCTGCCGGTGGCCATCATGCTGATCGGATTGATCCTGCGCGGCGTGGCTTTTGAGTTTCGCGCCAAGGCCCCTGCACCACACAAACATCTGTGGAACAACGCGTTCTTTGCAGGCTCACTGATGACATCACTCAGCCAGGGTTTCATGCTGGGCATGTATGTGATGGGGCTGGAATGGACCTGGATCAACTTTGCATTCGCGATGTTGACCGCCGTTTTTCTGACCGTCGGCTACAGTTTCATCGGCGCGACCTGGGTCATTCACAAGACGTCGGATGCGCTACAAATCAAAGCCGTCGCCTGGGCCAGAGGCGGTATTTGGGGGCTGGTGCTGGGGATCGGTGCGATTTCACTTGCCACGCCCTTTGTCAGCGCACGCATCTTCGACAAATGGTTCAGCTTCCCCGAAGCTCTCTATCTGTCACCACTGCCGATTCTTTCAGCCCTGCTTGTCCTGTGGCTGTGGGCGATGCTGCGCAAGATGCCATATGCAGACGACCGCCGCTCTTGGCAGCCCTTTGCCGCAGCGACCGCCCTTTGGGTGATGGCATTCGGGGGCATGGCCTACAGTTTCTATCCCTACGTGGTGCCCGAACAGATCACGATCTATGAGGCCGCCAGCGCACCTGAAAGCCTGTTCATCATCCTGATCGGGACTTGCATCGTTCTGCCGACGATCATGGGATATACGGTGCTGTCCTATGTGATCTTCCGCGGCAAAGCGACCGAGTTGCGATACGACTAAAGCAAGGCGGACCGGAACCCATCTTGCGATGCCAGACGGTTGCGGCACGTAAGATGGGTTTTAACGCGCTTCTTGCGCAGAATCGGTTTGACACCCTTGTCCCCATTGCGTAATCGGACGCTCGTGGATTGGCGCGGTAGCTCAGTTGGTTAGAGCGAACGACTCATAATCGTTAGGTCGGGAGTTCAAATCTCCCCCACGCCACCACCACCCTTTCCGACCCAAGCGAAACGTCTCGTCCAGCTTTGAAATTACGCTGCTTTCGCATGTCGGAAATAGAGGCTAGCTTCGCGGCGACAATCACCCATGGAGCAAATATGTCCGTCGTTGACCAGATCGCCGCCGCCATTGGCAAAGACCGCATCCTGACAGGCGCTGATGCCGCACCTTACGGGAAAGACTGGACCGGCGCCTATACGTCGCACCCGCTTGCTGTGTTGCGTCCTGCGAATACTGCAGAGGTTTCTGCCATCCTCAAGATCGCAAATGAGACGAAAACGCCTGTTGTGCCCGCCTCTGGCCGGACTGGCCTGACCGGGGCAACCCTTGCGGAAGGGGCGCTGATGCTATCCGTCGAACGCCTGAACGAAATCACTGACATCAATGTGGCCGGGCGCACGGCGACAGTTGGCGCGGGTGTGATTCTGTCCAACCTGCATGATGCGGCTGAAGAACATGGGCTGATCTTCCCGCTGACCCTTGGCGCACGCGGTTCAGCGATGATCGGGGGACTGTTGTCTACCAACGCCGGTGGCTCAAACGTGGTGCGCTATGGCAGCACGCGGGGGCTGTGTCTGGGGCTGGAAGTGGTCATGGCTGACGGGCGGGTCATGAACCTGATGAGCGCGTTGCACAAAGACAACTCTGGCCTTGATCTGCGTAACCTGATCATCGGCGCGGAAGGCACATTGGGGATTATCACAGCAGCGGTGCTCAAGCTGCGGCCCAAGCCACAGGCCTATGCGACCGCGATGGTCGCCGTGCAGTCTTTGCCTGATGCGCTTTCGCTATTGCACATACTGCAGGACGAAACAGGCGGCGGGGTCGAGGCGTTCGAATACATGCCCCGCAGCTATATCGACAAGCATATGCAACTGTTTCCGGGTGTCGCAGGTCCGTTTGACCAAAGCTATGACGTCAATATCATGATCGAAGTGGCCGCCACACAGGCCAAAGACGCGGTGCCAAATGACGACGGAAGCCTGCCCGTCGTGAGCGCGCTTGAAGATACTCTTGGTGCGATGTTGGAAGACGGGACTGTGCTGGATGCTGTGATCGCACAGAACGACACGCAACGCCGCGACATCTGGAAACGGCGCGAGGACGCCGGCGAGGTGGCCTTCTTTGGCGGGTTTTTTGTGAACACTGACGTCGCCGTCCCACTGGACAAGGTTGAGGCGTTTGAAAAAGCCCTGACGCCGCGCATCAAAGCCATTGACCCCGACGCAGACGAAGTAATCGTCGCCCACCTTGGCGACGGCAATATCCACCACACCAGCTATATCAGCCGCAATGATCCGGCTGTGATCGGTGCGCTGACCGAAGCGGTTGAGGATGTGGTGCAGGAGTTAGGCGGCTCATTCAGTGCCGAACACGGAATTGGTGTATCAAAACTGGAAACGATGAAGCGGCGCAAGGATCCGGTCGCCTTGGATGCGATGCGCGCGATCAAGAAGGCGCTTGATCCCAACAACATCCTGAACCCCGGCAAAGTGATCCCAGACTGAAATCAGAAGAAGTCGGGACCGGCCTGTTCAAGCAGCTTGGCCGCCATCGCTTGCCCCATCATATGGCCATCTTCCACAGATCCGGTCATATCGTCGGCGTAGACCTCGGTGCCGTCCGTGCGCAGGATTTCGCCGCGTAGGCGGATCGTGTTGCCGTCCAGGTCTGCAAGCCCGCCGATAGGCGTCTCACATGATCCATCCAGAGCAGCCAGAAAAGAGCGCTCGGCGGCAAGTCTGCGCCCGGTGGGGTGATCATGGATCGCATCCAGCATCGCGGCTGCGCGGCTGTCATCGCTGCGCCGTTCGATGCCGATGGCGCCTTGCGCGACCGCTGGCAACATATCCTCAGGCGCAATCGCCGTGCGCGGGACATCTTTCATGTCCAGACGGTTCAGACCCGCCATCGCCAGAAAAGTGGCCTCTGCCACGCCATCGGCCAGTTTCTTCAACCGTGTTTGCACGTTGCCGCGGAATTCCACGATATTCAGATCGGGCCGTCGCGCCAGCAGCTGTGACCGGCGGCGCAGCGATGATGTGCCGACCGTGGCCCCTTTTGCCAGATCATCCAAGCCCTTGGCATTGAGCGACACAAAGGCATCGCGCACGTCTTCGCGTGGCAGATAGGTGTCCAGCAACAGCCCGCCGGGCTGCTCGACCGGCATATCCTTCATCGAATGTACTGCGATATCGATTGATCCATCCAGCAGTGCCTCTTCAATTTCGCGGGTAAACAGGCCCTTGCCGCCGATCTCTTTCAACGGACGGTCCTGAATGGCATCCCCCGTCACCTTGATCACACAAATCGCAAAGGCCTCTTCAGGCAAATCGAATTCTGCCATCAGCCGCGAACGGGTCTCATAGGCTTGGGCCAGGGCCAAAGGCGAGCCACGGGTTCCGATATTGAAAGGCGACGCGGGGGAGGGCAAATTAAGTTTCATGCTCGGATTGTTAGACGTGTCAATCTGGCCTGACAACTCCCTTGACAAAATCTTCTGCAATTGGGACCACCGTAGCGGTAAAAAAGGACAATCCATGGCGCAGCAAAAGACCATCCTCCGGGCCCTCGCGGGTGAAACGCTTCCGACCCCTCCGATTTGGATGATGCGTCAAGCAGGGCGCTATTTGCCCGAGTATAAAGCCACACGCGCGCAAGCCGGTGATTTCCTGTCACTGTGCTACAATCCCGAACTGGCGGCCGAAGTCACTTTGCAGCCAATCCGGCGCTATGGGTTTGATGCGGCTATTCTGTTTGCAGATATTTTGCTGCTGCCTCAGGCGCTGGGGGCCGACCTTTGGTTTGTCACCGGTGAAGGGCCGCGTTTGTCCACGATCACATCAGCGGATGAGCTGGCAAAGCTCAAGCCGACCGAAGCGATCCATGACACGTTGAACCCCGTGTACGAGACTGTGAAAATCCTGTCCCGCGAGTTGCCAAAACAAACCACACTGATTGGCTTCGCAGGGGCGCCCTGGACAGTGGCAACCTACATGATTGCCGGCAAAGGCACACCGGACCAAGGCCCCGCCCATGCGCTGAAGGCCGAGAACCTGCCTGTCTTTGAAGGAATCATCAATCGTCTGACCGAGGGCACAATCGCCTATCTGTCCAAGCAGATCGAAGCTGGCGCGGAATGTGTCAAACTTTTCGATAGCTGGGCAGGATCGCTTGAGGGTGACGACTTCACCAACTATTCGATCAAGCCGATGCAGCGGATCACCGCCGCGCTCAAAGAAAAGCACCCCGGTATTCCAGTGATTGCGTTTCCACGCGGTGCGGGCACCCGCTATATTGGCGTGCATGCAGCCACAGGGGCCGATTGTGTCGCTGTTGACGATGGCGTTGATGCAGCTTGGGTTGCCGAGAACGTCCAGAAGGATGGCTGCGTGCAGGGCAATCTGAAGTCATCGCATATGGTTACGGGTGGCGATGCGCTGGTCTCAGAAACGCGCCGGATTTGTGATGCGCTGTCTGGCGGACCACACATTTTCAACTTGGGTCATGGCATCACGCCGGATGCCGATCCTGAGAATGTGCAACTGATGATCGATACGGTACGCGGGTCCTAAATTTGTCTTAATGGGCAGTTAAGGTGGGCCGTGTTGACAGGAGCAGGCCTTGAAAATCCCGTTTACACTCCGACTGGTCTACTATGGTTTCCGCGCTGCCGTGCGTGCGGGGCTGCTTTTTCTATGCGCCTGGCTCTTGCTGATCCCCGCAACGGCACAAGAGGTGACAGCACTGGGTGCAAAAGACGGCACGACATATCCGGCGGGGCTACGCATGATGCGCACGGCGCGCATGGTTGTTGCCGTCGCACCCCCACGGGCCTACGAGCTGATCGCGATGGCGCTCCCGCAAGACATCTCGCCCTTTATGGTACAGATCGCCATGGCACAGATGGCCGCCGGCAATGTCCTGCCTGCCTCAATGAGAGAAGACAGCGCGCTTGCCTCCGAGTTCGAAAGTGACCGCGAAATTGACGGCCCGCGCTTTATCACGGTCGACTAGATCACACCCATTTGGCCAGCGGCGGCAGGCTCATCAGGACCGCATTGGCGTCATGGCCTGTGGCAAGGCCGAACTTTGTGCCGCGATCGTAGACAAGATTGTATTCCGCATAGAGCCCGCGATGCACCAATTGCGTATCTTTATCAGCATCGGTCCAAACGGTATCGCGGCGCTTTTCGACCAGCGGCACATAGGCTGGCAGGAAGGCCTTGCCGATATCCTGGGTCAGCGTGAAATCCGCCTCCCAATCGCCGGTGCAATAGTCATCCATAAAGATACCACCCACACCGCGGGCGCGATTGCGGTGTGGGATATAGAAATACTCATCCGCCCATGCCTTGAGCTTGGGGTAATGGTCTGTCCCATGCGGGTCGAGATGCGCCTTCTGTGTGGCATGAAAATGCGCTGTATCTTCATCATATTCGATGCAGGGGTTCAGATCGGACCCGCCACCGAACCACCACGCGTGCGGCGTCCAGAACATACGGGTGTTCATATGAACGGCAGGTGCGTGCGGGTTTTGCATATGCGCCACCAGCGAAATACCCGAGGCCCAGAACCGCGGATCATCTGCCATACCGGGTACACCACGGGCCGCCATCGCCTTTTGTGCTGACGCGCCAAGTTGGCCATAGACAGTCGACACATTCACGCCGACCTTTTCAAACACGCGACCGCCGCGCATCACAGACATCAGGCCGCCACCGGCATCGGACCCATCATCAGAGGTCCGTTTGGTTTCGGTCACTTCAAAGCGGCCAGCGGTGCCGTCACCTTGGAAGCTGTCTTCCAAGCCTTCAAAAGCCGCGACGATTTCATCGCGCAGCGCGCGGAACCATGAAGATGCTTTGTTTTTTTCTGACTCGAAACCGTCTGACATTCCTGATCCGTTTCCCCAATAGTGAATTACATGATATCATTTTGTTGCTGTACCATAGTGATCGTACACCGATGATCCAGATGAAAACCGGAGAGACCCATGCGCGCCGCCCTTTTGATGCTTCCCCTTGTCGTTCTGGCTGCCTGCGCCACCCCACGCCAGCAGTGCATCAACGAGGTGACGCGTGACACGCGTGTTTTGGGCAGCTTGATCAATGAGGTCCGGGGGAATCTGGAGCGGGGCTATGCACTGGATGAACGGCAGGACGTGCGGACCATCCCAAAGACCTGTCGTGGGCGTGATGAGGATGGCAACATTTTTAGGTTCCGTTGCGATGAAACACGCACCTTCACGACGGTTGTGCCTGTGGCCATCGACCTGAACGTCGAACGGGCTAAGCTCGCGTCTTTGGAAGAACGTTTTGCCCAGACGCAAGCGGCCTCAAATCAGGCCGTTGCACAATGTATTGCGACCTATCCTGAATAATCAGTGTGCGGACACTGCCGCTGGATCGATCAAGGTCCGTCCGCCATCGACGGTGATGATCTGACCTGTGACAAAGGCCGCCGCATCTGAGGCGAGATATTGCACGGCATCGGACACCTCGCCGGGGCTGGCGATGCGGTGCAGCGGCGTGCTTTCCACAATCGCCTCACGGACACTGTCATGGTCTTTCAGCGATCCCTTCAAGCTCGCGCTCATTACGCTGCCAAAAGCCACGGCATTTACACGAATACCATGCGGCGCGAGCGACACAGCCAAAGAGCGGGTCATCTGGTCCGACGCCGCCGAGCTGACCGAATAGGCCAACAAAGCAGGATGCGTGCGGCGCGCTGCGATCGAACTGAGGTTGACGATCGCGCCGATTGCTTCGCCTGTTTCGCCATCGGCTTGCTTGATCATCCGGCGGGCCACCGCCTGACTGACGCGCAACGCCGTCATCGCGTTTTGCTGCAACAGTTCCTCGACCGAATTGTCATCGGGATCAAGCGGGTCCGTTTCCATGACCTGACGCGACGCATTGACCAAAATATCCACGCGTTCGAAGGCATCAATCGTCGCAGACAACAGGTTCGCAATCGTCAGCTTCTTGCGCAGATCACCGGCGAAAATGCGGATGTTTTCTTCTTTGTCCGCCTCTTCGCCAATTTCATGGCAGAGCGTTTTTTCATCCATGTCGGCAAATACGACATTTGCCCCCATTTTTGCAAAGTGCCGCCCGATCGCAAGGCCCACGCCATTGGCAGCGCCTGTCACAATCGCGGTCTTTCCGGCAATGGAAAATGACATCAGAACTCTCCCTCAGACCGTCAGCGGTGCGGCCGGTTGGCGTGAAACACTTTGAATGCACCATTACCACCGATCGTGTCCACATTGCGGAAACATTCGGTCAGTGTTGCCTCATAAGGCAAGTGGCGGTTTGCGACCATCCATAGCTTGCCGTGCGGGGCCAGCAGCCCTGCGGCGGCTTGGATAAACGCACGACCCAAGCTGGGGTCAGTGGCGCGGCCGGTATGGAACGGCGGGTTCATCACGATACCGTCGTAAGCAGCCGCTTCATGCCGGGTCGCATCAGCCCAGTGGAAGGACACGCGCGGATCATCGACATTCAAACGCGCGCAAGCAAGCGATAGCGCCTCTGCCTCGATCAAATCCAGCGATTTGACGCCTGTGCGCGCCAGAACAGGGGCCGCAAGATAGCCCCACCCGGCGCCCAGATCAGCCATCCGTGCAGGCAGCTTTGCAGGCAAAGCCTCGGCCAGCAGGGCAGACCCTGCATCAACGGCACCATCAGAAAACACGCCAGCAGCTGTGAAATACCCGTGCGGGCCTTTGGCAGGCGCGGGTGCTGCCCAATCCGCAAATTGATCCGTCGTTGCGAACCAGAAAATGCGTCCATGTCCTTTTGTCACCGAGGGCAGATCGCCCAGGATTTTGCGACATGCTTTGAACAGGCTATCGACACCATCGGTTTTTTGACCATCGACAATCACGAAATCGGCCTTCGCGCAGGCCTCGGCCACCATCGCGCGGGCCAATGCCTTGGCACGCGGCACGACCACAATGGCTACGGAAACGCGGGCCAAATCCTGAGACACAGGATACCCGGCGCCCTGCCAGGCTGCGTAGTCGGGGAAAAACCCATGCACGATCTGCAGATCACCACGCGGCAAGGCAGACACATCATAGGTTGCGGGCGGGCGCATCAAGGCAATGTTGCCTGATGGCAACGCTATGAGGCCGTCTTCAAGGGCGGTGCTTAAGCGGGATTGGGACATTTTTGGGTGAACAGCGACAGGCGCTATTCTTTCTCCATCGTGCATTGCAGCGGGTGCTGGTGGCGTTGTGCAAAGTCCATAACTTGCGCAACCTTCGTTTCAGCAATTTCATGACTAAACACCCCAACAACCGCAAGGCCCTTTTTGTGGACCGTCAGCATCAGTTCGAATGCCTGCGCGTGTGACAGGCCAAAGAACCGCTCAAGCACATGCACGACAAACTCCATAGGGGTGAAATCATCATTCAGGATCAGCACCTTATACATGGGCGGTCGTTTTGTCTTGGGCTTCGTCTCAAGTGCGATGCCGACATCGCTGTCGTCACCGCCCTTTTTCTCGGCCATCATGTAAAACTCTGCCAGCATATCAAACGCCTTGTTAGGTTGGCGTTATATATAAGGCACAGGCTGCACATGAAAACCCCATCTGGGCACATTCAACAATCGGACCTCAGACCCGCTATTTTCACCTATGTTGCGCCCCGGACAAGTGCCCTCACAATATGTGGACAAAGCGCGCGATGAACGCCCTGAAAGTCTTTGAATTTAGGGTATTTTCGGAAAACGGAACTTATGCTAGCGTCAGCTTATAAAAATAAGACCACCGGAAAAATCCGGGGTCATTGAGGCAGAAAAAGAGGCAAGCGACGTGACCAGTCGTCCGGGACAGTGGGCCCTTCACGGGCTATTTCTATGTATACTTCTTGTATCTTTGTTGCTCGCACCCGTGCGCGCGACGGCTGCACCTTATGCAGCGATGGTGATGGATGCGCGGACCGGAGAGGTCTTGCATTCACGCAATGCAGACACCCAGTTGCACCCCGCATCACTGACAAAAATGATGACTCTTTATGTGGCCTTTCAGGCGATTGAACGTGGTGAGATCACACTGGATACACCCGTCCGCATCAGCCGCCTTGCCGCATCCGAGCCCCCTTCCAAACTGGGGCTACGGGCGGGCCAGACCATTCGCCTGCGTTTTCTGCTTCGTGCCGCTGCGGTCAAATCGGCCAACGATGCGGCGACCGCTATTGGCGAAGCCATCTCTGGTTCCGAAGAAGCTTTTGCCACACGTATGAACCGTACCGCCCGCGCGATGGGCATGCGCAACACCAACTTCCGCAACGCACATGGCCTGACGCAATCGGGGCATCTGTCCACCGCGCGCGATATGTCGGTTCTGGGTCGCCATGTGATTTATGATTTCCCGCAGTATTATAACCTGTTCTCGCGCCGCTCGGCCGATGCCGGAATTGCAACGGTGCGCCATACCAACCGTCGCTGGCTGGACAGCTATGCGGGCGGCGACGGCATCAAGACAGGGTATACCCGTGCTGCCGGGTTCAACCTTGTGGCTTCGGCACAGCGTGGACAGGAACGCATCATCGCAACAGTTTTTGGTGGCTCATCCACATCCGCGCGCAATGCACGGATCACCGAATTGATGGATATGGGCTTTAACCGTGCCCCGTCCCGCGCAACGATTCGCCGCCCCAACCCACCAGCAGCAATGCTGACAAGTTCCAACGGTCAGGTAAACGCCGGCAAGATCGTCCGCGTCAGCGGGCTGATCACGCGCAGCATCCGACCGACGGCAAGGCCCACCGCAGCCCCGGCACAAGAAGAAGTACTGATCGCTGCGATTGATACCGATGTGATCAATGCCGCTGTTGCGGATTCAGTCAATGCCGCCTTGGCCGAAGCGATTGGCGCCGCCACGCCCGCCCCCACACAAGTGGTCGCAGCGGTCCCCCCGGTCGTGACACCTATCCCCCGCCCTGCAACAGAAACGCAGCTTGTCGCACGCGCGCCGGACACCACGATGGTCGATACCGGACCAGAGGTCGTGACCCGGATTTCCACATCAGGTGGACGGCATTGGGGCGTGAACGTTGGCCGCTACAACACACGCTATGATGCCGAACGGGTCTTGTTGCGCGTCGCTCTGAACGAGATGAGCACGCTTGATGGATCACTACGGCGCGTGGTGCAACGCTCGGGCGGGTTTGACGCAAACTTCATGGGGCTGACCCGTGAGGGTGCCGATCTTGCCTGTCGCCGTTTGCAGGCGCGTGGGACGACATGCTTTATGATTGGGTCAGACGGCTAGGCCTGCACTGGGTCTAGGCAACCTTGCCCTCAAAGGCTGCGGCCATAAGCGCGCGGGTGTAGTCCGTTTGCGGGGCATCAAAGATCGCGTCGGCATCGCCTGCCTCGACCACATCACCCTGTTTCATCACCATCACCTTGTGTGACAGGGCGCGCACGACCTTCAGATCGTGGCTAATGAACAAATACGCCAAGCCGTTTTTCTGTTGCAATTCGCGCAGCAAGTGAACGATCTGCACTTGCACCGTCATGTCAAGCGCAGAGGTTGGCTCATCCAGAATCAGCAATTTGGGGCGCAGAATCATGGCGCGCGCAATTGCGATGCGTTGACGCTGGCCGCCAGAAAACTCATGCGGGTAGCGGTCCATCAATGATGCATCCAGACCAACCTCTTCCATGATGTCCGCCACCATATCGCGGCGATCGCGCCCCGGTTCGACACCATGCACGCCCAGCCCTTCGGAAATGATCTCGGCCACGGTCATGCGCGGGCTTAATGACCCGTAGGGGTCTTGGAAAACAATCTGCATATCGCTGCGCAGTGGGCGCATCTGGCGTTGATTGAGGTTGTGAATATCCGCGCCCTGAAATGCGATCCGGCCCTCGGACCGGATCAGGCGCATGACAGCCAATGCCAGCGTGGTCTTGCCTGACCCGCTTTCCCCCACAACGCCAAGCGTTTCGCCCGCACGCACCGTCAATGTCGCGTCATTGACCGCCTTGATATGGCCCACCGTCCGTTTCAGCAGCCCGCGCTGGATCGGGAACCAGATGCGCGCGCTGTCCGTTTCCAGCACAACCGGCGCATCAGGCTTTACAGGCGCGGGAACACCACTTGATTCGGCAGCCAGAAGCATTTGTGTATAGGGATGCTGCGGGTTCTTGAACAATTCAGCCGTTGGCCCCGTTTCAACAATCACGCCGTCCTTCATTACGCAGACGCGGTCCGCGATTTTGCGCACAATGGTCAGGTCGTGGGTGATGAAGAGCATCGACATACCGTCATCACGCTTCAGGTCTGCCAGCAAATCCAGAATCTGCGCCTGAATTGTCACATCCAGCGCTGTCGTCGGTTCATCCGCAATCAGCAATTCCGGCCCGTTGGCCAACGCCATGGCGATCATTACACGCTGGCGTTGCCCGCCCGACAACTGATGCGGATAAGAGCCTAGGCGGCTTTCCCCGTCGCGAATACCGACACGGTCCAATAGCTGCACAATCCGGTCGCGCACAGCGGCCCCGCGCAGACCTTGATGCAGCTCGATGCTTTCAGCCAACTGCTTTTCCAACGTGTGCAGCGGGTTGAGCGAGGTCATCGGCTCTTGGAAAATAAAGCTGATGTCGTTGCCACGGACCCGACGCAAAACGCTTTCATCTGCGCCGACCATTTCTTCGCCATCATACTTGATGGACCCGGCCATGACCGCGCTGTCGCCCAGCAACTGCACGGTGGACAGCGCTGTGACCGACTTGCCCGACCCACTCTCACCGACAATCGCGACCGTCTCACCCTTTTGGACCTGAAACGAGACGCCACGCACCGCGTGCGTCGTATCCCCGTCCTGCCGGAAAGCTACGCGCAGGTTTTGGACATCAAGAACCGGATTAATCATCGTCCCTCAGTTCCTGTTGATGGGGTCTCTGCCGTGGTTTCAAAGATGGTTTCGTCTTTGATCACACTGCCATCTGCCACAAAGGTTTTGCGCGGATCAAACGCATCGCGGACCCCTTCAAAAATAAAGACCAGCAGCGACAGCATGATCGCGAAGGTAAAGAATGCGGTGAAGCCAAGCCACGGCGCCTGCAAATTCTGTTTGGCCTGCAAGGTCATTTCGCCCAGCGATGGCGCAGACGACGGCAAGCCAAACCCAAGGAAATCCAGCGAGGCCAAACCGCCAATCGCACCTGTCACGAGGAACGGCAGCATTGTCAGTGTGGCGACCATCGCATTGGGCAGCATGTGCCGAAACATGATCGTCCGGTCGCGCACACCTAGCGCTTTGGCCGCGCGGACGTATTCCAGATTGCGCGCGCGCAGGAACTCGGCCCTGACCACCCCCACAAGAGCGGGCCATCCGAACAGCACTGTCAGGAATACAAGGAGCCAATAACTTCGCCCCAAGATCGCAAAGACAATGATGATGACGTAAAGCGAAGGCATCCCTGTCCAGATTTCAATGAAGCGTTGGAAGATCAGATCGGTCCAGCCGCCAAAATACCCCTGCACGGCCCCCGCCATGATCCCGATGATCGAGGCCGCCACCGTCACGGTCAGCGCAAATGTTACCGATAATCGGAACCCATAGATGACACGGGCGGTGACATCGCGCTTGGTGTCATCAGTGCCCAACCAGTTCTCTGCGCTGGGGGGCGCCGGTGCCACGCCTGCGACATCAACGATCGTGTTGTAGGAGTAGGGAATGATCGGCCAAAGCATCCAGCCTGCCTGAAAATCCCCGTCCAGCGTTTCACCCGCATCAACGGCCGCAATCAGTTCTTCGGGCGTGTCAAAGCAGGCATCCAGACCGCCCGTTACGATCAGACAGTCCACTTCGGGTTCGCCGTAGCCTGCCTCGGTCGGGAAATCGCCACCGAAATCACGCTCTGAATAGAAGCTGAAGATCGGCATCTTGATCTCACCGCGATAGCTGACAGCGATGGGTTTGTCGTTAGCAATCAGTTCGGCAAAGATCGACAGGCCGAAAAGCACCCCAAAGATGACCAGAGACCAGAAAGCGCGCTTGTTCCGGCGGAAATTGCGCAGGCGGCGCTGATTTAGCGGTGACAGAAAAGGACGCTTGGCCATCAGTTTCGCGCCTCAAAATCAATGCGCGGATCAATCAGCACATAGGTCAAATCCGTGATGATCCCGACAATCAGGCCAATCAGCGAGAAGGCAAAGAGCGTGCCAAAGACAACCGGATAGTCACGCGCGACTGCGGCCTCAAACCCCAACCGCCCCAGACCATCAAGGGAAAACAGGGTTTCAATAATCAGCGACCCGCCAAAGAACACGCCAATGAACAGCGCCGGAAACCCGGAAATGACAATCAACATCCCGTTGCGGAAGACATGGCCGTAAAGCACCCGCCGCTCGGACAGGCCCTTGGCGCGGGCGGTCATCACGTATTGCTTTTTGATCTCGTCCAGAAAGCTGTTCTTGGTCAACAAGGTCAGTGTCGCAAAGGCCGAAATCGTCGAGGCCAGTACAGGCAGGGTGATGTGCCAGAAGTAGTCGAGAACCTTGCCGATCAGCGACAGTTCTTCGAAATTGGCAGAGGTCAAACCGCGCAGCGGGAACAGCCTGAAGTAGGATCCACCCGCAAACAACACAATCAGCAAGATGGCAAACAAGAAGCCCGGAATGGCGTAGCCCACAATGATCGCGCCTGAGGTCCAGGTATCAAAGGGTGTGCCATCTCTGACAGCCTTTTTGATGCCCAGCGGGATCGAAATCATATAAGCAATCAGCGTGGACCAAAGCCCCAGCGTGATTGAGACCGGCATTTTTTCCAGCACCAGATCAAGCACACTGATCGAGCGGAAATAACTCTCGCCAAAGTCCAGGCGCATATAGTTCCACATCATGGTCAGGAAGCGTTCAAGCGGTGGTTTGTCAAAGCCGAATTCGCGCTCAAGGTCCGCGATAAAGTCCGCAGGCAAACCGCGTCCGCCGATATAGTCGCTGTCGCCCCCTTCCACCAATTCGCTGCCACCGCCAGAGATGCCTTCAAACACATCGCCACCACCTTCAAGCTCGGCCAAAATCTGTTCGATTGGCCCGCCCGGTACGAATTGCGTGAGTGAAAAGTTAATGATCATGATCCCCAACAGGGTGGGAATCACAAGCAGCAACCGCCTGAGTATATATGCGCCCACGTCAGTCCCCTATTGGAACGCACCGGCAGCGCGGAGCGCCTCGGCTGCTTCGGCGTCATACCACCAGTTATCAAGCGGCGACAAAGCAAGCGGCGGAATTTCCTTAAACCGGTACATATCGTAATAGGCGACGGTGTGAACGCCCTTTTGCCACTGTGGTATCCAGAAGCGTTCAGCGCGCAGCACACGGTCTAGGGCGCGGGTGCGCACTGTCAGCTCTTCAAGCGATTGAGCCGCGACAATTTCATCAATCAGGCGATCAACAGCCGGCAGTTTCAGGCGCATGGGATTGCGCGAACTGTCTTCAGCAGCCGCAGAGCCAAAGAACTGGGCCAACTGTTGGCCGGGCTCATAGCCTTGTCCAAGCGAGGCATTTACAATGTCAAAAGTGCCCGCGCGGCGACGCTCGATATATTGGGCGGTATCCACCCGCTCCAACGCGGCCGCGATGCCAAGCCGTTTCAGGTTCTCAACAATCGGGTTGATGATCCGGTCAAACTGCGGCGAACGCTCCAGGAATGTCACTTCAAGCAGCACGCCGTCCTTGCGGCGCATCCCGTCTTCGCCGGCAATCCAGCCTGCTTCGTCCAGCAACGCCGATGCAGCGCGCAACTGGCGGCGGTCCAGCGGCCGTTCTGTTGTTGTCGACGCCGGCGGAATGGTTGCTTCGTCCGTCAAGATCGCGGCGTCCAACAGCCCCTCATCAACCAAAGGCTGCAAAATTGCGATTTCATCCGCCGATGGCGCGCCAACGGCCTTAAGTTCTGAATTGTCCCAAAACGACTCAGGCCGCTCATAAAGCCCATAAAACAGGGACTCGTTCATCCATTCGAAATTCACCATCAGCGTGATGGCTTCGCGCACACGCGGGTCTTGGAACTTTTCCTGGTTGAGGTTGAAGACAAACCCCTGCCCGGTCCCGATTGCCCCATCAGGCAGTTCTTCCACCTTAACCCAGCCCTGTTCACGTGCAGGAAAGTCATAGCCTGTTGCCCATTGCAAGGAACTGTTTTCACTGCGGAAGGCATAGACACCGGATTTAAAGCCCTCGAATGCGGCACCGCTATCGGCAAAATACTCAACCCGGATCGTCTGAAAATTGTTGCGACCCTGATTGATGGGCAGGTCCGCACCCCACCAATTGGGATCATAACGGTAGATGATCTGCCGTCCGATATCGACCTCATCCAGCCGGTAGGGACCGGTTGCCATGAAAGGCGCATCGGAGGATTCATCAAGACGGGTGCCGGTTTGCTCAAACCAGTCCTTTGAAAAGGCAGATGTGCCACCAACCCAGGTCACAACGTCGCGGCGCGGGGCGCTTTCGGTAAAGTTGAACCGGATGCGATAATCGTCAAGCACCTCGACCGAGTCGATGAACTGGCTGTAAACACTGCGGTATTCGGTGATGCCTTGCTCAAGATAAAGCTCAAACGTGAACTTCAGATCCTCGGCTGTCATTGTCGTGCCATCCCAGAACGTCACGTCGTCGCGCAGGTTGAAGATTACCCAGTCGCGGCTGTCGGGATATTCGAGCGTTTCGCAAAGGTAGCAGTAGGCCCCGTACGGGTCGTCTGCGGTTGATGTCAGGATAGCCTCATATCCGATTGTCGAAAGGGCCGCTGGAACACCCTTGCGGGTCGACAGGTTGAAGCTGTCAAAGGTGCCTTGCGCCCATTGTGAAAACTCGCCGCCTTTTGGGGCATCGGGGTTCACATAGTCCAGCACTGCGTCAGGCCCGTATTTCAGATCGCCAAAATTGGTATAGCCGTGGCTGATGGTGACAGTCTCATGGGCGTCAGCGAAAAGCTGCGATCCGGCCAGAAGTGCGGCGATACTGATGGCTGATCCGAACGCCCAAGACTGCAACAAGCGCACACGGGCATCAGTTGACTTTGCTTTGGCGAAGGAACGGGCTTGCTCTTGCATCAGTATCTCCAAGTGAGGGACGTTGTCTTTGCACTAAATGAAGTAAATGTTCTGTTTGGCAAACATTCAAGTTGAGTTTACGTGATCATCCGGTGAACCAACTGAAACATACAAACAAAAAGGCCGCCCAAGTGGACGGCCTTTCATTTTGGATAACGCTGCCAGTTTAGTCGCCGATGGTCTCAAGATAGGCAATCAGGTTCGCCCGGTCTTCAGGATCGCGCATGCCGTTATAGCTCATCGCTGTGCCCGGCGCATAGCCGCGTGGGTTTTCAAGGAACGCATTGAGGTTTTCAGGCGTCCAAACATCTGCGGCCTCGATCAAAGCGCCGGAGTAGTTGAAATCATCATAGAACTGCACAGGGCGATTCACGACACCGTAAAGTGCAGGACCAGTCCCGTGCTGACCGGATTCAAGCGCATGGCAAGACCGGCATCCACGCCAGAGGCCTTCACCGTCCGAAGCGCTTGCAGAGGCAAAGATGACCGAGAACGGCACTTCTTCGACGACTTCTTCTTCTGCGCCTTCTTCTTCGACCTCAATCACATAGGCCTGTTCGTCGCCATGACCGCCGGAATGGTAAACCTCTTCTGCCAGCCAAGCACCCAGCAGGAAAACAAGAAAAGTGCTGCAAAGACCACCTATGATTTTGGTCGTCGTCATTGTGTCGAACATGTCGCGTTCCATTCAGTTCAAAATTTTCCAGCTATGTATCCGCTTCCCACACCGGGTTGCAAGGTGTACTGCCGCGGCCAAATGCCCATTTTTGACGGGTGGTAACACAGAGGTCACATCAATGTCGCAAAAAATCGCATTTCAGGGTGAATTAGGGGCCTATGGCCACGAGGCCTGTGTCACCGCGCGCCCGGATTTCGCCCCCCTGCCCTGTGCTACGTTTGAGGCCGCCATTGAAGCTGTGCGCAACGGGTCAGCCGATCTTGGCATGATCGCTGTCGAAAATTCCACCTATGGCCGGGTTGCTGATGTACATTCGCTTTTGCCAGAAAGTGGGCTGCACATCATTGATGAGACATTCGTGCGGGTACACATCAATTTGCTCGGCAAGAAAGAAGCGGCGCTTTCAGACATCAAAGAGGCGCACGGCCATCCGGTCATCCTGCCACAGTGTGGCGAATTTCTGCGCGCACATGCAATTACCCCGCGCACCAGTTCCGACAACGCCCGCGCCGCCCGCGAAGTGGCCTCTGGCGATGACCCTAGCATTGCCGCACTCGCATCAGAGCTGGCAGCGGATATCTATGGCCTGAAAGTAATTGCCCGTCATATCGAAGACCACGCACGCAACACCACGCGCTTTCTGATCATGGCCCGTGACCCCGACTATACGCGCCGCGGGCCGTCTGGCATGATGACAAGCTTTGTTTTTCGTGTCCGCAACATTCCGGCCGCGCTTTACAAGGCGATGGGCGGTTTCGCGACGAACGGCATCAACATGACCAAACTGGAAAGCTATATGGTGGGCGGTGATTTCAGGGCGACCCAGTTCTACGCCGAGATCGAAGGCCATCCCGACGATTCCAATGTCAAACTGGCGCTTGAAGAGCTTGCGTATTTTACGGACCATTTGCATGTGATGGGCGTATACCCAGCCGCAGCAAGGCGGCACGAGACGACTGACGCTGAAGCCTGAGGCAAACGCCGGTCGCGGTATCAGTGCCCACGCCGATAGTCGTCCTCGACGTTTTCGGCGTAGTCCAAAACACGCGCCTTAAACCGCTTCGTGATCTTGGCTTTTGCCAGTTTGAGCGACTGCAACAGCAGCCGTGCGGTCATGGTTTTGGCCCGCATATCAAATGAGACAAGAACACGTGTGCGGGTGGCGGATAGCGCGATCAGCTCAATCTGCGTTTTAGCGGTCAGGCCATCTGACTGGCTGTCCACTTCGACCGCTTGATCAGGGTCAAGCTTGGTGAGTTCCGCCTGCACTTTGCGCGGGCGACCACGGAATGCGAACGCGATATCCCAGATCGTGCCAACCCGGGCATCACCTTCGGCGCGGCGGCTGACCTCAATCCCTTGCCGCATGGCCCGCCGTTCGAAATGCGCAAAATCGCTGATCCGTCCGTAGACATAGCTGATGGGCGCTTCGATATCTTCTCGCGTGCTAAGCTTCATCTGTCCTTGTTCCTAACGTCTAATCCAACCGGTCCGACAGCCATGCCTCAAGCAGGAAATGTGCAATCGCCCCTTTGCGCGCGGGCAGCAACTTGGGGTGATTTCCGGCAAAAGCATCTGCCATTTCCTCGCGCGTGACCCACATCGCGTCTTCGATCTCTTCCGGATCAATCGTAAGGTCTGTGTTCAATGCATCACCCGCACACCCGAACATGAGCGAGGACGGAAACGGCCAGGGCTGGCTGGACAGATAGCGCACAGAGCCAACCCGCACGCCCGCTTCTTCAAACACTTCACGGCGCACGGCCGCTTCAATGGTTTCACCCGGCTCCACAAACCCTGCCAAAAGTGAATACATCCCCTCGGGCCACCCCGGTGAACGCCCGACAAGCACCGCATTGCCATGGGTGATCAGCATGATCACAACCGGGTCGGTCCTTGGGAAATGATGGCCGCCGCAAGCCGCACAGTTGCGTTGCCAGCCGCCCAGCGCCATTTCGCTTTCAGCACCGCAGCGCGCGCAAAACCGATGCGACCGGTGCCACCCCATGATGGCCTTCGCCATCGCCGCGAGCTCGGCATCGCGCGGGGACAGGCGCGTCATGACCGCACGCAGTTCCGCAAACGCGGCCTGTGGCATGGCGGGGTGGCGTTGCTCAGACGGGTCAAGAAAACTGTTCAGTGTGTCGGTATCCAGACCTTCCGGCTCCCACTGCGACAGATCAGCGGCAAACACTGGTGCACCGTCCTCGCGGCCCAGAAAAATCATCGCGGGTGCTGCGTCGTCCATAATAGGATGCGCCATTGGCAAGCGCGCCACTTCATCATTTAAAATCATCGGCTTGCCACGCCACAATAAAATAGTGCGGGCATTGTCCTGCACCCGCAGGCTGTCGGCCTCGCCCCGCATTTCGGCTGCACGATCAAGCCCCGACCCGCCAAACGTCACTGTCTCTGCAATTTTCATCTGGCCGAGATGCCACGCGGTTTGCGCAAGTGCAATTTTTTCCGACACGATAGCATGGCGCCGACCAATTTTCACGTTAAGGTTGCGCCATGACGACGATCAATTCATCCAATGGCAACAGCCCGACAGGCAGGCTGCGTGTGCTGGCAACGACCGACCTGCACATGCAGTTGCTTGACTACGATTATTTTGCAGACCGCACTGACCGCAGTATAGGCCTGATCGGTCTGGCTGATCGCATTGCAGCACTGCGAGACGACGACAGCGTTACCACTCTATTGTGCGACAATGGCGACCTAATTCAAGGCAACCCACTGGCAGACCACCTGGCCTCGCGGGCAGGCGCCTACGAAACACATCCCATGATCGCTGCGCTGAACCTGCTGCACTATGATGCCATGACCTTGGGAAACCACGAATTTGACTACGGCATAGACTTTCTGCGCAACACGCTATCAAAAGCCACCTTTCCGGTGGTCAGCGCGAATATCGCTTGCCGCGATGGCCCCACGCTGGCTGCGCCGTTTACCGTGATCAAGCGCACAATCTGCTGCAACGACGGGGTATCACGCCCAATCAAAATCGGGATCACCGGCTTTGGCCCGCCCCAGATCGCAGACTGGGGGGAACTGGGCCGTGATGGGACCGTTCGTGTCGAAGACATGGTCACGGCTGCGCAGAACGTGCTCCCGAAAATGCGCGCCGCCGGAGCGGATCTGATCGTTGCCCTTTGTCATTCGGGGATCGGTGCAGCAGAGCATAGCCCCCGCATGGAAAACGCCGCACTACCGCTTGCCGCAATTGACGGCATAGATGGCCTGCTCTTGGGGCATACACATGACGCTTTCCCCCGTGCGCATGTGCCGTCGACTGACCATAGGCACGGCCACCTGCACGGGAAACCTGCGGTCATGGCCGCATTTTGTGGCAAAGCGCTTGGTCTGATCGAATTCGATTTACAATGGAGCGGCAGCATCTGGGCAATCACGGACAGCATGGCCCGATTGGAGCACCCGGATACGCTAGACCGCCCCGAAAGCGTCCTGCACCAGAAGCTGCGCACGATTGCGGCCAAACCGCAAGCGGCAACGCTGCGTGAAATTCGGACGCCCATTGCAAGAACGGGCGCCCCAATTTTCAGCTACTTTGCCACAGTGATACCTGATCTCAGCCAAGACGTGCTGGCCCGCGCAATGCAAGATGCGCTGAAAGCATCCCTTGCAGGGACAGAGCATGCAGCCCTGCCCATTCTCGCGGCAACATCATCCTATCGGTCGGGTGGGCGTAGTGGTGTTGGGCACTACATCAACATTCCGCCTGGCCCCATCACCCTGCGCGATGTGGCCGCGATCTTTCCGTTTGCAGACAAATGTTGTGCGATCCGGCGCAGCGGCAAACAAATCAGGCTGTGGCTGGAACGCGCAGCAGCGCATTACAACCAGGTACACCCCGGACAGAAGGATCAACCGCTGATCAACGCCGATAGCGTGAATTATAATTGCGACATGATCTTTGGTCTGACCTATCAGGTCGACCTGACACAGCCTGCCCGGTTTGACGTAGATGGCAGAGAGATTGATTCGAACGCCCGGCGCATTGTGAAGCTGGCTTTTCAGGGCCGTCGTATCAGCGACACGGATACTTTCATCGTGGCTGCGAACAGCTTTCGCGCAAAAGGCGGCGGTGGCTTTCCTGCCATAGAAGAAAAAGACATTCTTTTCACTTCGCCTCACTCTGTGCGGGATCACTTGAAGGCGTACCTTAAAAACACAGGTCGGTTTGCCGCTTCAGTGCAGCCTACATGGTCCTTTACCCCGATTCCAAAGACAGCGGCTATTTTTTCCAGCGCGCCACAAGCACGGAACCACCTGACAGATCCGATCCGCTACATTGGCCCCGGAAAAGATGGGTTCGCGCAGTATCGGATTGATTTCTGACATCTTGCGAAGACGGCAGACTCAGCCTATATCACCGGGTGAGAGGTTGGCGCGGGCGAGCGCCTCGCCAACCTGGTCAGGTCCGGAAGGAAGCAGCCATAACGAGCCCCGCTTGGGTCGTTGTCAGCCTCTCACCTTTGATTTGCACGGCAAATCGCAGCGTTTGGAAATCATCCAGCAAAGGGGGATGTTTATGATTGTCACAACAAACGCCCTCCCGGCTTGGGTGCGCTGAAGCTATTTCCGCCCTCTCGTCCGGTTCGCGCTGATGCATCATCGCCAGCGATACCTGCCCCTTTGACGAGGACAAATCCTTGACAGATTTGACACGCGCCGCCCTTGGTTGGTCGCCTTTTTATATGTCCCAGCTCGAAATTGAAGAGCTGGACACCCTCACCCCTGCCCGCATCGCCACCGTCCACCGTGACCGCGTTGTCGGGTTCTCTGAAATCGGCCCGTTGGAGCTTACCCTCGACCCCGGCATTACGACGGCTGCGGTCGGCGTGGGGGACTGGGTGCTTTGCGCCGTTGCGCAACATCGCCTGGTCCGGGTGCTTGACCGGCAAACCGAACTGACACGCGGGACCGAATACCATACCGGCGAAAAGCAACTGATTGCTGCCAATCTTGATACGCTTTTCATCACCTCATCATGCAACAATGATTTCAATCCAGCCCGGCTGGAACGATACCTGGCCTTGGCCCATGACGCGATGATTACACCGGTCATTGTGCTGACGAAGGCCGATCAAACCGATGATCCCGATGCGTATATTGATCAGGCGCGTGCGCTGGGGCGCAACCTTGAAGTCATCGCCATGGACGCCAAGCATGATGATGTGACTGCCTTGCTTGCCCCTTGGTGCGGCAAAGGGCAAACGGTCGCGCTGGCCGGGTCATCTGGTGTTGGCAAGACGACCATTGCAAACGCGCTGACCGGTGGAGACGCGGCCACGCAAGCTATTCGTGAAGATGATGCGCGCGGTCGCCACACGACCACGGGGCGGTCCTTGCACCAGATGGGCAGCGGTGGCTGGCTGATCGACACACCCGGTATGCGCGGGCTTGGCGTTGCAGAAGTGGCTTATGGCATTGATGCGACCTTCCCCGAGATTTCAGAACTGGCCGCGCGGTGCAAATTTCGTGACTGCGAGCATGAAACCGAACCCGGATGCGCGGTGCAGGCTGCGATTGCCACTGGAGTTGTTGATCCGGAACGTCTTAAACGCTTCAAAAAGCTGAAACGCGAAAACCAGCAAGCAACCGAGACCATTGCGCAAGCGCGCGACCGTAGCCGCAAACTGGGCAAGATGTATCGCTCGGCAATTAAGAAAAAAGACAGGTAGCAGCAGCTGTAAGGTGGATCACGATCCACCTTACCCCTGACACGCCCATTGCATTTGATCATCGGTTTCTACCGCACACGGGCGGGCGGCCCGCAACCGCGCCAAGGCCTGGTCCGGGGGCTCGCCTGCTGCAATCATCAGGCGAAGCGCCATCATTCCTGACCGCCCGCAGCCGCCAAAACAGTGCACCAGCACGCGGCCCTTGCGGCCCAGAACACCCAGCACCTGATCGCGCACGCGCGGCCAATCAAGATCGGTTGGCGTGCCGAAATCAGCGACCGGCAAATGCAGCCAGTCGATCCGCTCATGCGCAAGATCAGCCCCAAGCGTTCCGGCACCTTTCCGGTCCAGTTCAGCCTGTGTGGTCATTGTCAAAACCAGATCGGGACGCCACTGCAACAGATGTTGCCAATCCGTACCATAGTGGCGCGTACGTCCCGGCATAGGCGACAATGCCAACTCTCCTGCACTGACGGGCAAGCGATAGATTGCAAACGCGATCATGTCTGGAAACCCCGTTCTCGTGCATTGCTGTGGACCATCCCGTATCACCTGCTTACTCTGTCGTAACGCCCGAATCCAAAACGAAGGCCGCCATGACCGATCAGCCTCAATACCAAGTGCTTGCCCGCAAATACCGGCCCGAAACCTTCGCCGATATGGTTGGGCAGGACGCGATGGTGCGCACGCTCAAGAACGCCTTTGCGGCAGACCGGATCGCACAGGCCTTTATCATGACGGGTATCCGCGGCACCGGCAAGACAACGACGGCCCGCATTATTGCCAAAGGCATGAACTGCATTGGCCCCGATGGTACCGGAGGACCCACTACAGAACCTTGCGGTCAATGCGAACACTGCGTGGCTATCATGGAAGGCCGCCATGTGGATGTTATGGAAATGGACGCCGCTTCGCGGACCGGCGTGGGCGACATACGTGAGATTATCGACAGCGTGCATTACCGCGCGGCCTCGGCGCGGTTTAAGATCTACATCATTGACGAAGTGCACATGCTCTCCAAGAACGCTTTTAACGCGTTGTTGAAAACGCTTGAAGAGCCACCCGAGCACGTCAAATTCATCTTTGCGACCACGGAAATCCGGCAGGTGCCGGTCACAGTTTTATCCCGTTGCCAGCGCTTTGATTTACGCCGGATCGAGCCGGAAACCCAGATCGCGCTGCTGCGCAAAATTGCGAATGCCGAAGGCGCCGAGATCACGGATGAGGCGCTTGCCCTGATCACCCGCGCCGCCGAAGGTTCGGCACGCGATGCACAATCTTTGCTGGATCAGGCGATCAGCCACGGTGCGGGTGAAACCACCGCTGATCAGGTGCGCGCTATGCTGGGCCTTGCCGACCGTGGGCGTGTGCTTGATCTCTTTGACATGATCCTGCGTGGTGAGGCCGCAGCAGCCCTGACCGAGCTTTCGGGGCAATACGCCGATGGCGCTGACCCCATGGCTGTCTTGCGTGATCTGGCCGAGGTTTGCCATTGGATCAGCGTTATCAAGATCACGCCAGAGGCCGCAGAAGACCCCACCATTGGCCCCGATGAACGTTCGCGCGGGCAGGCGATGGCGGCGGAATTGCCGATGCGGGTGATGTCGCGGATGTGGCAGATGCTGCTCAAGGCACTGGAAGAAGTCGCGATGGCGCCCAATGCAATGATGGCCGCCGAAATGGCCGTGATCCGGCTCACGCATGTGGCCGATCTGCCAAGCCCGGAAGAATTGGTACGCAAGCTGCAAGATGCGACCCCGCCACCCGGCGGCGGGCCGTCCGGTGGCAGACCCGCCCCGCAGGGGGGCAGCACAAATGCGATGTCCAGCACCCCCGCACCAACACACACTGGCCCAAGTGGGCCATCGGCCTCTGGCGCGCAAACCGCCGTTGCCCTGCAAACCGATGCGTTGCACCATTATGCCCGGTTTGAGGATGTAGTTGAGCTGATCCGCACCCACCGCGATGTAAAACTGCTGGTCGAGGTTGAAACAGGCCTGCGCCTTGTCAGCTATCAACCCGGCCGCATTGAAGTGAACCCGACACCGGATGCCGCGCGCGATCTTGTCGGCAGGCTCGGTGCGCGATTGCAAGCCTGGACAGGGAACCGTTGGGCGATCAGCGTCGCCGAAGGTGGCGGCCCGACAATCGCCGAAACACGGGACGCTGCCGAAAACGCACTGCTGCAAGAGGCGCAGAACCACCCGCTGGTAAAAGCAGTGATTGCGGCCTTTCCGAAGGCAAAGATCACTGAAATCAGGACCGAGGCCGAAAAAGAGCAGGATGCGCTCCAAGACGCGCTCCCCGAAGTGGATGATGAATGGGACCCGTTCGACGAAGACTGATCTGGGGTGCAGCGGTGCTGTTCCCTGCCCCTGCATGGGCCGAGGTTTGCGCGGCACAGCGGCCAAACTGGGACGGCACCACAGTCACGGCTTGGGGTGAGTTTCTCTATCTTTTGCAAACCCCGATCGTCCTTATCCTGATCATAGCGACAGCGCTTGCCGTGCGGTTTCGCAGCGAATGGGGCGGTTTGGTGGTTGTTGTCGGATGGAGCCTGTCGACGTTTCTGGCAACCGGATGGGGTACAAATGGCGATCTGCGCGCAGTTGCGATGAACGAAGGCTGCATCGGCAATACGACGCTTTTCATCGTCTTTGCCGCACTGGTGTGTGTCGGCGTGGTGCTCTACACTGCACCATTGAAACGAGATAAAACATGACGGGAGATCATTAGATGCTCAAAGGACTTGGTGGCCTTGGCGATATGGCCAAAATGATGAAGCAAGCGCAGGAAATGCAGGGTAAGATGGCCCAGATGCAAGAAGACCTTGAGACGATCATGGTCGAAGGCATTAGCGGTGCGGGATTGGTCAAAGCGACAGCAACTGCCAAAGGGGAACTCAAGGGGCTCGATATTGACCCGTCGATCTTTAACGGGGACGACAAAGAAGTCGTTGAAGACCTGATCCTGGCTGCGATCAAAGACGCGCAAAGCAAAGCAACCGAGCGTGCGCAGGAAGAAATGAGCAAGATGACCGAAGGGCTTGGTCTGCCACCGGGTATGAACCTGCCGTTCTAGGCAGCACAGCGTTCCCATCGAAGAGCCTTCACGGGCCGACACTTCGCGCGCGCTATCTGCGCCAATGTGAGCATAATGACAAACGGCACAGAAGACCTCGATAATCTGATTGCCCTGATGGCAAAACTGCCGGGGCTTGGGCCGCGTTCGGCCCGGCGTGCGGTGTTGCATCTGATCAAGAAGCGGTCGTTGGTCTTGCTGCCATTGGCGGACACGATGCAACGTGTCGGGGCTACCGTGCGCGAATGTCTGAACTGCGGCAATGTCTGCACGACGGACATTTGCGAGATTTGCAGCGCAGAAAAACGCGCCACCGGCCAGATTGCCGTGGTTGAGGACGTGGCCGATCTTTGGGCGATGGAACGGGCGCAGGTGTTCAAGGGCCGCTACCATGTGCTGGGCGGCACCCTGTCTGCGCTGGATGCAATCGGCCCCGAAGAACTACGCATTCCCAAACTGATTGACCGGATCAAGACCGAGAACGTGACCGAGGTGATCCTTGCCTTGGGGGCCACGATCGACGGGCAAACCACGGCGCATTACATCGCCGATCAACTGCCTGGCGTGACTGTCACATCGCTGGCGCAGGGCGTACCTGTTGGTGGTGAATTGGATTATCTGGACGATGGCACAATCACAGCCGCGCTCAACGCGCGCAAAGCGTTATGACAAGACCTGCTGTGACCAAGATATTGCCACATCTTCGCAAAGGCCTTGCCCCAATCCTGCTCTACGCGAAATCTGTCACGAAGGACTTTGAGCAACATGACCAATGATCGACGGCAAGAGGACTTTGCGCAGCGGCTTAGCCGGATTTCGCGCGAGCGGGGCGAAACCACGGATCCCGACCAGGGCCGGGCAAAGCGTGATATCACTGATTTTGACTATAACGCGCCGCGCGAACGCCACCCGATCCGTAATGGATTGATTTGGATCATCATTCTGGGTGCCCTTGGCGCAGGGGGGTACTACGGCTGGAATGCCATGCCGCAGGATCTTAAAGATACGCTGACAAGCATCGTTGCACCTGACGACAGCATGGAAACGGCCCTTGCCACCCCCGAAGCGATCCCGGAAACCGAGACCATGTCAGATCAGGGGCCAACCCTGCAATCACCAGCGGTTGTGCATGATGGCGACACACCTGTGATGCTTGACAACATTGTGGCTCAGGTCAGCTTGCCGGACGACAGCACGGCGATTGGCGATATCATCCCAATCATCCGCAACGCACAGTGCAATCTGCGTACGCCACTTGGCAGTGAGAAGGTGATGGGCGTGCGCATCGAAAACGCGCTTTTGCCCGCTCCGCTTTATACATTTTCAAATCAACAACTGGCAGAGCAGCTGTTGCTGAATGTCGAAGCCGTCACACAAAATGGCGCTGACCTTGTCAACGACATGGACCTGAGCGGCGAAAAGACAGTTCTGGATGTTTTTGTCACCGATACCTCTGCACCGCTTTATCTTGTTCTGCAAAACATGGGCCCCGGCATTATCTGGAACCTGCACGCGGCGCCAGACGTGCAGATCGCGCATGTGGCGTTGATCGGGTCGGATTTTTCAGGGGCTGCAAATTTGCAACCTGACACCACCATCGAAGGACTGCTGGTTGGCGATTTTCTACCGCCCCATCAGTACGGCGCCGATGATACACCGCGCGACTGTATGATCCGCCCGTGGCGCAGCCCACAACCCGATTGGATCGGGTCGCGCAAATCTGAGGCCGGTAGTCTGCTTTATCAAAACCAGATGTATTCCTACACAAAGGGTTATGAGGCCTATAATCGCTGGTTTACCGGCGCGCTTGGTGTAGGTGCCGCGGCCAATACCGTCACAGCGCGTGACGCAGCCCATGTGTTGCTTGGCCCGGTACCTACCGAACCTTTCACGTATAACGGCCTTGCGGGAAGCGATATTCATCTGATGGAAACAGACCATTTGCTGATCGGTGATAGCGCATCGCGTCATGCCGCAGCCGAACGGCTGCACCAGGATCTTCTGACTGCCGCGATTGGGGGGGATTTCAGCGCCCTGAACCCACCAGCAATGGAAAGGGACAGCCAATGATCGGTGGCCGCACTTCATTTGTGATTTTTCTTCTGATCCTTGGCCTGCCTGTCGTGGTGCTCAATTACGGTGGGCTGAACGTAGGCGGCTGGATCAGTGAGCAGACCGCACAGTACATTCCTGAAGCCCCAGATCCAGCAGTGCCCGAGGCAGAGATTGCGGTCGCAGACCCGTTCCAATGGCTCAATGATCGTCCCGCATTGCGCGACACTTTCATCCCAAATGAGATGACAGGGGCGCGGTACGTCCAAGTCGAAAAAATCCTCAACCCCGAGGAATTGCTTCTGGCTGGCGAACAGGCACCTGACGCGGCATTTCTAGAGCTATATGCCGCCGCCCGCGCACCTGCACAGCTTATCCCCTATTGCAGCGAGGTGGTCGCGACGATCGGCACATCTTGTGACCTTGTCTATTCGCAGGCGCGCGAGAACCGCGAAGGCAAATGGGTCATGGACGGCCGCCTTGCCTATGTTCCGGCAGTGGACTTGGGCGACCCGTCAAGCGTCGAAAATGGCCAGTTGATCAATGCCCGGGCGACCCTGCCTTATAGCGGCGACCTGCGTCCACCCAATGACACCGAGACCCGCGCTGCCATGCTTACGCAGGCCCAGGCTGTTTGTGACACGCTGCGCGATCAGTTGGGTAACTGTGTCCTTACACGGGTGTCCTTTGACGTGCATGAATTGTGGATCACTGATCTGGAGGCTTTGCCGGCAGGGACAAACCCGCAACGCGTGGAGGCATCGGCTGAGTATACGGTTTATGCGGACCCTATGCAGCTTGATGCAAATGGCCTTGCCACGTTGGTGTCCGAAATCGTTAATCCTGAATAAGCGGTCGCGTTCCACGTAGTCGAAACGAAAAAGGCGCCCAATGTGGGCGCCTTTTCTTTGGTCTTTTGAAAGATCAGTCTTTGCTGTCGTCATCGTCAGGCAAATTAAAGAAGCTGTCTGCATCCGAAACATCGCGATCATCAGCCTTTTCTTCGTCGTCTTCTTCATCGCGCGTTTCTGTCAGGCTGAACGTCTCAAGCCCGGCCATTGCACTTGGCATCTTCGGCTCGGCTGCCATGCCCAAGGATTGTTCTGTGCTGACCAGTTTGCGACGCTCGTCATCAGACATGACCGAGCCTTCTTTTTCTTTCTTAGCGTTGGCCTTTTGCACCGCCGCGTCCAGCTCGGACTGCTTACACAGACCCAAAGCAACCGGATCAATCGGTTCGATATTATTGATGTTCCAGTGCGTCCGTTCGCGGATCGCCTGAATGGTTGGCTTGGTTGTGCCGACCAGTTTGGAAATCTGGCCGTCTGTCAGCTCGGGGTGGAATTTCACCAACCAATAAATCGACGCAGGCCGGTCCTGACGCTTGGACAGCGGCGTGTACCGCGGGCCACGGCGCTTTTCTTCACCGGCGGCGGCCGCGTAGAACTTTAGCTTCAGCTTGTGCGTTGGATCGGCCTCGGCCTTATCAAGCTCTTCCTGGGTTAACTGGTTGTTGGCAATCGGGTCAAAGCCTTTGACGCCGGTGGCCACATCACCATCGGCAATGCCCTGCACTTCCAACTCGTGAAAGCCGCAGAAATCGGCAATCTGCTTGAAGGTCAGTGTCGTATTGTCGCAAAGCCAAACAGCGGTCGCTTTTGCCATAATCGGTTTATCGGACATCTTTCATCTCCATCTTATCAACGGACAAGCCTTTCCCGCACCCTTAAGTTGGGCTGACTGCTTTTGCAGCCGGGTTCGCATTGTCGGGGAACTTGGGGTCTATATAATGGTGCATATGAAAATAGGAAAGATCAAAATGCACCGCTTGTTTGCCCTGCTGTGCGTGGTGGCATCACCGCTGTCTGTTCAGGCACAGACAGCAGACTTTGATTACTACGTCATGTCACTTTCGTGGTCGGCAAACTGGTGCGCACTGGAAGGTGATGCGCGCCAGTCACCCCAATGCGATCCATCGGCGGAATTTGGCTGGATTCTGCACGGGCTTTGGCCACAATATGAGCGTGGCTATCCCGCCAATTGTCCCACGTCTGAAAGGCCGCCGAGCCGCAGTGACACAGCGGCGATGGCAGATATCATGGGAACATCCGGTCTGGCGTGGCACCAATGGCGCAAGCATGGGGTTTGTTCTGGCTTGTCCTCGGACGCATATTTCGCCTTGTCGCGCGAAGCCTTCGGGCGCATCACCCGCCCCGAGGTGTTGCGCGCCTTGTCTTCCACCGTCACGCTTCCAGCGTCTTTGATTGAAGAAGCATTCCTGGAAGACAACCCCACGCTAGAGGCGGATCAGATCACGATCACCTGCAAATCCGGCTATATTCAAGAGGCACGCGTGTGTCTGACCCGTGATCTGGACTTTCGGGATTGCGGGGATGATGTGATCCGCGATTGCACCATGACACGCGCGCAGTTTGATCCAATGCGTTGAACCACAAACAAAAAAGGCACCGGTGAGCCGATGCCTCTTAAATGCATTCTGCCAGTGCGGGGCAAGTATCAGGTGCTTGACGGTTCTTGTTCCGCCGGGATCTGGCTGCCGTCTTTAAGCGTGATTTCGCCACGCGTATCCTGACATTTTGGCGTGCCATCACGGTTCAAACGCGGTGTCATATACCCTTCGATACCGTCATCGATGTACCAGTGCTGGCACCCATCGGGATCAATCCAGACATTTGCCACACCATCACGCAAAAAACCGCCATCAAGGCCACCATCAACGACCGCATTGTCGTCATTTCCCATCCGCTCACACGCGGTCAACGCGCCAGCAGCCAAAACGATCATGAAACCGCGTGAAATCCCCATATCAGACACCATCCAATTTTGCGCGAGTCGCGCGTTTTACCAAGTTAAGGCAACATAAGTTGAGAATGCGTTAAGGTCTACCGCCACAAGCTCAAACCCTCGGCGCCTTAAGCCAAGAGAGTCGTCGTCAGCGCACTATCGGGGTCGGCAAGCTCTTCGATGACGTTAAAATGGTGTTTACCTGCAGCGATGACCTTATCGCAATGCCACGCATCTGCCAGCGCCGCCGCCTGCGCAAGAAACACCGGTCTTTCGTCTGAGCCTACCCAAACAGTGACAGGAAGCGCTGGCTTGGGCAGGTGAACAGGGCTTTCGCTTTGCACCTCTGCATCATCCAGTTTCAAGTCCATGTTCATAGATGTGCGCATCAGCGGCGCAAGATCCGCAACCGGAGAAACCGGGACAACTTTTGCCAAACGCTCTTGCCACTGCGCGCCGAAACGCCGCGCGGTCATGCGCGCCACCAGCTGCCCACCCGCCGAATGTCCGACAAGCCGCACCGGCCCCGGCACACGATCAGCCGCCAAGGCAATGGCAGCCGCCATTTGGTTGCCGATGTCGGTAATCCGTACGTCAGGGCACAGATCGTAAGACGGCATCGCAACAGCCCACCCATGCGCCAAAGGCCCTGCAGCCAGATGCGACCAGAAAGATTTGTCAAAACGCAGCCAGTATCCCCCATGGACAAAGACAACGATCCCTTTGGCCAGCCGTGGCGGATGAAACAGATCAAGGCGTTGGCGCGGGCTTTCGCCGTAAGGCAAATCCAGCTCGCACAATGTCTGCGCACGAAACGTGGCCGCAGCATGCAACCATTTTTCGGGATAGGCCTCACCACCCGGGATGTGGGCTGCATTGGCGTAAGCATCGTCTAAATCCATCATGTCCCCCTTTACGGCACGGCCCCAGATGGGTCAGATAGCACGAAATCTATGGGAGCCTACTATGCTTGACGAATCTACGAACCTCAAATCCATGCTGTCGCGCCCTGATCTGGTCTGCCAAGACACGCTTGTGGCAGGCGCCTGGGTCCAAGCGGCCAGCGGCAAGACATTTGATGTCACGAACCCCGCAAGAGGCGACGTGATCGCGAAAGTTCCTGATCTGTCTGTCGATGAAGTGGCACAAGCCATTGCCGCCGCAGATCAGGCACGCAAGCCTTGGGCCGCCCTGGCCGCCAAAGAGCGCGCCAAAGTGCTGCGCAAATGGTTCGACCTGATGATGGAGCACCAAGAAGACCTCGCCATCATCATGACCGCCGAACAGGGTAAACCACTGGCAGAAGCGCGCGGCGAAGTGGCCTATGGCGCATCCTTTGTGGAGTGGTTTGCAGAAGAGGCAAAACGCATCTACGGCGAAACAATCCCCGGTCATATGGCCGACAAACGGATCACAGTGATCAAGCAACCAATCGGTGTTGCCGTCGGCATCACACCGTGGAACTTTCCCAATGCCATGATCGCGCGCAAAGTCGCCCCGGCCCTTGCCGCAGGCTGTGGTTTTGTCATCAAACCATCCGAGCTGACACCGCTGTCGGCCCTTGCGATGGCAAAGCTGGCGCAGGAAGCCGGCGTGCCGGATGGCCTCTTTTCGGTGATCACCTCTTCGGATGCACCTGCCGTTGGCAAGGCGTTTTGCGCACACCATGCCGTGCGCAAACTGACGTTCACAGGCTCCACCCAGGTTGGGCGCATCCTGTTGGCGCAGGCCGCCGATCAGGTCATCAAATGCTCGATGGAATTGGGCGGCAATGCCCCCTTCATCGTCTTTGACGACGCCGATCTTGACGCTGCCGTCGAAGGCGCCATCGCCTGTAAATTCCGCAACAACGGCCAAACCTGCGTCTGTGCGAACCGCATTTATGTGCAGGCAGGCGTCTACGACGCATTCGCCGCGAAATTCAAAGCGGCGGTCGAAGCACTGCGGGTCGGCGACGGCCTGACCGATGGTACCACCTTGGGGCCACTGATCGAGCCCAAGGCCGTCACAAAGGTCCAATCACATCTGGAAGATGCCCTGTCAAAAGGGGCCGAGATTCTGACAGGCGGCAAACCACACGACCTTGGCGGGCAGTTCTTTGAACCGACCATCGTTGCCAATGCCACCAAAGACATGCTGGTCAGCACCGATGAAACCTTCGGTCCTTTCGCGCCGCTCTTCAAGTTCGAAGATGAGGACGATGTGATCGCACAGGCAAACGACACGATCTTTGGCTTGGCCTGCTATTTCTACGCCAATGATCTGAGCCGTGTCACCAAGGTCGCCGAGGCGTTGGAGTACGGCATTGTGGGTGTGAACACCGGGATCATCTCGACCGAGGTGGCCCCGTTCGGTGGCGTGAAGCAATCCGGTCTTGGCCGTGAAGGATCCAGCCACGGGATCGAAGACTATCTGGAAATGAAGTACATCTGCACAAGCGTGTAGGTCGAAACGTAAGGTGGATCATGATCCACCTTACGCACTCTCACAATCTTTAAAAAAGCGGCTACCTCATCCAAGGATTGACCAATTGCGCGCGTCAAACCACCGTGATGCGCATGATGACAAGCGATGAGGACCTAGCAACAGCAGCCGCAGCCGGCGACGGCGCGGCTTTTGCTAGCTTGCTTGACCGGCACTATGACCGGCTCTTTGCGTTTTGCTTTCGCATCACGGGGTCGCGGAGTGCGGCCGAAGACCTCACCCAGGATATTTGTGCAGCGCTGCCTGCAAAACTCGCCAGCTATCAACGCCGCGCCAAAGTCACCACATGGCTCTACCGCGTCGCGGTCAATGCAGCCCACGATCAACGCCGCAAACGCGCAACCTATGCCAACGCCACGGCGGGCTGGGGGGATTGGGAAATCAACCGGACCGCCGCGAACGCCGATACAGACGAAAAACTGGATTGGCTGATCACGGCCATGAACCGGTTGTCCGATGACCTGCGCGACACACTCGCGCTGGTGCTGGATGACATGACGCATGCGCAGGCCGCCGAAGTCTTGGGCATCTCGGAGGGCACCATCAGTTGGCGCATCTCAGAGGCCAAAAAGGCGCTGCGCGCCCTCAAAGAACAGGAGGACATGGTATGACCGATGACCTGAATGACCTCAAAGCGATGATGGACAAGGCAACGCCCCGCCCGGACGCGGCGCGACGTACAGCAAACATCGCACTGGCACAGAAAAACTTTGCCGATCTCCAAGGATCACGCCCAGAGCTGCGTCCCACTTCTGCAACCGGGCCAAAGGGCCTCTGGACAGGAGTGAAGACGATGCTACACGCAATGACAACAAAAGGTGGGCTGGCCACAACGACCGCGTTGGTCGCCTGCGGGTTTCTGTTTTTGACACCACAAGCGCAAGACATTCTGCGTCCGCCGTCCGCACCACAGATGACTGTGACGGAATTTGACCGCGTGGCTGCTCCGCCTGCCCCATTACCAGAGACCGCCGCGATCCAAGGTGCCACCATCGACGAGAGCCGCGAGGTGTTTGCAAGCCCATTGCCAGCCCCCGAACCCGAACTTAATTTCGCAAACCCTTCGCGCCCCACAACAAAGCAACTGCCGCAAATTGCAAGCGATGCGCAGCTAGGCGTGTCCGAAAGCGCCGAAGGCATGATGGACCTGCAAGCGACGACGGCTGCCCCTGCGTTGCGCACGGCACCATCAGCTGCGCACAGCCTGACTGCCGCGCCGGAAGTATCTGGTGCGCGCCGGGTCACTGCACCCACATCACAAGCGGATGACCCCGCGATCGCCCTTGCCCCAAATACCGAAAGCTTTGCCAACGCGGATACAAATCCGTTCAAGATCACTGCGGAAGATCCTGTTTCAACCTTCTCGATTGACGTCGATACAGCATCCTATGCTGTCGTGCGCTCATCCCTGTCTCGCGGTGCACTACCGCCAGCCGACGCGGTACGTATCGAAGAGCTGATCAATTATTTCCCCTACGACTACCCTGCACCCGATGCGGATGAGGCACCGTTTCGTCCGGTTGTGACAACCTTTGAGACCCCTTGGAACGCGGATACGCAGTTGGTCCACATCGCCTTGCAAGGCCGGATGCCAGAGATTGACGCGCGCCCTGCGCTCAATCTGGTGTTTTTAATCGACACCTCTGGCTCGATGGACGACCCGACCAAGCTGCCGCTTCTCAAGCAGTCGTTCCGGCTGATGCTTGACCAGCTCCGCCCGCAAGACCAAGTGGCCATCGTGGAATATGCAGGCAGTGCAGGCCAGGTTTTGGCACCGACTGCCGCGTCTGACCGCACAACGATCCTACAGTCGATCCAGTCGCTTGGTGCCGGTGGGTCCACCAACGGCCAAGGCGGTTTGGAGCAGGCCTACAGCCTGGCCGATACCATGCGCGAGGATGGCGAAGTAAACCGGGTGATCCTTGCCACCGACGGCGATTTCAATGTGGGGCTCAGTGATCCGGATGCGCTCAAAGACTTCATTGCCGCCAAGCGGGACACGGGCACCTATCTGAGCGTGCTGGGCTTCGGACGCGGTAATCTGGACGACGCCACGATGCAGGCACTTGCTCAAAACGGCAACGGAACGGCAGCCTATATCGATACGCTCTCAGAGGCGCAAAAGGTGTTGGTCGATCAACTCTCCGGCGCGCTGTTCCCGATTGCAGGCGATGTGAAGGTGCAGGTCGAATTCAACCCGGCCCAAATCGCCGAGTACCGTCTGATCGGTTATGAAACGCGCGCTTTGAATCGCGAGGATTTCAACAATGACGCGGTTGATGCGGGTGAACTTGGCGCAGGGCATACCGTGACAGCGATCTTTGAGGTCACGCCCGTCGGCAGCCCTGCACAACTGAGCGATCCGCTACGCTATGCGCCCAACACTGTGGCCGAAACCTCGGATGAGCTGGGTTTTGTGAAACTGCGCTACAAAGACCCTGGCGCATCTGTCAGCAAACTGATCGAGGCACCGATCATTGGCAACAGCACCCCCAGCACCGAAGCGCGCTTTGCCGCAGCGGTTGCAGGATTCGGACAGCTGTTACGCAATGACCCGTACCTGGGCGACTGGGGCTATGATGAGGCGATTGCGCTGGCCACCGCGAACCGGGGGGCAGATGCCTTCGGTTATCGCACCGAGGCCGTGCAATTGATGCGATTGGCGCAAAGCCTGTCGCGATAGTACCTGACTTCATTCACCTGATCGGGCACGCTTAGGTGGGTGCATCCAAGGAAAGACACCATGTCAAAACGCCCCAAGACCCCCCAAAGCCTCGATGAAATACTGGCCTCTTGCTCGGACACGCTTTTCCCTGCGCAGATGGGTAAAGCACCTGTGCAGATCGACTGCCAAGACCCTGATGGCGACACACCCTTGCATGTCATGCTGTGGCGCGGAGACACCTACGCATCAGTTTGTCTTATCGACGCGGGCGCCGACATCCACGCAGTCGGGGATATATCCGAAACGCCCCTGCACGTCGCAGTGCGCACAGAAAACACCAAGGTGGTGGCCAAGCTCTTGGCGATGGGTGCCAATACCGAAACTGTTTCAGAGTCCGGCAAATCACCCCGCTTATAGGCACAGGCGATTGGGGGCGAGATACAAAAGCTCTTTCGCTAACCGCAGTTCAGCTTATTTGCGATTTGGCGAGTGGCAGGATTTGTTGCTCGATCAATCTTTGCAGATCTCCGAAGTAGCCGCCGCTGCGCGCAGGCCGCAAGGGATCTGACGTGATCGCAAGGGTCAGTTCAATAGCCGGTGCCACGCAAATGATCTGCCCGCCATAGCCGCGCGCCAAGGCGTATTCCACACCGGCACCTTCACCCAAAAACCATCCGTAGCCATACCCCAGCCCCGAAAAGAACGACTGTGTGCGCTCTTCAAACGACCGCCTGACCCAATCCGCACTCAGAACTTGCGCGCCATTGAACCGGCCATCCAAGCGGTACATTTCGCCAAAGCGCACCATTGCATCAAGCGTTAGCGCCATTTCATTGCCGCCCAGATAGCGCCCCTGCGGATCACGGGTCCAAGCGGGGATTTCGATGCCCAAAGGATCACCCAAACGCGCGCGTGCCAACGACAAGAGCGACTGTCCTGACACCTCGCTCAGAACGGCACCCAAAATGTGGAAGGATCCCGTTGAATACAGCATCCGCGCACCCGGTTCGGCCACAAAGGGGCGCGCCAGAGCATTGGCAACCCAGTTTCTGCTGTTCACCCAACCGCCATAGTTGGCCCCGGACGTCCGTTCCAACCCGGTCTGCATCGTCACCAGATTTTCCACGGTAATGTCAGCGACACGGGGATCGGCGTTGGCGGGGATAAGGCGTGGCGCAACCTCGCCCAAAGTGGCCCCCAGCGAAGGAAGCTCGCCACGGTCTAGCGCGGCGCCTGTCAACGCAGCCACGATTGTTTTGGACACTGATTTGATCGGGACGGCACGATTGAGCCCCGGACCGCGAAACACTTCGGTCAGCACGGATTGTCCGGATTGCCTGATCATCATGGCATGGCATTGATCAAAACTGCGTGCCGTATCCAGAACCGCCGTCCAAGAATTTGTCTGCGCCAAGAGCGGCGTCGCCAAAGTCGCTAGTCCTGCAGTGAGAAAACCGCGCCGTTTCATATTCATTCCTGGGTCCGTCAGTTGCTTACCTGCGAACATAGGCTGTTGCGCCTGACCTGCCATTAACAATCGCGTGCGCCGGGTGGCGGCGTATTTCACCCGCACCTAATGATCCGTCAGCCAAGACAGACCATCAACTGTCGCATGACGCGGCTTGTATTCGCCCGACACCCAGCCCGCATATCCTTGCGCATCCAGATCGGCAAAAAACGCCGGGAAATCAATCTCGCCCCGGTCAGGCTCACCACGGTCAGGCATTTGGGCGACCTGCACATGGGCTGTGATATCGCGCATCGCGTCCCATGTGCCCAAAACATCGCCAGTGATTTTTGCCGCATGGAAAGCGTCAAATTGCAGCCGCAGATTAGGCGCATCAATCGCAGTGATAATTTCGCGGCCAAGGTTAAAATCATTCAGGAAATAACCCGGCATCGTCTCATTGTTGATCGGTTCAATCGTGAGGCTTTGCGCAGGCGCCTTGGCTGCCGCCCAGCGCAGATTGTTCACGAATGTGCCCTTGGCTTCGTCACCTTCAGCCACACCCGCCATGATGTGCAAATGTTTTGCCCCAAGGGTTTGGGCATATCGCAGGGCGCGGCCAAAATCCTTTTTAAACCGCTCTTCCAGCCCCGGTACGGCGGCAAATCCTTGTGGCCCGCCCGCATAGTTCGGCGGCGGGCAGTTGATCAGCGCCATTTGCAGCTCATGTCGCGACATGGCGTTGACGATATCTTGTGCATTCACATCGTAAGGAAACAAAACCTCAACCGCGTCAAAGCCCGCCTCTTTCGCAGCGGCAAACCGTTCCAGGAAAGGCAGTTCGGTAAAAAGCCAGGTCAGATTTGCGCAAAACTGGGGCATACGGTCTTCCTTGCTGTCTGTCCGCAATATTGTCCCGCACAAGACGGAAGTTCCATGGCTTTTGCAAGTTCGACGCGAGATACTATTTGAGAACCGGTGCAGGAACGATAAGGTACTGCCTATGAAACGATTGATCAGCTTTCTTGTCACACTCTTGATGCCAGTTATTCTGATTGGCGGCGGTGGCGCACTTGGCGGCTGGGGTGTGACGAACGACTGGCCGCTTTTGGCGTGGGCTGGTTTCGCCATGATCGCTGGCGGCGTACTTTGGGGCTTGTTTCTGTTCTTCTGGGCCAGTGAAGGTCCGTTCTAGTCCAGCTCTGCGGAGGGGATAATAGGAAAGAACACGCCCTGTGACCTGACCCCGAACCACTGTTCGCCCTCATGCTCTGCATGCTCACCCAGATCAACGAGCCGGTAAAAGGACTTGCGATCGATCAGCGCCTCAAGATTGGCGCGGACAAGAACATAGGGCGACGGTTCACCCGTATCAGGATCACGTTCAACGCGGATCGGATGTTCAGGCCCTGCGATCATTCGGTCGCCGACATTCGTTTCAAACGCCAGCCCGTCACCGCGCTTGTTGAAATCGACTGCGACAAATGGCGCATCATCAACGGTGATCCCGACCTTCTCGACCGGAGTGACAAGAACGTAATCGTCCCCGTCTTTGCGCAGAATCGTTGAAAACAGCCGCACCAATTCGGCCCGGCCAATTGGCGTTCCCAAGTAAAACCACGTGCCATCGCGGGCGATCCGCATGTCGATATGGCCGCAATGGGGCGGATTCCACAGATGAACCGGTGGCAAACCGCCTTTTTGTGCAGCGCGCGCGCTGCTGGCGATGCTTTCTGCGGACGGATTCACAATCTTTTGTGTGGTCATTGTTTTTGCCATTGGGTGTGATGGGATTATCTGTTGTGATGTAAGATATAGTTCAACCGGAGGAAAGTCATGGCCAACAATGCCGATCTCGTCGTGCAGATTGAAAATCTGGGCGCAAAACTGGCTGAGGCCCGTAGCAGTATCGCGGCCCGATTTATCGGCCAACCCCGCGTCGTTGATTTGACGCTGACGGCATTGATCTGTGGCGGCCACGCCGTTTTGATCGGCCTGCCCGGTTTGGGAAAGACACGCCTAGTCGATACGCTGTCAACCGTCATGGGGCTGAAGGGAAACCGCATCCAGTTTACGCCCGACCTGATGCCAGCTGATATTCTTGGCTCCGAGGTGCTTGAAACAACGGAAGACGGCAAACGCCAATTCCGGTTCATCGAAGGCCCGATTTTCTGCCAACTTTTGATGGCGGACGAAATCAACCGCGCATCCCCCCGGACCCAATCCGCCCTTTTGCAGGCCATGCAGGAAAAAGAGGTTACTATCGCTGGCGAGCACCGCCCGCTGGGTGTGCCCTTCCACGTTCTGGCAACGCAAAACCCGATTGAGCAAGAGGGCACCTACCCGCTGCCTGAAGCGCAACTTGACCGTTTTCTTGTGCAAATCGACGTTCCCTACCCGGACCGCGAGACAGAAAAAGACATCCTGATTGCAACAACTGGTGTGGAAGACGCCAAATCCCAAGCCGTCTTTACCGCCCAGGAACTACTGGATGCGCAAACGTTGCTGCGCCGGATGCCCGTGGGCGACAACATCGTTGAAATGATCCTTGATCTGGTGCGCGCGTGCCGCCCCGGCGATGCAAATGCACCTGATATAGTCCGCCAAAACGTCAGCTGGGGTCCCGGGCCACGCGCGGCACAGGCGCTCATGCTGACAGTGCGCGCGCAGGCATTGCTTGAAGGGCGCCTTGCCCCATCAGCAGAAGATGTCCGCGCCATGGCTGTTCCTGTGCTCGAACACCGGATGGCGCTGTCTTTTGCGGCACGTGCGCGCGGTGAAAGTATCCATCACGTCATCAACACCGTCGCCGACCAGATCACGACCGTGGCCAGCGCTGCATGACCACCCCGCTCGCCCTAAGATCAGACGCCGAGGCGCTTGCCGCCCCGCTGCCCCCGCTTTTGGCAGAGGCAGAGCATTTGGCGAGCACTGTTTTGCTGGGGGATCACGGCCGCAGGCGGGCGGGCACAGGCGATACGTTCTGGCAATACCGCCCAGCCCAGTCCCATGACGAAGCGCGCAGCATCGACTGGCGGCGGTCGGCCCGATCAGATGCGAATTTTGTGCAGGACAAGGAATGGCAGATTGCGCAATCCGTCATCCTGTGGGTCGATCAGGCTGCATCAATGAGCTTCGGATCAGACGACAACCTGCCGACCAAAGCGCAACGGGCGCGCGCTTTGGGGCTGGCCTGCGCTATCTTGTTGATCCGCGGCGGTGAACGTGTCGGGCTGACAGGTCTACAATTGCCGCCGCGCCGGGGCGAAGCACAGCTGATGCAGATGGCACAGCTTTTGTCACAGGCCGAAGACAGAGACTATGGCGCGCCAGAAGCGCAAGGCATGCTGCCCCACTCACGTGCGTTTTTCATCAGCGACTTTCTGGGGGAGATAGGCCCAATTGAGGACGCTTTGATGCGGGCCGCTGACCGCGGCGTTGGCGGGGCTTTGCTGCAGGTTCTTGACCCGCAGGAAGAAGCCTTTCCTTTCGATGGTCGCACGATCTTTCAAAGCATGTCGGGCGCATTGCAGCACGAAACCCTGAAGGCGGGCGACCTGAAAACGCGCTATCTTGAGCGGCTTGCCGAACGCAAGGACCGCTTGCAGAACCTTGCCCGTATCACCGGTTGGCAATTCCAGACACATCATACAGGCGAAAGTGCGACCAATGCGCTTTTGTGGCTGTATGGCGCGTTGGAGCATCACAACTGATGTGGTCCGTGGGTCCCATAGGTTTCGCAGCACCATGGCTGCTGCTTGGTCTGATCGCTTTGCCGATCCTGTGGATCTTGCTACGCGCCGTCCCACCAGCGCCGATCAAACGGCGCTTTCCGGGTGTTGCGCTGCTGCTGGGCCTGACGGACGATGAAAACCAAACCGACCGGACGCCGTGGTGGTTGTTGCTTTTGCGTATCCTTGCAGTTGCTGCGGCCATTATCGGCTTTGCAGGGCCCGTTTTGAACCCGCAAAATGCGCGCGAAGGATCCGGTGATCTTGTCATTGTGCTGGATGGGTCTTGGGCAGGCGCACCAACGTGGCAGGCGCGCATTGACCGTGTCGACACATTATTGACCGAGGCCGCATTGGCTGACAGGCGCGCGGCCGTTGTGAACCTCAATGATTTGCCTGTCGACGCATTGCCCTTTGCCGCGCCCAGCGACTGGCAGAACCGCTTGCCCAGCATCCAGCCACAGCCATGGCAGCCCGCGGATGCGGCCGCATGGTTTGACAGCCGAGAGGGGGGGTTCGAAACCTACTGGATTTCCGACGGGTTGGAGTGGGACGGTCGCGACGACCTGCTTGCCACGCTCGAAGGCCGCGGCAACGTCACTGTTTTCCAGACACCGCGCCAAACCGTTGGCATCCGCCCCGCGCGGTTTGAAAATGGTGAAGTCATCGTCTCTGCCACCCGGTCGCCCATCGGCAATCCGCTTGAGACGACGATTACAGCCGTTGGTCTTGATCCGGCAGGTGTCGAGCGGCCATTGGCCACCGTTCCACTGCGCTTTGCACCCGGAGAACCCAGTGCTGAAACCGCAATGGTGTTGCCCCCCGAACTGCGCAACCGGATTACACGCTTCGAGATGGCAGGAACGCGATCAGCCGGTGCCGTCACCTTGACCGATGATGCATTGAAACGGCGCGAGGTGGCGCTGATTGCCGGCCGTGACGACCGCGAAGGGCTGGAACTGCTGTCGCCACTCTTTTATCTGCGCGAGGCGCTGGAGCCGACCGCCGATATCATCGACGGCACATTGACCGACATCCTGCTGGCGAACCCTGATGTCATCATCCTTGCAGATGTGGCCAATCTTGCAGGCACAGAAGCCGAATCCGTGCTGACATGGGTTGAAAACGGAGGCATGTTGCTGCGCTTCGCCGGGCCACGCCTTGCCGCAACAGACCAAGGGCGTAACCAGACCGACCCGCTTTTGCCTGTGCGCTTGCGGTCCGGTGGCAGGTCCGTCGGTGGTGCCATGAGCTGGGGCGAGCCCAAAACCCTTGCCCCCTTTGCCGAAGATAGCCCCTTCTTTGGCCTGCCCGTTCCTGATGATGTGACCGTGACCAGTCAGGTCATGGCCCAACCCGACCCCACGTTGGCCGACCGCGTCATTGCGCAGCTCACGGATGGGACGCCGCTGGTCACGCGCAATCTGGTGGGCGGAGGACAGGTTGTGCTTGTCCACGTGACCGCCAATGCCGAATGGTCCAGCTTGCCCTTGTCGGGTTTGTTTGTGCAAATGCTGGAGCGGCTGGCCGTGTCCACCCGCCCCACGAATCCCGACGCGACCGAACTTGCCGGTACGACATGGCTACCCAACAAGGTGCTTGATGCCTTTGGCCGCCTTGACGATGGCAGCGCCCTGCCCGGCGTTGCAGGTGAGCGGCTGGCCGACGGTACCCCAGGGCCCGATCTGTTGCCCGGCCTTTATGCAGGCGGTGATCGCCAACTCGCCATCAATGTCATTGGAGAAGAAACCGTGCTGAACGTCGCCCAGTGGCCTGCCCGTATCGCAATCGAAGGGATGGACGTTGTCCGCGAAACGGCGCTGAAAGGCTGGTTGCTCAGTGCCACGGTCCTTTTGCTTTTGATCGACGTCATCGCATCGCTTGCCATTGGCGGGCGGCTGAAAGGCCCGCGCGCCGACGTGGCAGCGGCCCTCGCGCTTTTGCTGCTTTGGGCACCAGAGGCACAGGCCCAGGCGAGCGAGGATTTCGCCCTGCGTGCCACCTCTGAGGTCGTCCTGGCCCATGTCCTGACCGGTGATACTGAAATAGACGACATCGCCGAGGCAGGATTGTTTGGTCTGTCACAAACACTGTTCCGGCGCACCTCCATCGAACCGGCTGCCCCGATTGGCGTGAATATCGAAACCGATGAACTGGCGTTTTTCCCCTTCCTTTACTGGCCCGTGACTGCCGATCAGCCTCTGCCCAGCCGCGCGGCCTATGCCAAACTGAACCGCTATCTACGTACCGGCGGAATGATCATGTTTGATACCCGTGACGCCGATATTGCGCGTTTTGGGTCCAGCTCGCCCGAGGGGCAGCGATTGCAAGCCATCGCGCGGTCGCTGGATATTCCTGCGATTGAACAAATCCCACCCGATCACGTGCTGACCCGGACCTTTTATCTGCTACAGGACTTTCCCGGCCGCTATGTCAGCCGCGATGTCTGGGTTGAAGCAGCCCCGGTTGATGCTGAACAGATCGAAGGCATGCCGTTCCGCAACCTCAATGATGGGGTCACACCTGTGATCATCGGCGGCAACGACTGGGCGCGCGCTTGGGCGGTTGACGCGAACGGGCGGCGCATGTTCCCGGTCGGGCGCGGCATGTCAGGTGAGCGGCAACGCGAAATTGCACTGCGCTTTGGTGTGAACGTCATTATGCACGTCCTGACGGGCAACTATAAGTCAGATCAGGTCCATGTGCCTGACCTGCTGGATCGGTTGGGGCAGTGATATGACCGGAACGCTTGTCCTTGATCCACTGATCCCGCTGATCCTGCTTTACGGTGTCGCAGGGCTGGCCCTGTTGGCGCTGATCCTTGCCGTTTGGCGGCGCCTGCCGGGGTGGTGGCTGCGCGGGTTGGCCGGGTTGGCCCTTTTGGCGGCGATCGCAAACCCAAGCATCCAGCAAGAGGACCGCGATCCTTTGTCCGACATCGTGATGATGGTGGTGGATGAAAGTGCCAGCCAGCGCATCGGCGACAGGCCATCGCAAAATGCCCAAGCCATTGCGAATATCGAAGTAGAAATCGCGCGCCAGCCCAACACCGAACTGCGTACGGTGACATTGGGCGACGGAGAAGGCGATCTTGGCACGACCTTAATGACAGCCTTGTCAGGCGCATTGGCCGAAGAACCCCAAGCGCGCATCGCAGGGATCATCCTTGTCACCGACGGGCGCCTGCATGACATCGAACGCGCACCCAACCTGCCGGCGCCAATGCATACACTGCTGACCGGCCAGCCCGAGGATTGGGACCGGCGGCTTGTCGTCGAAAACGCACCTGCCTTTGCGATCCTGGGTGAAGAGGTGAATCTGACCCTGCGCATCGAAGATCAGGGTGCCGCACCTGTTGCCACGTCGGTTCCGCTTTCCATCTCGATCGACGGTGAAGCGCCGATCACTGTTCCAGTGCCTGTCGGAGAAAACATCCAATTGCCCGTCACACTGCCGCATGGCGGCATGAATGTGTTGCAATTTACAATACCCGAAGCCGAAGGCGAACTGACCAACCGTAACAACGCGGCTGTGGTGCAGATCAACGGCGTGCGTGACCGGCTGCGCGTCTTGTTGGTCTCGGGCGAGCCGCACCCGGGCGAACGCACATGGCGGAACCTGCTGAAATCGGATTCCTCGGTCGATCTGGTGCACTTCACCATTCTGCGTCCGCCTGAAAAACAAGACGGTGTACCCGTCAACGAACTGTCCCTGATCGCGTTTCCCACGCGTGAGCTGTTTCTTGAAAAGATCCATGACTTTGACCTGATCATCTTTGACCGCTATCGCCGACGCGGGATTCTGCCCAGCGCGTATCTGGACAACATTCGCGACTATGTTGACCAAGGGGGCGCGGTGTTGATCTCATCGGGGCCGGAATACGGATCAGCCGAAAGCATCTACCGCTCGCCCCTTGGGCAAATCCTGCCCGGGGCGCCCACTGCGCGGGTCTTTGAAGAAGGGTTTATCCCACAAATCACCGATCTGGGTGCACGCCACCCGGTGACAGAAGGGCTCGATGCCCTGTCACCCAACCCCGATGGCGAAGGCCCCGGTTGGGGGCGCTGGTTCCGCTTGGTTGATGTGCTTGTTCCCCAAGATGCAATGACTGTCATGTCCGGCCTTGATGAGCGGCCGCTTCTGACGCTCAACCGTGTCGGTGAAGGCCGTGTTGCGCTGATCGCGTCGGACCATTCATGGCTCTGGGACCGGGGCTATGAAGGGGGCGGGCCGCAGTTGGAACTGCTGCGCCGGCTGGCCCACTGGATGATGAAAGAACCCGAGCTTGAAGAAGAATCGCTCTGGGTCGAACCGACCGGACAAACCATGCGGATCATCCGGCGCACGCTTTCGCTGGATACCGGCGATGTGGTTGTCACCCACCCTGACGGCACAGAAACAACATTGCGGCTGGAAGAAGTGTCCCCCGGACGCTTTGAAACCCTGTGGGAAGCCCCCGAGATTGGCCTGTACCGTCTGAATGATGGCGAAGAAGACGCCGTGATCGCACTGGGCCCTGCGGCCCCCCGCGAATTTGAACAAACGATTGCGGGTGGCGAAACACTCGCACCATTGGTGGAAAACACACGGGGTGCAATCGTGCCGATCTCTGCTGGCGATATCAACATTCGTACCGTGCGCGAAGGACGCCCTGCGGCCGGACGCGGTTGGATCGGGATCACCCCGCGCGATGCTTTCCGCACAGCGGATATCAACATCACGCCATTGCTGCCCGCTTGGGCTTTCCTGCTGCTGGCGTCTTTGTTGATTGTCGGCGCGTGGCTTCGTGAAGGGCGGCGCTAGTCGTTCAAAACGACCTCGAACAGGTCATCCGACCACCCATCGACGTTGCACCGTGCGCGTACATAAACAACCGTCGCGCCATCCGGCACAATAACATCTGACAAAGACCGTGTAAAAGGCTGCTCTGTCACATGAGGGTGCAGCAATTCCCGGACGCCAAGGCTATTGCCGTCGGAATCCAGAACCTCCCATCCGTCTGCATAATGGTCCCACCCCGTATCCGGGTGGGATAGGGTGACGCTGAACCGGTCGCCGTTCACAGTGACGTTTTCAACAACAGGACTGTCCGCAAATACGGGACCAGCCATGAGCGCGAGGGCAAGTGCACATTTCATGGGGCATCCTTTAACAGAATACTGCGGGGAAGTGACGCAAATTCCCGTGACCATACCACCCAGACCACCACGGTCGTCGCGATCATCAAAGCAATCGGCCCCAACAGCCATGCAAGCGCGCCCAAAGCAAAATACATCGCACGCAAACCACGGTTGAAATTGATCGCGGCACGGATGTTCAGTTCTGCCGCCTGCGCGGCACGCGGATAGGCGATGGGGTCGGCAGGGTCATTGGGCACAGAAGCCATCATGACCGCGCAATAGCCAAAGACGCGGTTTGCCCAGACGAATTTCAAAAACGCATTGGTCAGGAACAATGCCACCAATCCAAGTTTGAGTTGAAAGATCAGCACTGGCACGGCCATTTCCGTCACTTCCGCCGCGACACCGCGCAATGGTTCGGTGTTGCCGGCAAGCGCCAGCACACCACCGACCGCCAAAAGGCAGGTGGACGCAAAGAAAGAGGTGCCCTGTCGCAGACTTGCCAATATCTGACTGTCAAATATCCGTGGCTCGCGGGTTACAAAGACCTTCATCCAGTCGCGCCGACGCTCGGACATCAGGATTGTGACAGATGGGCGTTTTCTGCCGGGATGCTCGATCATCCAACCGATGACAAACCAAGCTGTGATAAGCGCGCCCATAGCCGCCCAATCGAGCGGTCGCAAAAGCGCCATGTGATCAAGTATTTGCATGCCCACTTGTGTACTCTTTCCAGTTGCGACTTGCCATAACGCAAAATTGGTAATATCTTTTTACCAATAAATCGTTCAGAGGGAGTCGCCAGATGGAAATGCCAGTACCAGACGCCAGTGTTCTGTCGCGCAAAGCACAGATCGTGGAACGCCTGTCAGACGTCCTGCCACCCCATGCTGTGATTTCAGACGAACGCGAAACCCATGCCTATGAATGCGATGCGCTGACGGCCTATAAATGCCCGCCCCTTTGTGCAGTGCTGCCTGCAAATACCAAAGAAGTCTCGGACGTGCTGCGGATTTGCCATGAAATGGGCGTGCCTGTCGTGCCGCGTGGCTCTGGCACCTCGCTTGCAGGTGGTGCATTGCCCACGGCCGACTGCGTGATCCTTGGCGTGGCCAAGATGAACGGTGTGATCGAAACCAACTACGATGATCGCTATATCCGGGTGCAAAGCGGACGCACGAACCTGTCGGTGACGGGCGCGGTGGAAACGGACGGGTTTTTCTATGCGCCTGATCCATCCAGCCAGTTGGCCTGCGCCATCGCGGGCAACATCGCGATGAATTCAGGCGGTGCGCATTGTTTGAAATATGGTGTCACGACCAACAACCTGATGGGTGTGACCATGGTGCTGATGGACGGCACCATCGTCGAAATCGGCGGTGCGCATCTGGATGCGGGCGGTCTGGATATTCTGGGGGTGATCTGCGGCTCTGAGGGCCAGCTTGGCGTTGTGACCGAAGCGACGCTGCGCATTTTGCACAAGCCCGAAGGCGCACGGCCCGTTCTGATGGGCTATGACAACTCGGAAGTTGCCGGACAGGTTGTGACCGACATCATCAAAGCGGGCGTTCTGCCCGTGGCTATCGAGTTCATGGACCGGCCTTGCATCGAAGCGACCGAGGCCTTTGCCAAGGCGGGCTATCCCATGTGCGAGGCACTGCTGATTGTCGAGGTCGAAGGCTCTGAGGCAGAAATTGACGCGCAGTTGAAACTGATCATGGAGATCGCGTCAAAGCATAACCCTGTCGAGCTGCGCGAAGCGAAAGACGCAGACGAGGCGGGTCGCATCTGGCTGGGCCGGAAATCTGCCTTTGGCGCGATGGGACAGATCAATGATTACATGTGTCTCGATGGAACAATCCCGGTGTCGTCCCTGCCTTTCGTGCTGAAACGTATTGGAGAGATGTCCAAGGACTTTGGTCTTGATGTGGGCAATGTCTTTCACGCAGGCGACGGCAATATGCACCCGCTGATCCTGTTTGATGCCAACAAACCGGGCGATCTGGAACTATGCGAAGAATTTGGCGCGGAAATCCTGAAGCTTTGTGTCGAGGTCGGCGGCTGTCTGACCGGAGAGCATGGTGTGGGAATCGAGAAGCGTGATCTGATGAATGTGCAGTACGATCCGGCCGACCTAGAGGCGCAGATGGCGATCAAGGACATCTTTGATCCTGCGTGGTTGCTGAACGCCGCCAAAGTGTTTCCGCTAGCGACATCGCAAGCCCGCCGCGCAGCGTAAGAGGGGGCTTTGCCCCCGCCCCGTTCCGGGGCTCCCCCAAGGTATTTTTGAACGTAAGAAGATCAATATGACCCCCAAGACCGAAGCAGAACTGGCCCAGATGATTACCGGGGCCAATGGTCCCTTACGCATCAGAGGCGGCGGGACCCGCCCGATTGGGCAGTGCACGGGTGATGCATTAGATACGTCCGCCTTGAGCGGTATAAGCCTTTATGAGCCTGGCGCGCTGACGATTGTCGCGGGGGCAGGCACGCCCATTTCAGAGATTGAACAAACACTGGCTGCTGAAAACCAGCGCCTTGCGTTTGAACCCATGGACCACCGCGCGTTGTTGAGCACCCAAGGCGCGCCAACTTTGGGCGGTATGGCTGCTGCAAATATATCAGGCCCGCGCCGGATTTCCGTCGGGGCATGCCGCGACTTTATGCTGGGCGTGCGGTTCGTTGATGGGCAAGGCAACATCATCAAGAACGGTGGCCGCGTCATGAAGAACGTAACCGGTTATGACTTGGTCAAGCTGATGGCAGGCTCATATGGCACCTTGGGCGTGCTCACGGAAGTTGCGCTGAAGGTTCTGCCCGATGTCGAAACCACAGGCACCTTGCGCCTGCACGGGCTGACGGACCGGCAGGCTGTGCAAGCGCTGTCTGCTGCACTTGGATCACCGTTCGAGGCGACAGCCGCAGCGCATTTGCCCAATGGCCCTGACGGTGAACCTGTCACGATGCTACGGATCGAAGGGTTTGAAACCTCGGTCAAATACCGCGCTGGAAAGTTGCAAGAGCTACTGAAGGGATATGGTGACGTCGCGGTGACACTGGGCGACGGCTCTGAATGGGCGGCGGTCCGTGACGTAACAGCCTTTGCAGACCAGCCGGGCAATGTGTGGCGTATCTCGGCCAAGCCATCAGATGCACCGGAGTTGGTTCGCAGAATCGAGGCCAACGCGGTCCAGTACGATTGGGGCGGCGGCCTGATCTGGGCGCTGGCCGATGAGGGCCGCGACCTGCGCGCCGCCTTGGGTGATTTTGACGGGCATGCCACGCTGATCCGCGGGACAGCCGACGTGCCGACCTTCCAACCGGAAATTCCTGCTCTGGCCGCCATCACAACAGGCCTACGCGCGAAATTCGACCCACGCGGTATTCTTAACTCCGGGATCATGAGCTGATGCAAACGACCTTTACCCCCGAGCAACTGACTGATCCTGCGATCAAGCGGTCAAATGAAATTCTGCGGTCCTGCGTGCATTGTGGGTTTTGTACAGCGACGTGTCCTACGTATCAGGTGTTGGGTGATGAACTGGATAGCCCGCGTGGGCGCATCTATCTGATCAAGGATATGCTGGAAAACGAGCGCAAGCCGGATGCCAAGACGGTCAAGCATATTGACCGCTGCCTGTCCTGTCTGGCCTGTATGACAACCTGCCCCTCGGGCGTGCACTACATGCACCTTGTGGATCACGCGCGCGCCTATATCGAAAAGAACTACGACCGCCCGTTTTCGGACCGTGCCTTGCGTTGGATCCTTGCGCGTATCCTGCCCTATCCCATGCGCTTTCGCGTGGCCCTTTTGGGTGCCAAGATCGGACGCCCCTTTGCCCGTCTGATGCCAGACGCGCGCCTACGCGCGATGCTTGAGATGGCGCCAAAGACCATCCCCCCTGTCAGCCGCAATGACGACCCGCAAACTTTCCCAGCCCAAGACAAGAAAATGCGGGTGGCGCTGATGACGGGTTGTGCGCAAAAGGCGCTGAACACGGACATCAACGACGCCACGATTCGCCTGCTGACACGACTGGGGGCCGAGGTTGTGGTGGCCGAAGGTGCGGGGTGCTGCGGTGCCCTGACCCATCACATGGGCAAGGAAAATGAGAGCCATGCCACGGCTGCCAAAAACATCCGCGCATGGACCAAGGAAATGGATGGCGCAGGGCTGGATGCCATCGTCATCAACACGTCAGGCTGCGGCACAACCGTAAAGGACTATGGTCATATGTTCCGCAATGACGCGCTGGCCGAAGATGCCGCACGGGTCTCCGCTATAGCGATGGATGTTTCGGAATTACTCATGAAGCTCGACATGCCCGCGGGCGAGGACAAAGGCACCAAGGTGGCCTATCACGCCGCCTGCTCTCTGCAACATGGCCAGCAGATCAAAACCTTCCCCAAAGACTTGCTTAAGAAAGCGGGGTTCACCGTTCTGGAGCCCGCCGACAGCCACCTGTGCTGCGGGTCGGCAGGGACCTATAACCTGATGCAGCCTGAAATCTCAAAGCAGCTTAAGGCGCGCAAGGTGGAAACGCTGGAAGCCCTGACGCCCGATATCATCTCGGCCGGCAATATCGGCTGCATGATGCAGATCGGGGGCGGCACCGAGGTGCCGATTGTGCATACTGTCGAATTGCTAGATTGGGCAACAGGTGGGCCGCAACCACCGGCATTGACGGCACCGGGCAAGCGAGAGCCGCAAATACCAATTCTGCGGTAGTGTCATAATGCTGCCCCAAGTCTCGGCCAAGTTTATGGGATGAAGTGGATTGTGATGATCAGAAGGCTCTTGTTTGCGGCGATCTTTGCCTGCGGTCCTGCCCTTGCGGCGCAGGCGCAAGAGTCTGGGCTGATCACACTTGAGACGCGACAAGACAGCCAAGGCTGGGAGGCCGTGGGACGGCTGGATATCCGCGGCAAAGGGTTTTGTACGGCCGCCTTGATACGGGACCGGCTGATCCTGACGGCTGCGCATTGTCTTTACGACATTGACGGCACGTTGATCGCCCCCGACCGCTTTGCCTTTCAGGCGGGTCTGCGTGATGGGCAGGCGCAGACGACAAGGTTTGTGACACGCACTGTGGCGCATCCTGACTATGTCCATACCGGCGAAGCCACAAACGCGCGAGAAGTTGCCATTGATATTGCCGTTCTCGAACTAGACCGCCCCATCCGCAACACCCGTATGCGGCCTTACCGGATTGCCCAGCGTCCGATCCGAGGCGATCAGGTCGGTGTTGTGTCTTACGGACGCGGACGGGAGAACGCGGCCAGTTTGCAGCAGGTCTGTGATGTACTGGGACGCCAGACTGGTGTGATCGTCATGACATGTGATGTTGAATACGGGTCCAGCGGGTCGCCCGTTTTTATGATGAATGACGGTGAAACCCGCATTGCATCGGTGGTATCAGCGATGGCCCATGTGAACGGACAAAAAGTGGCGCTTGGCACCTCACTTGAAGGGCCCTTGAACGCGCTGCTCAGCCATTTCGCAACGCTTGGTCCGGCACGCCCCGGTGGCACCCAACGGCTGCTGAACTCGGATGAACGTAATGATACCGGGGCGAAGTTCGTCCGTCCCTGACCCCCTTGAAAGCGCGGACTGACAGGCCCAAATAACCTGTAATGGGATGCCAGTGCTGGGTCCCGTCAAATCGGTTTGTCCCGCATGGGAAAGCCAAAACATTGTTATCGCTTAAGAAAAGGATGACCCAAATGCGTGCATTTGATCTAACCCCCCTCTACCGTGCCACCGTTGGCTTTGACCAGGTTGCTGATCTGATGGATCGCGCCTTGGCTAATGATGTCGGCCAAAACACCTATCCTCCATATAACATCGAAAAGACCGATGATGACGCTTGGCGCATCTCGATCGCGGTCGCGGGCTTTTCCGATGATGAGCTTGCAATCGAAGTAAAAGACCGCTCTTTGCTGGTGACAGGGCGCAAGACTGCCGATGAATCCGAGCGCAACTATCTGCACCGGGGCATCGCCACCCGCGCGTTCGAGCGTCGTTTCCACTTGGCCGACCACGTCCGCGTCACCGGGGCCGCCCATGAGAACGGGATGCTGCACATCGACTTGATGCGCGAAGTGCCAGAGGCCCTGAAAGCCCGCCGGATTGAGATTACGTCTGACAGAAAGAAAGACGCCAATCTGGTTGAGGCAAAGTCAGTGAACTAAGGTTTCCGTTCAGAATGATGTCTGCGCGTCACCCTCATGGGTGGCGCGTTTTTCAATGCGCCTCAGCCCAGTTCGCGCCCTGCCCTGCATCTACCGCCAGCTTCACGTCCAGCTTTACCGCAGGATCGCTGGCGTTTTCCATGACCTCGCGCGCGGTGCCGATCAGATCGTCCACAGCCTCTTCATTGACCTCAAAGATCAATTCGTCATGGACCTGAAGCAGCATCTTTGCGGGCAACCCGTCAATTGCGGCAGGCATCCGGATCATCGCGCGCCGGATTACATCGGCGGCCGTGCCTTGGATCGGTGCGTTGATCGCCGCGCGCTTGGCAAAACCTGCTTGCGGTCCTTTTGCGCCAATCTCGGGTGTGTTGATCTTGCGCCCAAAGAGCGTCTGGACGTAGCCGTTTTCTTTGGCAAAGGCGACGGTGTCATCCATGTATTTGCGGATACCGGGGAAGCGTTCGAAGTAGCGGTCGATGAATCCCTGCGCCTCGCCGCGCGGAATACGCAAATTACGGGCCAAACCAAAGCCGGAAATGCCGTAGATAACCCCGAAGTTGATTGCTTTTGCTTGCCGGCGCACATCTGGCGTCATCTCATCCAGTGGCACATCGAACATTTCGGACGCGGTCATCGCGTGAATGTCGATGCCGTCCAGAAACGCTTGTTTGAGCGCATCAATTCCCGCGATATGGGCCAGAATACGCAGTTCAATCTGGGAATAGTCGAGGCTGACAATCACCTTGCCGGGTTCTGCAACAAAGGCTTCGCGAATACGCCGCCCTTCCTCAGAGCGGACCGGAATGTTTTGCAGGTTCGGGTCGGTTGAGGCCAAACGCCCCGTGTTGGCCCCCGCAATAGAATAGGACGTATGGACACGGCCCGTCTCTGGGTTGATATGCTCTTGCAGCGCATCCGTATAGGTCGATTTCAGTTTGGAGAGCTGCCGCCAATCCAGGATACGGCGCGGCATGTCGTGCAGTGTGGCGAGGTCTTCCAACACATCAGCACCGGTCGAGTAAGCGCCGGTCTTGCCGGTGGACGGCTTTTTGCCATCGGGCATTTCCAGGCCCATTTCATCAAACAGGATTTCACCCAATTGCTTGGGCGAGCCTACGTTGAAGGGCCGCCCAGCCATTTCCTGAATTTCCGCTTCAAGCCCCGCCATTTTCTGCGCGAAAGCATTGGACATCCGGCTCAGCGTATCGCGGTCCACTTTGATGCCGTTTCGCTCCATCTGCGCCAAGACAGGTACCAGCGGGCGTTCCATTGTTTCATAAACGGTTGTCACCCGGTTCACATGCAGCTGCGGTTTGAACTGCTGCCACAGGCGCAGGGTGATATCGGCGTCCTCGGCGGCATATTTGACTGCGTCTTCCACCGGCACGCGGTCAAAGGTAATCGCTGATTTCCCACTGCCCAACAGAGGCTTGATCGGAATGGGCGTGTGGCCCAGATACCGCTCGGACAGCGTATCCATCCCGTGGTTATGCTTGCCGGCGTTCATCGCATAGGACATCAGCATCGTGTCATCAATCGGGGCAATGTTGATATCCAGACGCGCGAAAATCTTGGTGTCGTACTTCATGTTCTGGCCGATCTTGATGACCGCAGGGTCTTCAAGCACCGGCTTGAGCATCGCCAGACATTCATCAAAGCCCATCTGACCAGCGGCCATTTCATCTGATCCAAACAGATCATCCGAGGCCGCAGATTTATGGGTCAAAGGGATATAGCAGGCCTGCCCCGGTTCAACGCATAGCGAGATACCTACCAGATCGGCGATCATTTCGTTCAGGCCCGTTGTTTCGGTATCGACGGCCACATAACCACGCTCGCGAATACGGTCGATCCAGACCTGCAAGGCCGCGGCGTCGCTGACGCACTCATAGGCCTCGGCGTCAAACCCGACCTGCTCGGGCGCCGCCACTTCGGCCGCAGCGGGTGCAGTGGCTTCAATCACTGGCGGCTCGATCCCCAGCTTTTCGGCGATCCGCTTGGATGCCGTGCGGAATTCCATCTCGGCAAGGAACCCCATCAGAACTTCTGGATCAGGGTCGCGCACTTCCAGATCGTCCAGACTGAAATCCAGCTTCATATCGCAATCAAGCTGGACCAGCTTCTTGGACAGCTCGATCTGTTCGCGGTTCTCTATCAAGGTCTGGCGGCGCTTGGGCTGCTTGATCTCTTCAGCGCGGTCGAGAAGGCTTTCAAGATCGCCAAACTCGTTGATCAGCAGCGCCGCCGTCTTGATCCCGATCCCCGGCGCACCCGGCACGTTATCAACGCTATCGCCGGCCAGCGCCTGTACGTCCACCACACGCGCGGGACCGACGCCAAATTTCTCGACCACACCATCGCTATCGATACGCTTGTTCTTCATCGGATCAAGCATTTCAACGCCATCGCCGACCAACTGCATCAAGTCCTTGTCAGACGACACGATTGTGACACGCCCCCCCGCATCGCGCGCCTGATGGGCGAGGGTCGCGATGATATCATCGGCCTCAAACCCCTCCATCTCTTCGCAAGCGATATTGAAGGCTTTTGTGGCAACCCGGGTCAGGGGAATTTGCGGGCGCAAATCCTCTGGCATGGCGTCACGGTTCGCCTTGTATTGGTCGTACATATCGTTGCGGAACGTATGGCTGCCCTTATCAAAGATCACCGCCACATGGGTCGCGGCATCGGCACCATTGTTCCCGTCAACATAGCGTTGCAGCATGTTCACAAAACCGCTGACCGCCCCAATGGGCAAGCCGTCAGATTTGCGTGTCAAAGGCGGAAGCGCATGGTAAGCGCGAAAGATGAACGCCGATCCATCAATGAGATGCAGGTGACACCCTTTTCCGAATTTCATTTCCATCTGACATCATCCCCACATTGCTTGGCTGACTTTTGCCATGATCTGTCGTGCGGTGCCAGTGACCTTCTGTCTTACGCCGCAGATGATCGTGGAAATGGATAGCCGTTTAGACTTTGCCCTCAAAGTCCTTATGCACCAGCTTGGCATCGCAATAAGGGCATTCGATCCACCCCTGTTCTTTAGGGATCTGCAACCAAACACGCGGATGACCCAGCGCACCTTCGCCGCCGTCACAGGCCACACGCCATTCTTGAACAATGCGGGTCTCTGGTACAGGTGTGGACATGAATACTCTCATCTGGTTGCCGCGGGGCGCGCCCCGCCTTAAGTCTGCATCAGACATACCGCAGACGCGGGCAGGGGGAAAGACGGCATGAGCGACAACGCGATAGAAATTCAAGGCTTGCGAAAGACATACGCCGCCACCGGACGCAGCCCCGCGAAAGAGGCGCTAAAGGGCATCGACCTCGATATTCCGCGCGGCAGCATCTTTGGGCTTTTGGGGCCGAACGGTGCGGGCAAATCAACGCTGATCAATATTCTGGCGGGGCTGGTTGTGAAATCGGCGGGAACTGTGAAAATCTGGGGGTTCGACCAAGACAAGAACCCGCGCCAATCCCGGGCCGCCATCGGGGTCATGCCGCAAGAGCCGCATCTGGACCCGTTCTTTACACCGGCCGGGTCTTTGGACGTGCAGGCAGGGCTTTACGGTGTGCCAAAACACCAGCGCAAAACAGATGAAATTCTCGACCTGATCGGACTGACCGACAAAGCGGACGCCTACGCGCGCTCACTTTCTGGCGGTATGCGGCGCAGGCTGCTGCTGGGTAAGGCGTTGGTCCATTCGCCACAGGTTCTTGTCTTGGATGAACCGACAGCCGGTGTGGATATCGAATTGCGCAACATGCTTTGGCAGAACGTCCGCAAACTGAACGAACAGGGCATGACCATCATTTTGACGACACATTACCTCGAAGAGGCCGAGGAAATGTGCGACGAGATCGCGATCATCAACCACGGCGAAGTGATTATCCGCGACAGTACCGCCAACCTGCTGGGGCAACTGGACAGCAAAACGCTGGTGATTACCCCTGATACAGACGCCGACCTGCCCGATCTGCCCGAGACGATCACAGGAAAGAAGAATGCAAACGGCACGCTGGCTTTCACGTATCAAAGCGGCAAAACAGCCGCTGACCAAGTGTTGTCATTGGTGCGCGAAGCCGGAATTGCGATCAAGGATATCAAATCCGAAGAAGCGGACCTCGAAGACGTTTTCATCTCCCTGACGTCGTCACGGTGAGCGTGCTACTGTAGCATCCGCCCAAGCTGACGCCCGCCAATGATGTGCATGTGATAGTGGGGCACGTCCTGGACGCCGTGCACGCGGGTGTTTGCAATGCTGCGAAAGCCTGCCTCCACGTCCATGATACGGCAGACCTCTGCGACAGCCTGCATAAAACCGTGGTGTTCTTCGGCTGACGCATCACGGGCAAAGTGATCAAGGCTGACATAGGCCCCTTTGGGGATAACCAACACATGCACAGGCGCTTGCGGCGCAATGTCTTCAAAGGCCAAAGCATAGTCGTTTTCGTAAACTGTCTTGTTCGGGATCTCTCCGCGCAGGATCTTGGCAAAGATATTCTGGTCGTCGTAGGCGTATTCCATCGGGGTCCTCAATCAACAAAAAGATAGGGTGTATCGGCAAGTGTACGGGCAATGTCCGGCGAGACACTCAAAAACTGGGCGATGGCCTGCGCGTTCTCGTCGGACGTGGCGGATTCCTTGATCCGGGTCGTATGGGCAAACTTGGCATCGCGGATCGCATCGCGCTCATAAATCATGTCATGGCGGATCGTGGGCAATAGCCGCGCCAGAGTTGCCTCGCTCGTTTGCGGACCGGCAAGGCCAACGCGCATGGCGTGGCCAACCAGATAGCTATCATCAAAGCTGCATTCGATTTCCAGCAGACGCACCGTCGCGCGATCAGCAAAGAAATCGGCCATCAAATCAAGGCTGGCGGTATCAAGACAAATCACGAGCCTGTCGCTGTCGTAGTGGTCAAACAGCATGCGCATCAGGGCGCGCCGGTGGCGGCCGCGCTTTGGCAGCGAACTCTCGATGCCGCCCAGATCAGGCAGGTCTGTGTCATCTTCATTGAAGAGATATTCAAGCGCCGGCACATTCGTGTGATGCCTGATCGCTGCGACCAGACGCTTGGCCACATGCCATTTCTTGCACGCAATAATCATCAACTCGCGGCTACGGCCCAGAGTGGTGTCATTTTCCCAAAAACGTGGCGCGAACCGGCGGCCAATACGGCCACGCCCGGAAAGAAAAGCGAACAGATTGCGCCCTTCATCCGAGATCACAAAATCCATCCGGTCGCTGGCATAGAGCGCGCCAAGACGGGAGCGCAGATCATCAGCCTCGGGGCTGATCTTGCGGGCAAAGAGCGCCCCCTGCCCCAACAACAGATCATAGTGATCGTTGTAGAACGTCACCGGCATGCCGTAATCGGTAAACATCAGAAACGTCAGTGTGCGGTTCTCAATCTCGCGCGCAGGCACCAGATGGCGAACGAGGGTCTGAAAGAATGTCTCGTCGGGAATCCATGTCGTGCGGAAAAAGCGCATCACGTCGCGGCGCGCATAGGCAAACTCAAGCACCGCCTCAACGGTCTGGCGGCGCAGGCACCACCATTGGCTGCCGATCATGATCTGCAAATCCTCAGGAATTTTGCGGATCATCTTAAAGCGCTTTTGCAGCTCCAGCGCTGTATAGAAGCGCCGTTTTTGAGTGCGTTCGTTAAAGAAATGGCGGTAGATCAGGCGCTCTTCGCGAAAGCCTGTCTTGATCCAGTTGCTGTCAAAGAAATCATGGCTCTCGATGTAGTCAACGTCATGTTCGTCCAGCAATTGATGCGCAAAACCGGCTGACTTGATGGGCATACAATCGCCCGACACCATGTAGAAATGCGTCGCACGCGGGAAGGCACCCACTGCAGCCTCAATCGCGTGCAGTGTGGCTTGCACAAGGCTCCACTCTCCCCAGCCACATTTCACGCGGCGCTTGGCGAATGCCACATTGGGGTTGTCGCCAAGTGCGGCCTGGATCGTCTGATAATCCTGCGCCGACGCAGATGCATCAAAGTGAATCGCGATATAGTCGCCTGCTGCCGTCAATTGTTCCGCCTGCTGAATAATCGCAGCCGGATTTTTGTGACAAAGTAGAATAAAGGCGACACGTGCCATCAGTAATTATGCGCTCCTTGCTACGATCGAGGGTGTCATAACGCGAACAGACATTGAAGTGACAGGGTTTCTTTGCTTTGAAAGAGACAAAGCATCGGCAGGAGAGCACCCGTGGCGAATTTTCCAGGAACATGGATGACCCAAAGCGAAAGCGTGGTCTACCGCGTGGTGCCCAAGTGTGCGTGTTCGACCATCGGGCAGATCATGTATTATTCTGATCATGGCGAATTTTTCGACGGCGATATCCATGATGCGAAATCCGGCATTCACAAATGGGCCATGGATGAAAGCAAGCCGCTGATCGAGGCCAACGTCAAGGCACACGAGAGTTATGCCTTTACCTGTGTGCGTAATCCCTACACGCGCATCCTGTCATCGTTCTTTGACAAGATCTGCGGCGTGCAGCGGAATGGAAAATACTATCGCGGAAATCTGGTTCCGCTTCTGATCCAGAAATACGGGATTGAGGTGGGCGACCCCGACAACGGCTTTGCGTTCGACCAGATCAAGAGCTTTCGGCGCTTTTTGCTGTTTGCCCGCGATACGATCCGCTGGCGGCGGCCAATGGAGCCCGACATCCACTGGTCGGCCATGTCCGGCCATATCTCGACTTTCATTGTGAATGGCGGGCGGTATGACAACATTTTTTGGACCGAAAAATTCAACGAAGGGATGCAAGACGTCCTGAACGGGATTGAAACCAAGCACCCGATTGATCTGGCCCAGATCCCCCGCTTCAACGAAAGCGAAGGGCACGGACCCAAACGTGCGCACCCTGTCGAGGATTATTTCGACGATTTGTCGATGCATATTGTTTATGAGATCTACAAGCGGGACTTCCGGATTTTCAAATATGATTTCGAAAATCCTGCAAACAAAATGCCTGTTGACGAGATCGATCTTGATGAGGTTCACGCGAAGCTTGGCTAGCGAGAGTGCCTTTGACGGAGGTGGTCAGGGGGCCGTCTGCCCCCTCGGCTTCGCCTCCCCCCGAAGGTATTTTAGAACATGAGAAGACCAGGGCTCGACAGCCTTTCCGATCAGCCTAACTCCGAGAGGTCGAGGATGAAGGAACGCGAGACATGTCGATTGTGCTGATCTTGGGCAGCGGCCCGAATGTTGTGAACTGCCGCACGTGGCCGCGCGATCCGTTTGACCGCATTGTGGCAATCAACAACGCCTGGGCGGTGCGACCCGATTGGGACGATCTGATTCACCCTGATGATTTTCCGGCCGCGCGGATGCCAGTTGAAATTGCGGCACACCAGCGGATCGTGCGGGCCGCAGATTATGTCCCCTTGCAGAACACCTATGGCGGCTTTGTTTATGCTGGCGGGACCATGGCCTTCACGGCGTCCTATTGGGCTTTGGCCGCTTTGAAACCCCGCGTGATTGCTGTTTTGGGCTGTGACATGGTCTATGCACAGGCCAGCAACACCCACTTTTACGGCACAGGCACCGCTGATCCATTGCGCGCGGATATCACGCTGCGGTCACTCGAGGCGAAGTCGGCGCGTTTGATGGCCATTGCAGCGCGGCAAGGTTGCGCCATGGTGAACCTGTCGCAAGATGAAAGCCGGTTGGTGTTTCCGCGGTCAACTGCGGCGGATGTGGTTGGCGCAAGACCCGCGGCGATAGACCGAAATATCGTCGATGCCGCCCTCGCTGAAGAGGCGCGGCTGGATTATGTGGTGCCTTCGGGCAAATACTGGAAAGAGGAGAGCCGCTTTGACACGGCTGCCATAGACGCACTGGATGCGCTTTGGCTCAAAGCAGTCCCTGCTGTTTGAACAATGCGGTCAGGTCCGCCTCGGGCCGCGCGCCGATATGGCTGATCACCTCTGACGCGGCGGTATTGCCCATCTTGGCGCAGGTTTGCAGATCATGCCCATTGGTCAGACCCCACAGGAATGCTCCGGCGAAAAGATCGCCGGCTCCGGTTGCGTCCACAATATCAGTCGGCACCGCAGGGACATGCCAGCGCTGCCCATCAGCCAGCACATGCACGCCGTTTTCACTATCAGTACAAGCGACGATTGGCACCTCTGCCGCGGCTTGTGCCAAGGCGGCGTCAAAGTCATTCGTCTGGTACATCGACCCCATTTCGGCGCGGTTACAAAACAGCAGATCAACGTGATCGCGGATCATGTCGCGAAAGGCGTCGCGGTGGCGATCAATGCAGAAAGGGTCAGACAGCGTCAGGGACACACGCCCCCCCGCCCCTTTGCAGGCCGTCACAGCCTTGGCAAAAGCGGCGTGGCTGTCCGGTCCGTCAAAGCGGTAGCCCTCAAGGTAGATCCATTCGGCCTCGGCCATCTGGTCTTCGCGAATGTCTTCGGGCGACAGGAACTCGGTCACGCCCAGATAGGTGTTCATCGAGCGTTCCCCGTCAGGGGTCACGATCACGATGCAGCGTCCTGTTTCGGCCTCTTCTGTCTTGGGGGCCATCATGGTTTCATAGGTCGCACCCTGCGCGCGCAGGTCGTGGGCAAAAATCTGACCCAGCTGGTCATCTTTCACCTTGCCCACATAGGCCGTGCGCCCCCCCAGTTGGGCAATACCTGCAATCGTATTGGCCGCCGATCCGCCACTGATTTCCTTGGCGGGGCCAACACGTGCATAAAGATCGACCGCACGGTTCATGTTGATCAGTTGCATGATCCCCTTTTCAACGCCGGCCTCTGTCAGAAAGGCATCATCGGCCCGCGCCAAGACATCGACCATTGCATTACCGATGCCCACAACCTGATACTTTTTC
>JALQUF010000049.1 GCA_023263855.1 Yoonia sp. | reverse complement strand
CGGCGGCATAGGGCGAAAACTCCTCAAGATTCTCTTCAAAAAACCAGCTCATCAAGGCAAAGCGCGCGGCGTCATCCTCGACATCGGCGAATTGGTCGCGCAGGGTCGCAACCCCCAAAGGCACCGAGATCCAATCCACAACTTTTGCCGCGGCAAAGGGGCCGGGATCAGACTTGAACCCGGCGTGCAGCCGCATAATGGCACGGGGCCGTTCGCGCTTGGGCACATGGGTCAGGTCGATCCAGACCAGTTCGGTCGAGCCACCACCGATATCCACCACAAGCAACTGTTCGGTATTCATGCTGACCAAAGGCGCACAGGAAATCACCGCCAGCCGGGCCTCTTCCTCTGGTTTGATGATTTCTAGCTTGAGCCCCGTTTCGCGCCGCACCTGCGAAACGAAGTTTTCACCATTGAGCGCCCGCCTGCAGGCTTCTGTCGCCACAAGCCGCATGTTTTTCACGCCGTGGCGTCTGAGTTTTTCGCGGCAGATGCGCATAGCCGAAATGGTCCGGTTCATCGACGCACGCGATAACCGGCCTGTGCTTTCCAAACCTGCGCCCAATTGCACAGACTTGGAAAAACTATCCACCACATGAAACTGACTGCCCTTGGGTTGGGCAATCAACATACGGCAGCTATTTGTGCCCAAATCCAAAGCTGCATAAAGGTCAGCCGGATCAGGCAGTTTTGGCGCGGGGGTCTCGACCGCTTTGGGGAACGCGCCCGCACCTTTGGGACGCTTGGGCGTCATTGTTACGCCCTCCATTTTCAAGTTATGTTTAAGCTAGGCCCGCAATCAGGTTTGCACAAGCCTTGTGATGGGTTTGCATGCGAAAGCTCACAACCTTTATGCAGATTTTGATATGGCGCGGTGGTGTTGTGTGACCGGCAGATAGGATAGCACCTAGGCACGGTCGCTGACTGCATCTGCCATGTCGAAAACCGACACTGAGGCGTGTTGAGCGGTGATAGAACAAAGAGAAGTGGAACAAGGGGAATCAGATGGCAGATGTCACCATCGTGTACTGGCGGGATATGCCAGCCCAAGTCATTGTTGGGCGTGGACGGCGCGGTGTGAAACTGCCCCTGCCCGAACGGTTTGAGCAAGCGATTGACCGGGCCGCCATGAAATCCGGCGCGGCTGAGTCAGATGACTATATGGCAGGCTTTCGCAAAGCGGCCCCAATTCCTGTCGATGGCACGGACCAAGAGGCGGCTGAAGCCACCGTTGCCAAGATCGACGCCGACTATGACCAAGAGCGGATCAAGACGCTTATCGCCAATGATGGCTGGGCTTGAATACGCCACCCTCACCCCCTTTTCGCAGCCTTCGGAGGTCACTTATGTCCCTGCTGTCATTCCGTAAAACCAAAAACACCGTTGCGCCAACGGTTTCGCCCCAGATGGAAGCCTTTCTCAAGGACTACTCGATCGAGGTGATGCCGCGCACGGCCGAGAAGATTGACGACTTCCGCGATCTGCTGCCCGAAGGCACCCGCGTCTACATTGCGCATATCGAAGGCACACCGATCGAAGATATGGTCGCAACTGCCAAGCGGCTTGCCACGGATGGCTATAAGGTCATGCCGCATTTTCCGGCCCGGATCATCAAGGATGAAGCGACACTTGGTGATTGGATTGCCCGCTATCAGGGCGAAGCGAATGTGGATCAGGCATTGTTGTTGGCCGGCGGCGTGGCCGAACCACACGGGTGCTATCATTCCTCAATGCAGCTTTTGGAAAGCGGTCAGTTTGATAAAGCCGGTTTCAAGCGTCTGCACGTTGCAGGCCACCCCGAGGGCAACCGCGACATCGACAAGGATGGCTCAGACAAGAACGTGATGGACGCACTGCGCTGGAAGCAGAGGTTTTCGGAAACCACAGACGCCGACATGGCACTGGCCACGCAATTCGCGTTTGAGGCCGGCCCCATCATCGCCTGGGCCGACGCGCTGCGCGACGCGGGCATCACCCTGCCCGTCCATATCGGCATCGCCGGACCAGCCAAGCTGCAAACACTGATCAAATTTGCGATCGCCTGTGGCGTTGGCCCATCGCTGAAAGTGCTGCAAAAACGCGCGATGGATGTGTCCAAGCTCTTGCTGCCCTATGAGCCCACCGATGTTCTTGGCCAGCTTGCCGCGCATAAGGCCGCACACCCTGAGTTTAACATCACCAATGTCCACTTCTTCCCACTTGGCGGCATCAAAACCAACGCCAACTGGGCCATTGCAAACGGCGGTGCTTCTGCTGTCCCTGCTTCTCAATCCTAAGGACCTGAAATGACACGCACGATTGTCGAGAGCAAAACCAAGACTGCCATCATCGGGTTCGACCAGCCCTTTTGCGTGATTGGTGAACGGATCAACCCAACCGGCCGCAAAATTCTGGCCGAAGAGCTGGAGCGCGGCGATTTTTCGCGGGTCGAGGCCGATGCCATTGCGCAGGTCGCTGCTGGCGCCAACATTCTCGACATCAATTCCGGCGCGGTCTTCTCGAACAAGATGGCCGAAGATCCCCGCTATGCGGACAACAACTTTGTTGAGCCCCCTTTGATGAAAGAAATGGTCGAGCGCGTGCAAGCAATTGTTGATGTACCGCTGTGTATTGATAGCTCGGTCCCCGGTGCGCTGGAAAACGGTCTGGCGGCGGCTGAGGGTCGTCCGCTGCTCAACTCGGTCACGGGTGAGGAAGAGCGCCTCGAACTCGTCTTGCCACTGGTCAAGAAGTACAATGTGCCAGTCGTGGCGATTTCCAACGATGACACCGGCATTTCAGAAGACCCCGACGTGCGCTTTGCGGTTGCCAAAAAGATCGTCGAACGCGCGGCTGATTTCGGCATTCCTGCCCATGATATCGTCGTCGATCCCCTGGTCATGCCCATCGGCGCAATGGGCACTGCTGGCCTGCAGGTGTTCACCCTTGTCCGCCGCCTGCGCGAAGAGCTGGGCGTCAACACAACCTGCGGCGCCTCCAACATCAGCTTTGGTTTGCCAAACCGGCACGGCATCAACAATGCCTTTCTGCCAATGGCCATGACCGCCGGTATGACATCGGCGATCATGAACCCGGTTGCCCTGCCAATCGGCCCCAAGAAGATCGCTGAGAAGAAAGCCGAGATCGCAGCCGCAGGTATCATTCTGCCCGAAGGCATGGATGATGAAACCTTTGTGAAGCTATTCGGCATGGGCTCGACCAAGCCGCGTGCAGGCAAGGAAATGGAAGCGATCCGCGCGGCCAACTTCCTGACTGACAACGACGCATCCGGAAACGAATGGATCAAGTTCAACCGCGTCGCCCCGAAAGAGGGCGAAGGCCGCGCCCGGACCGGACGCCGCCGTCGCGGCTAGGTCACTCTTTGATGCGCCCTGCCAAACCGCGCAGGGCGGTGTTCAGCACCATCATATCGCCCCCAACGCCCAGGAAAGTCACGCCTTTCTGGGCGTATTCCTGTAAACGAGTTTCATCAAATGTGATGATCCCCGCGATCTTGCCCGCAGCGACAGTCCGCGCGATCAGATGATCGATGGCTTTCTCGACCTCGGGGTGATCGGGTTGGCCGGGGTAGCCCATATCCGCAGACAGGTCCGCCGGGCCGACAAAGACACCGTCCACCCCGTCAGTGGCTGCGATGGCATCAATATTTGCAACTGCGGCGGCGCTCTCAGCCTGCACCAACAAGCAAACCTGCGCATTGGCCGTATGCGGATAATCCGCGACCGACCCAAAGCCTGTGGCCCGCGCCAATGCAGCCCCCATGCCGCGATGGCCATCTGGCGGATAGCGCATGGCCTGCGCCATCGCCTGCGCTGTTGCGGCATCATCGACCATTGGCACCAGCACCGTCTGGCAGCCCAGATCAAGCACTTGCTTGACCATCCAGTCTTCGGCATTGGCGATGCGCACCACCGCTGGCGTGCCGCTGATAGCCAGCGCCTGCAACTGCGGCAATATCTCGGACACGGTATTTGGCCCGTGTTCGCCATCAATCAGGCACCAGTCAAATCCGGCACTGCCCGCAAGCTCGGCCAAGACGGACGCACCGGATGTCAGCCAGATACCATGCTGCAGGTGGCCGGATTGCAGCGATTGCTTGAGCGTATTGACAGGTGTTTGCATGAAGGGCTCCAATGAAGAACGCGCCAATGCCATCACATCGACGCGGCCTTGGCAACTGAATGCTGTTCACCCTTAGCGATAATACAGCGACTGGCCGTTGTGGAAGATCTGCACCTTTTCGGGCGCGGCTGTCATGCGTACGGATTTTCCGCGCAGCTCGGCATGAATACCCGGCAACTTGCCAATGACAGCGTCATTGTCACCCACCTTGTCAAAGTAGAGCAGTGTCACCTCACCAAGCGCCTCAGTGATGTGCACCTTGCCCTCAAACGCGAAATCATCGCCATCGGTTGCGATCATATCCTCGGGACGAATGCCGATATTGACCTTCAGGCCCTTGTCAGCCTCTTGTGTCGGCACAGCTGATTTCGCATGGCCACCAGCATCAAGCTTGATGGTGGTTTCAGCACCGGTATCTACGATTTCACCTGACAAAAGGTTCATCGCGGGTGAACCGATAAACTGGGCCACAAATTCGTTCTCGGGACGTTCATAAAGCTCCAGCGGTGTGCCAACCTGCGCGATGCCCTTGTTGGCCAGCACGACGATCCTTGATGCCAGTGTCATCGCCTCGACCTGATCGTGGGTCACGTAGATCATGGTGCTGTCAGGCATGGATTCCTTAAGTTGCGCAATCTCGATCCGGGTCGCGACGCGCAGTGCGGCATCAAGGTTCGAGAGCGGTTCGTCAAAAAGATAGACCTTGGGGTTGCGGACAATCGACCGGCCAATTGCCACGCGCTGCCGCTGGCCGCCTGAAAGGGCTTTGGGCAAGCGATCAAGATATTCGTCCAATTGCAGCGTCTTGGCTGCACGATTGACGGCTTCGTCAATTTCTTCGGGTGATTTCTTGGCCAATTTTAGCGCAAAAGACATGTTATCGCGCACGGTCATATGCGGATAAAGCGCATAAGACTGAAACACCATCGCAATGCCGCGTTGTGCCGGTGGCACGTCATTGACGACCATCCCGTCAATCTCAAGCGTGCCTGCGGTGATCTTTTCAAGACCGGCGATCATCCGCAAAAGCGTGGACTTCCCGCAGCCCGATGGCCCGACAAAGACGATCAGTTCGCCTGTTTTGATATCAAGGTTGATATGCTTGAGCACGTCAACCGTACCGCCATAGGTCTTGGCGACGTCCGTCAGTTTCAGATCAGCCATGTCTCACTCCCCTTAGAATTATGACTTGAGCGCGAGGCAAACCTGCCACGGCCCAAGGTGCAGTCTACCGTCTGCAGATGTATGTGCGCTGCCCAACTCGGCACCTATCGGTGTCCAGTCCCCCTCGGGCAGGTCTAAGTCTGATGGCGTTTCACTGACGTTGAACGCGCAGAAAATCGTCTGACTGCCATCGGTCCGCGAAAAATACACCACATCGCCTTTGGCCTGCACACCGTCATGCGACCCCACGCTCAGCGCGGAGTGACTGTGGCGGAAAGCGATGGCCTTGCGGTAGTGATGCAGCAGCGCGCCAGGCTCGTCTTCCTGTGTCGCAGCAGACAAATGCAGATGCTCGGTTGCGACAGGCAGCCAAGGATTTCCAGACGTGAAGCCGCCATTTTGGTTGCTCTGCTCCCACACCATTGGTGTGCGGCAGCCGTCACGGCCTTTGAACTCGGGCCAGAACTCAATCCCGTAGGGATCTTGCAGGTCCTCAAAGGCAACATCCGCTTCGGGCAGTCCCAGCTCTTCGCCTTGGTAAAGACAGACCGACCCACGCAGACACATGATCAGCGTTGCAAACATACGCTGCGCTGCCGGTGGCAGATCCCAGCGCGAGGCATGGCGGACCACATCGTGGTTGGAAAAGGCCCAGCAGGCCCATCCATCGGCGGCAACCTCATCAACGTGGTGCATGACTTCGACGATACGTTTGGCTGTCGGCTGGTCCTTCGCCAGAAACTCGAACGCATAGCACATCTGCATCAGGTCATCGCCAGCGGTGTACTGGCCCATGATCTCAAGCCCCAGCTGCGCATCGCCCACTTCGCCCACCGCAGCGGCCCCGAATGGCTCCATCACGGCGCGCAGCTTGCGCAAGAAATCGAGGTTCTCGGGCTGGTTTTTGGAATAGAGGTGTTCTTGATGGTTATAGGGGTTCACCGAAGGCGCGATATTCGCGTTGCGCTTTTCGGGCGGCAAGGGCGGGTTATCGCGCAGTTGTGCGTCATGCATGTAAAAGTTGATGGTATCCAGACGGAAGCCATCACAGCCCCGGTTCAGCCAGAACCGTGCCACATCCAATAGCGCCTCTTGGACCTGTGGTTCGTGGAAATTCAGGTCGGGCTGGGACACAAGGAAGTTGTGCATGTAATACTGTTCGCGCCGCGCATCCCATTGCCATGCAGAGCCGCCAAAGATCGACAGCCAGTTGTTCGGCGGCGTGCCATCAGGCTTGGGGTCGGACCAGACGTACCAGTTTGCCTTGTCATTGGTGCGGTTGGCGCGGCTTTCGGCGAACCATGGGTGCTGGTCACTGGTGTGGCTGAGCACCAGATCAATCATGACACGGATGCCCAGACGATGCGCTGTATCCACCACCGCATCAAAATCGGCCAAGGTGCCGAACATCGGATCAACATCACAATAGTCGCTGACGTCGTAGCCAAAGTCTTTCATTGGCGACATGAAGAAAGGCGAAATCCAGATTGCATCCACGCCGAGCGAGGCGATGTAAGGCAGGCGTTGGACAATGCCCAAAAGATCACCGATGCCATCGCCATTGCTGTCTTGGAAGCTGCGCGGGTAGATCTGATAGATCACCGCACCACGCCACCAATCTTTATCAACAGCCATCTCAGTTTGTGTGGCCAGCGCCGTCGTCATTGTCGTTCATCCTAGATTTTGTATGGTCCCGCTCCGGGGACCACATGTGTTTATTTTACAGAGCCGGCCAGCAAACCGCGGACCAGATATTTTTGCATGGCAAAGAACACCGCCAAAGGCACCGCGATTGATACGAAGGCCGATGTGGCAAGGATTTCCCAATCACCGCCCCGTGTCCCCAGCAGTTCAACAATCTGCTTTGTCATGACTGTGGTTTCGCCAGAGGCATCAATCAGGAACACCAACGCGACCAGCAGGTCATTCCACGTCCACAGGAACTGAAAGATCGCGAAAGACGCAAGCGCAGGAAAGCTGAGCGGCAGAATGATCTTGGTGAAGATCTGGAAATCTGTCGCGCCATCGACCTTGGCGTTCTCTATAATGTCGCGCGGCAAGCCCACCATATAGTTGCGCAACAAATAGATCGCCAAGGGCAGACCAAAGCCCGTATGGGCAAGCCAGACCCCCAGATACCCCTTTCCGATCCCGATCGCATTGTGCAGTGACAACAGCGGGATCAGCGCCAGTTGCAGCGGAACGACCAGCAACCCGACGATCACCGCAATCAAGAGCGCGCGTCCCGGGAAATCCATCCACGCCAGCGCATAAGCCGCAAAGGCCGCAATCAGGATCGGGATAATCGTCGCAGGGATCACAACTGTCAGCGTGTTGAAAAACGCTTTGGCCATGCCTTCTGAGTTGTCTTCGTCAAACAGCACGAACGCATAGTTCTCAAGCGTAAAATCTGGCGGTGTCACGACATCAAGGAATACCCGCTGCGCGCGGCCGCTGATTTGATCAGCGTCGCCTTCCCAGACATAGGCGCCATCAGCCGCAAGCGTCAGTGTTTCGCCGTCGCCCAGATCAGCCGTCGCACCCGGTTCAAATTCACCCAGCCGACGGCTGGATGTGCCCCATGCGTTCAACTCGCCTTCAAAGTCTTCGTCGACAAAGATGTTGCCTTCAACCATGAAGCGCCCGTTGCCCAGATCGACCCGGTTGTCATCGGGGTCTGCAACGCGGATTTGCAGCGTCTGCTCGGCCGGGAACAGCGATGACCACCAGCCGGAGGCCGTAATCTGATCACCTGTCCGGAAGGACGAAATGAACAGGCCAAGTGTCGGGAACAGCCACAGCGCCACAAGGGCCACGACCGAAATGTTCAATGCCCAAACGACTGCGGGCTTTCTTCCTGCCAGCGCATCCATCACTGCATCTCCTTACGGGCATTGTAGACGTTCCAGACCAGGATCGGCGTGACCATCAACATGATGATCATGGCCGAGGCCGAGCCCATCCCCCAATCATTCGCGCGGAACAGCTTGTCATACATGTAGTTGGCCAACACTTGGGTTTCCCACTGGCCGTTGGTCATCGCGAAGACGATGTCAAAGACCTTGAGCGTGGCAATCGTGATCGTTGTCCAGACCACAACAATGGTGGACATGATCTGCGGGATCTTGATCTTGAAGAAAATCTGGAACGGATTGGCGCCATCAATGATCGCGGCCTCAATCGTTTCCTCTGGGATTCCGCGCAAGGCGGCGGACAGGATCACCATGGCGAAACCGGTCTGAATCCAGATCAGGACTGCCATAAGGAAAAAGTTGTTCCAGAACGGCACTTGCAGCCATTGCACCGGCGCATCACCGCCAAATGTCAGATAGAGGTGGTTGAGGATACCAATCTGCGCCACGTCCTCGGGGCGGGCCTCATAGATCAGTTTAAAGATAACGGCAGCACCAACGAAGGAAATCGCCATCGGCATGAACACGATCGATTTGGCGATGTTCCCCCATTTCAAGCGGTCTGTCAGCTGTGCCGCCAAAAGGCCAAATCCTGTGGCCGCGGCAGGCACGACAACCAACCAAAGCACGTTATTGCGCAGGGCTTCCATGAACTTGGGCTCGGCAAACATCTGCGTGTAGTTGTCCAAGCCAACAAAGGCGTATTCATTGCCGGGCAAACGCTCAAGGAAACTCAGGCGCAGTGTCGCGAAAACGGGGTATGCCAGATACAGCCCCAAGGCCAGCAATGCGGGAAACAGGAAAACCCATGGCCGGATCATGTTGGCCCGGTTGATATTGCGGCCCGCGTTCGGCCCTGTGGGTTTGAACAAGACCTTATCCAGAAACAGGTTTGCCCCGTAGAAATAGCCGACGCAGCCGCCAACCCCGATAATGATCGTTATTAATCCTTGAAGTGCCGGATTCATAGCGCCCTCCCCTTCGCGATGTATCTCTGACGGCGACATGATGTGCCGTGCGTGGGTTCGGACAGTCGCCCGTCCGAACCGTTTTTAATGAGATAGGCTCTCAGCGGCGCTGATTACTTCAGCGCGTCCCAGCTATCCTGGATTGCACCGGTGACGTCTTCAGCGGATGCACCGCCGACATAGTCAACCATACCTGTCCAGAATGTGCCGGCACCAATCGCGCCGGGCATCAGGTCAGATGCGTCAAAGCGGAAGGTTGTCGCGTTCTGCAGGATTTCGCCCTGTCCACGCAGCGTATCATCGCCATAGGTGTCAAGGTTCACACCGGTATGCGGTGTCAGGAAGCCAGTCTGAGCCATCATCACCTCATGGGCGATTGGCTGCTGCAGGAACTCCATGAACGCCATTGTTGCGTCAGACTCGTCAGTGACCGCCATCAACGTACCACCGCCCAGAACTGGATTGCCAAGGTCTTTTTCAGCAAAGGACGGGAAGTAGAAGAAGTCCGCGTCTGTGCCAAGCTCAGTGCCTTCCGGGAAGAAGGCAGGTGCGAAAGACGCCTGACGGTGCATGTAGCACTGTGGTGGCGAAGAGAAGAGACCGGTTGGGCTGTCGCGGAAGTCAGTCGAACCAACTGCGGCGGAGCCACCGGCGACCATGTCGTCGTTCTTGGCGAACATGCCGAATGTTTCAACCGCTTCGATCACACGTGGATCGTTGAACGGAATCTCGTTCGTGACCCAGCCGTCATAGACCTCAGGTGCCTGTGTGCGCAGCATGATGTCTTCAACCCAGTCGGTCGCGGGCCAACCTGTCGCTGCACCTGACCCCAGACCGATGCACCAAGGTGTCTCGCCATCTGCGATCATCTGCTCGGACAATGCGATCAGATCTTCCATTGTCTCCGGCACGTCGTAGCCAGCATCCTCAAAGTTCTCAGGTGAGTACCAAACCAGCGACTTCACGTTCACATTGTAGAAGAAGCCGTAGAACTGATCCGCGCCGTTGGCGTCGGAATATGTGCCCAGATCAACCCAAGACTGACCAGCCGCATAGTTGTCAGCCACCCATGACCCCATTTCGTCACCAAGCGGTGTCAAAAGGCCCTGTGCCGCCATTGTCGCAGCCAGACCGGGCTGTGGAAACACAGCGATGTTTGGGGCAGAACCTGCCTCGGAATCGATCACGATCTGCTGCTCGAACCCGTCAGAACCCGTGTAGGTGACGTTCGCGCCGGTCGCATCGGTGAAGTAGGTGATCATCGAACGGAAAATATCATCTTCGGGGGCCAGCCATGGGCCAAAGATTGTCACATCCTGGCCGCTCAGATCAGGCGCATTTGCAGCCCATGCGTTATAGCTGTCCCAGCTAAAGTCGCCCTCACCCGGTGTGAATGGCATATGGCCCTCGGCGCTTGCCGCGCTTGCAGTAAGCGCAACCGCTGCCACGCTGGCATAGAGTTTCGTTTTCATTGATCTACCTCCCAATCGCGCCCACGGACGCGTCTCTCAGTTCGCACTCACGTGCTGTTATTCCCGAACGCGCCAAGGAATCACTCCCCAAAGCGCTTTGGATTTTCCTACACTCAGCCAAGATCACCCGTCTGTCAATACAGGCGTGTTAGCGCTAAAAATTTCTTGGAATCCCTTAAAATCATGCTAGTCAATTAAGGCCGCGCAGGACAAACCTGTCGGCACAGTCGCGGATCTTTAATTTAATAGCGCTTTGGATGCCTAACTGACCCCATGAATTTAAAACAACTTTCGCAAAATCTGGGGCTCAGCCAAACCACCGTCAGCCGCGCGCTCAACGGCTACCCCGAGGTGAGTCCCGCCACCCGCCGCCGGGTCGAAGAAGCCGCCCGCACATTTAATTACAGCCCCTCAACCCGTGCCAAAGGGCTGGCCACCGGGCAGGCCCTGGCAATCGGGCACGTCATTCCGGTTTCCAGCAAGCATGAGATGGTCAATCCGATCTTCGGAGACTTTATCGCCGGCGCCGGAGAGACATATTCGCGCCACGGCTATGAAATGATCTTGTCCATCGTTGACGATGCCGACGAACGGCGCATTTACAGCGGGCTGAAATCCCGGCGCGCTGTGGATGGTGTGATTATTCACGGCCCGCGCATGAATGACCCACGCCTTGGGCTTTTGCATGAACTGGGCCTGCCCTTTGCCGTGCACGGGCGCGCAACAGGCTATGATAAACCCTATGCATGGCTCGACGTGAACAACCGCAGTGCATTTTTGCGCGCCACGGATTTTTTGTTTGATCTGGGCCACCGGCGCATCGCGCTGATCAACGGGCTTGAGGTGATGGATTTTGCCCATCGCAGGCGCGAAGGCTATGCAGAATCCCTGCGTGCGCATGATGTGCCCCTTGACCCGCACCTGATGCGTTCAGGCGAAATGACCGAAGTGTTTGGCTATCAATCAACCCGCGACATGCTGGCAGAGGAAAACGCACCCACCGCGATCCTGTGTTCTTCTTTGATTTCCGCCTTGGGCGTCAGGCGCGCGATCGAGGAAAAAGGCCTTGTGATGGGCAAAGATGTTTCTGTCGTGACCCATGACGATGCGCTGTCGTATCTGCAAAACGGGGCTGATGTCCCGATTTTCACCGCCACGCGGTCGTCCGTGCGGGAGGCAGGCCGCAGGCTGGCTGAAATGCTGCTGACCACCATCACCGAACCGACCAAGCCACCGCTTCAACAACTACTCGAGGCAGAATTGATGGTGGGGTCGTCCACCGGCCCTGCCCCGCGAAAGGACTGACATGGATTTCAAGCGATCCGACTTCCCCCAAGACTTCCTGTTTGGGGCTGCCACCGCAGCCTATCAGATTGAAGGCCACAAATTTGGCGGCGCTGGACCGACGCATTGGGATACCTTCGCCGCTGGCCCCGGCAATGTGGTGCGCGCCGAAGATGGTGCGGTCGCCTGTGATCATTATCACCGCTTTGCCGAGGATCTGGACCTGCTGAAAGATGCCGGGATGGATGCCTATCGGTTCTCCACCTCTTGGGCACGGGTCATGCCGGACGGACGGACGCCCAATCCCGAGGGGCTCGATTTTTATGACAGGCTGGTCGATGCGATGCTGGAACGCGGTCTGAAACCATTCCAGACGCTTTATCACTGGGAATTGCCCGCTGCACTGGCCGACAACGGCGGCTGGATGAACCGCGATACCTGCCAGTATTTCGGTGACTTCACCGATGTGATGACCGACCGTATTGGCGACCGCGTTGCATCAATCGCTACGATCAACGAACCCTGGTGCGTGTCGTATCTGTCGCATTTTCTTGGCCATCATGCGCCGGGGCTGAAAGACATTCGCGCAGCCGCCCGCGCAATGCACCACATCAATCTGGCGCACGGTGTCGCAATGAGCCGGTTGCGTGCGAAAGGCATGAAGAACTGTGGTATCGTGATTAATTTCGATCATACCGAACCCAAAGACAGCTCGCCCAAGGCTGCACAGGCCGCTGCAACGTGGGATGCGATCATGAACCGCTGGTTCATTGAGGCAATTGCAAAAGGCAGCTACCCCGCCGAAGCCCTTGCCGGACTTGCCCCCCATATGCCCCAAAATTGGCAAGACGATATGGCCGAGATCAGCCAGCCGATCGATTTTCTGGGTGTGAATTACTACACCCGCCATAAAGTGACAGCCGATGAAACAACCGTTTGGCCGCATATCGCGTCAGAAGAAGGCCCCGGTGACAAGACCCAAATGGGGTGGGAAATTTACCCTGACGGGCTGCGATCCTTTCTGACACGACTGTCGCGTGACTATGTCGGGCAATTGCCAATCTATGTGACCGAAAACGGGATGGCTTGGGATGATACTGTCAGGAACGGTGCTGTCATTGACCCGGAACGTGAAAAATTCGTCTCAGATCACGTCAACGCCACCAAACAGGCCATCGCAGACGGGGCGAATGTAAAGGGCTTTTTCTATTGGTCCCTATTGGACAACTACGAATGGGCCTTTGGATATGAAAAACGGTTCGGCATGATCCATGTTGATTTTGAAACCTTGAAGCGCACGCCCAAAGCGTCCTATCACGCGCTCAAAGCAGCCATCGCGCGTTAGGACGATTATGGGACACCCCAAGGATACATACGCTCTTGTCGCCGATATCGGCGGCACCAATACCCGCGTCGCTTTGGCCGATGGGCGCAGAATTGTTGACGGGACAATCCGGCGTTATCACAACACAGAATTTCCGGGGCTCGAATCGGTGTTGGCCCGCTATATTGCCGACGAAGGTGGTGTTGACCCCATCGCCGCATGCGTAGCCGTCGCAGGCCCCGTCCGCGATGGGCGGGCCACGATGACCAATCTGGATTGGACGATCGACAAAGACACGCTCACACGTGCCACCAAGGCCGAAACCGTCGCAATTCTAAACGATCTGCAGGCGCAGGGTCACGCGTTGGGTCACATCGACCCCGCCAATATCCGCAGCATCCTGCCGGGGCCCGCCGACAACGCAAACGCCGCAAAGCTGGTGGTTGGCGTTGGTACGGGCTTTAACGCAGCCCCGGTTTTTGATCTGGACCAAGGCCGCATTGTCACCCCCTCCGAGAGCGGGCACGCGAACCTGCCGATCCGCACCGAAATGGAATTGCGCCTGTGTCAGTTTGTGTCAACGGCGCACGGCTTTCCTGCGGTTGAAGATGTGTTGTCCGGGCGCGGGCTTGAACGGGTCTACGCATTTCTGGGTCAGGAAGCCGGCGATCCGCGCGAATGTGCGGCCAAAGACATCATGGCGGCTTGCACCAATGGATCAGACCCGCGCGCCGAGGCAGCGGCACAGCTCTTTACCCGTATTCTTGGGACAGTCTGCGGCAATCTTTCATTGATCCAATTGCCGTTTGGCGGTGTTTATCTTGTCGGCGGCGTCGCGCGCGCCTTTGCCCCCTATCTGATCGGTTTCGGCTTTGGTGATGCGTTTCGTGACAAAGGGCGCTTTGCGGGGTTCATGTCCAATTTCGCTGTGTATGTGATAGAAGATGACTATGCTGCACTGACCGGCTCAGCGGCGCATCTGGTTGCATTGGCGCAATAGCGGTCTAGCTTTCGGCGGTTTGTGGCACCCCTTGCAGTTGGTTTTGCACCACATCCGTCAGATCTTTGAGGGAAAATGGCTTGGGCAAGAAGGCGGCACCCAAAACCTCGGGCTCCCCATCATCAAAGGCGTCTTCGGGGTAGCCGGACATGAACACCACCTTTGTGTCAGGACGCGATTTTAGCGCCTGCCTGACCCATGTTGGCCCGTCCTGACCCGGCATGATGACGTCAGTGACAAAGATATCGACCTGCAGGTCCTCATTATCCAGCATCTCCAAGGCGGCTTCCGCGTGATCAGCCTCTAACACCGTATAGCCGCGCAAGCGCAAGGCGCGTGTCGCAAAGGCGCGCACCGGCGCCTCATCCTCAACCAAGAGAACCACACCATCCGCGCTTGTCTTGATCCGCTGCGCAACGGCAGCGGCAGGCAGCGCAGCAGTCTTGGTCCTTCCGGTATGCCGGGGGAAGAACAGCGAAAATGTCGTCCCCTCGCCCACCACCGTATCGACGAAAATGTACCCGCCGGTTTGTTTGACAATGCCGTAAGCCGTAGACAGACCCAGCCCTGTGCCTTCTCCTGTGCGTTTGGTTGTAAAGAACGGCTCGAATATCTTGCCCAGTTTATCGGCGGCAATCCCTTGTCCGTTGTCAATCACTTTTACCAAGACATAGTGCCCGGCAGGAACAGTCGCGCGGTCGCGCTGCATCGCCTTTGAAAGATGCATATTCTTGGTCGTGACCCGAATTTCCCCTGCACCCGACATTGCATCACGGGCATTGACCACAAGGTTCATCAACACCTGTTCCAATTGGCGTTTGTCCGCCAGGATCTGCGCCAGTTCAGGATCATGGTCGAGTGTAAGTGTCACTTTCTCGCCCACAAGCCGGTTCAGCAAATGGGTCAGATCCGACAGTGTATCGCGTAGATCTATCGCTTCGAGCTGCAAATTCTGCTTGCGGGAAAATGCCAAAAGCTGACCCACCAGACTGGCCGCGCGATTGGTGTTCTGGTGGATCTGGATAAGATCGCCATAGTCTTGGTCGTGCTCGTCATGATTGCAAAGCAAGAGTTCGCAATGGCCCGAGATGGCCGTGAGCAGGTTGTTGAAATCATGCGCAACACCGCCAGCCAGCTGACCAATCGCCTGCATTTTCTGGCTTTGAACAAACTGCGCCTCAAGCGTTTTCAGCTCGGTCACATCATTGAGCACCGCAATCAGATGGGGATCATCCGCGCCGCCGGCAGTGTTCAAGGTGACTTGCACAAAAGTATCCTGCCTTTGTCCGCGTCCATGCAAGAATTGCGAGACACTTCCGGCCTGTCCCGCCAGCGCCTCTGACAGCCAATCACGAATCGGACGGCCCGGATTGTTGAGGACATCTGCCAGATGCCGCCCTTGTGTTGATCCAATATCCAAAAGCTGGCGGGCTTCGCGATTGGACCCCAAAAGGGACCCATCGCGCGCCACTTTCAACAGAGGCACCGGCAAATCCTCGATTGCGTCCCAATCCGCCTCAATCTGGCGCGGCATTTGCAAACCGTCAGGACAGGGCAGCAGATAGATGTCACGCATCCCATCCCTGCCTTCAGAAACAGCAATAATCACCGTAATCCGCCCTTCGGCCCCGCGCAGGTGGTGAGTTTGGCCGGATCGCAACGGCGTCTCTTCAAAGATTTGATCCAGTGTATGAATCGACCCGCCAACCAGCGCACGAAATGCCTTATTCATTTGAATGATCTGGCCATCTGGCCCGGCGGTCATCATTGGAATGACGTGCTGCTGCCCCGGCTTGCTGCCCAGACGCCCGGTCTGGCTGAGATCATCCAGCCACCACAGCTGGCAATCCGCGCCCATGACCAACAACCGCAGACGAAAATGTCCGCCCCGCGTCACAATATCTTCGGTCTGCGCGCCGGTGTCGCGCGCCTGTGCGGCAACTTGTGAAAAAACACTGCCCGGGTTGGCCAACATCAGTTCAAACACGGCAGCAAGAGTGCGCCCCTGCGCATCCCCAAACCTGTCATAGGCGCCCGGATTTGCATAGCGCACCACACCCGCCGCATTCGTGACAAAACCAATGCCTACATCGTGCATCATGATCCGGCATGCGGTTTGGAAAAGATGTGCACTGGCACGATCAGCCGCGACCCTGCTGACCTTAAGAAAGGCCGCGATAGACAACAGAATACCGCCGCATAGGGCAAACCCGTACTGCAGCGTCACCCAAGGTACAATCGCCGCCAACACGATGCACAGCGCCCCCGCGATCAGTAAATGATGGCGGTCCGGCAGTTTGGCCGAGACCGATTCCGGGTGTTTTTCATACGATTGATCAAAGGGCACTCAAAACACCTCGCTCCGCCTGAGGGCATGCTAGCCGCGCAACAGTTAAGCGCCCCCTAAGATCTTTTAGCAGGTTTCAATATGCAATTCTAGGTTGTATTATTCACGCGTCAGGACGCAGGTGTAAAATCCGTCGCCGTCGGTATCTGGCAGCCGTTGGCTCTGATGCGACATGCGCCACACAGGATTGCGCGCCAGAAATGACCGGACAGCCATATCGTTTTCATCACGCAAGACCGAGCAGGTCGCATAAACAAGCGCACCGCCTACAGCGACAAGCGGCGCGGCACCTGCCAAAACTTCTGCCTGTGCCTGTTTCAAAGCGTCAAGCCTGTCGGCTGTCAGCCGCCATTTTGCATCCGGCGTGCGCCGCCACGTGCCACTGCCGCTGCAAGGTGCGTCACAGAAAACGACATCAAATTTTGGCTGCTGTGCCAGTTGTGCGGTCGGAAGGATCGCGATGTTGACCTCTGCGCGCGCCGCCCGCTCTGGCAGATCGCGCAGGCGTTGCGGGGCGATGTCATGGGCGAAAACCGACGCCTTGTGCATGTCAGCAAAGGCAAGCGCCTTACCGCCGCCACCCGCACAGTAATCAAGTATCCGCGCCCCATCGGGCACTGCTGTTTTTTGAACGGCCTGTTGAGAGGCGGCATCCTGCAACTCGACCAGCCCTGTCAGATAGGCTTGGCATGTCTTGACCCGGCGGGGGTTTTCAGTGACGCGCAGACACCCAGACACGGTCGGGTGCGGCACAACGCCGATCCCGTCATCGGCCAAATCCGCAATCGCTTGTGCCACCGGTCCTTTGCGTTGGTTTACGCGCAGAAAAACATCCGCACGCCCTTGCTGCACAAGCGCGGCCTGCACGGCCTGATCACCCAAGCTCTGCTGCCAGATGGGCCAGAGCCAATCGGGTACATCACAGCGCACAGCGTCTGCTTGATCCACTGGCGTCGCAAGCGAAGCTTTTTCCACAGAACTGAGCGGTGCCGGCGCATGGCCCTCGCCCGAGAACAGCGCATCAAGGTCCCAGCCTTCGCGCAAGGCCAAGCGCTGCATCAAACGACGACCCGAGCCATCGCCCAATGACCGTTTCGCCCGCAGGACATCGAACACATGATCGCGCACGGCGGCCCGATCCCTGGAGCCCGCAAAGCGGCTGCCGCGTGCCCATGCCGTCAGCGCCTGTTCAGCCACTGCGCCTTCCTGAATCTGATCAAGCACCGCAATAGCGGCGGCCACACGTGCGCCGGGGGTCATGCCCTAGCCGATCCGGTAATTGGGGCTTTCGCGCGTGATCTGCACGTCGTGAACATGGCTCTCGGTCAGGCCCGCACCGGTGATCTTTACAAAGCTGCAGTTCTTGCGCATTTCCGCGACCGTTGCACAGCCGGTATAGCCCATGGCTGCACGCAAACCGCCGACCAGCTGGTGTACAACGGCACTTGCCGACCCTTTGTATGGCACCTGCCCTTCGATCCCTTCGGGGACCAGTTTGTCACTGGCCGCGTCCTTTTGAAAATAACGATCCGCAGAACCGCGCGCCATTGCGCCCAAACTGCCCATGCCGCGATAGGATTTGAACGAGCGGCCTTGATACAAGATCACCTCGCCGGGGCTTTCGTCGGTACCTGCAATCATGGAACCGACCATCGCGCAAGAGGCGCCCGCCGCAATCGCCTTGGCAAAATCGCCAGAGAACTTGATGCCGCCATCCGCAATCACCGGCACATCGCCTGCACCGGCCGCACAATCCATGATCGCCGTCAGCTGTGGCACACCGACACCGGCGACCATACGTGTCGTACAGATCGACCCGGGGCCAATGCCCACTTTCACCGCATCTGCACCTGCGCCGATCAAGGCCTTTGCAGCTTCACCTGTTGCAATGTTGCCCGCAACAATCTGCACTTCGTTGGACAGGTTCTTGGCCCGCTCAACCGCTTTGGCCACCCCTTCGGAATGCCCGTGAGCGGTATCAATCACGATCATATCGACACCCGCTTCGACCAAGGCCTGTGACCGCTCGAACCCGGCATCGCCCACGCCCGACGCCGCCGCGACGCGCAAACGGCCCAAAGCATCTTTGCAAGCCATCGGGTTCAGCACCGCCTGTTCGCTATCCTTCAGCGTCAGCAAACCTGTCAGCTTGCCTTGGCCATCGGTGATCAGCAATTTTTCAATGCGGCGCGCCTGCATCAAGGACCGTGCTTCATCAAGATCAGCCGGTTCCTGCAGCATGGCCAGATTGTCGGTCGTCATCATCACACTGACCGGCGTCTTGTCATCTTGTGCAAAACGCATGTCGCGGTTGGTGACGATGCCCACAACAGTGCCATCGGGGCCAACAACCGGAAAACCGGTGATCCGGTAGCGTTCCATCAGCGCCTTGGCATCAGCAAGGGTCTGATCGGGGCGCAGGGTGACAGGGTTGTAAACCGTACCGGACACAAAGCGTTTGACCCGGCGGATTTCCTTTGCCTGTTCTTCGACGTTCAGGTTCTTATGGACGACGCCAATGCCACCCGCCTGCGCCATGGCAATGGCCATGCGCCCTTCGGTCACAGTGTCCATCGCGCTGGACAACAGCGGGATGTTCATTGCGATAGACTTGGTAACCTGCGTGCGTGTGTCTGCCGTCGACGGCAGCACATTCGACGCTCCCGGCACCAACAAAACATCATCAAAAGTGAGTGCCTCGCGAATCTCCATCAACCAGTCTCCTTGGGTGGTATCGTTGGCACGTCGCTATCGCACGGATGTGGCGCGACGGAAAGGGGGAACTGGTCCAAACACAGTTCCCTGTGGCAGTTCTTTCGCAATGCCTTGAAAACGGGCTTGAATGCCGGCAGTTACATTATATCATAACTTCCACCCTTTTCACGATCAGGATGCCCGGGATGTCGCACAATTGCGGAACGACAACGTTGAAGCGAAAGCGCTGCACAAACAACGCCATGCATGATTTTGACAGGCTGCCACAGGACTTGCGGCAATGGATCACCCGTGCATCGCTACCGTGGCGCGCCAAATCCGTGCAGACCGCCTATCAAAAGGCGCTGAGAAAGTCGGGATGCCATATCTGCGCGATGGACGAGCTTGATCGCATCCAAGCAAGCCTGATCCGCAAAGATGCTGGCAAAGTCTGGGGCGCCGGGCACCCTGCCGCCACAGGGTACGCTCTGGGCGAATAATCCCGGCATCATATGCCGCTGCTCATAGTCATTATGACGGATACAGGCCTTTCTATTGCGCGGGCAAAATATACATTCAGCCACAAGCAATACAGGCGCGCAAAATGTCAGAAGATCCTCTTGTTGTTTTTACCCCATCAGGGAAACGCGGACACTTTCCGGTTGGCACACCGGTTCTGACAGCCGCCCGGCAACTGGGTGTTGATCTGGACAGTGTGTGCGGCGGGCGTGGCATCTGCTCAAAATGCCAGATCACGCCGTCTTATGGTGAGTTTTCCAAGCACGGCGTGACCGTTGCGGACACAGCTTTGTCCGAATGGAATAGTGTCGAACAACGTTATGACGACAAACGCGGCCTTAAAAAGGGGCGCCGTCTTGGCTGTCAGGCCACGATCCAAAGCGATGTGGTCATTGACGTGCCCGCCGAAAGCCAGGTGCACAAGCAGGTCGTGCGCAAACGGGCCGAGGCGCGGGACATTGTTCTGAACCCGTCAACCAAGCTCTATTACGTTGAAGTGGCCGAGCCGGACATGCATGACCCCTCCGGCGATCTGGAGCGCTTGCAGCAGGCCCTGACCCGTGATTGGGGGCTGCCACATCTGGAAGCGGACCTTGGCGTGCTTAAGGCGCTGCAGAGCGCCTTGCGCAAAGGCGCGTGGAAAGTCACGGTTGCTGTCCATCTGGGGGATGCGGTATTCAGCCCGCGGATTATTCAGATCTGGCCCGGGTTCTACGAAGGCACACTCTACGGTCTGGCCGTCGATCTGGGCTCAACCACCATCGCAGCTCATCTCTGCGACCTGCAATCAGGCGCGGTCGTCGCCTCCTCCGGTATCATGAATCCGCAGATCCGCTTTGGCGAAGATCTGATGAGCCGCGTTAGCTATGGTATGATGAATCCCAAAGGTTCGGATGAGATGACCAAAGCTGTGCGCGAAGGCATGAATGCTCTTTTCGTGCAAATCGCATCAGAAGCAGGCATCGACCGTGATCTGATTGTCGATGCCGTCTTTGTCTGCAACCCTGTGATGCACCACCTCTTTCTGGGCATCGACGCTTATGAGTTGGGCCAGGCGCCATTCGCATTGGCGACATCCGAATCCATGTCATTGCGGGCGTCCGAACTGGACCTGAACCTGCACCCGGCCAGCCGCGTCTATCTGCTGCCGTGCATCGCTGGCCACGTCGGCGCAGATGCCGCTGCGGTGGCATTGTCAGAGGCCCCGGATAAATCCGACGACCTTGTCTTGATCGTCGATGTGGGTACCAACGCGGAAATCCTGCTGGGCAATAAGGAAAAGGTGCTCGCCTGTTCTTCGCCCACGGGTCCCGCCTTTGAAGGCGCGCAGATCAGTTCGGGCCAACGGGCGGCCCCCGGCGCGATTGAGCACGTCGAGATCGACCCCAAAACCAAGCTTCCACGCTTTCAGGTCATCGGATCTGATATCTGGTCTGATGAAGAAGGTTTTGACGCCGCCATCGCCCAAACCGGCATCACCGGTATTTGCGGGTCTGGTATTATCGAGGTCATCGCCGAGATGCGCATGAGCGGTATCGTTGACGGGCCCGGCTTGATTGGTTCGGCCGAACAGACTGGCTCACCCAATTGCTTTGCGGACGGGCGGACCAATTCCTATTTGCTTTACGATGGCACGGAACACGGCGGGCCGAAAATCACGGTGACAAACAC
>JALQUF010000048.1 GCA_023263855.1 Yoonia sp. | reverse complement strand
CTCACAATGGTTGGAGCGCAGGCTCGCAACCGACCACCGATAGGAGGCTGAAACCATGGCCGAAGCAAAACAACTCAAAGTCTCGGACGAGCTGGCGATTACCATTGAGAATATGAACAAATGGTATGGTTCCTTCCACGTGCTGCGCGACATCGACCTGTCGGTGTACCAGGGCGAAAGGATTGTCATCTGTGGCCCGTCAGGGTCGGGTAAATCCACGCTGATCCGCTGCATCAACGCATTGGAAGAGCACCAGCAGGGCAAAATCACCGTGGACGGCACCGTGCTGTCCTCGGACCTCAAAAACATCGACAAGATCCGGTCAGAGGTTGGCATGTGCTTTCAGCACTTCAACCTGTTCCCGCATCTGACGATCCTTGAGAACTGCACGCTGGCCCCGATCTGGGTACGCAAAACGCCCAAGAAGGAAGCCGAAGAAACCGCAATGCACTTCCTTGAGAAGGTTAAGATCCCCGAGCAGGCCGACAAATACCCCGGTCAGCTTTCTGGTGGTCAGCAGCAGCGTGTGGCGATCGCCCGTTCGCTATGCATGAAGCCACGCATCATGCTGTTTGACGAACCGACATCGGCGCTTGACCCTGAAATGATCAAAGAGGTGCTCGACACCATGATCGAACTGGCCGAGGAAGGTATGACCATGCTGTGCGTGACGCACGAGATGGGCTTTGCACGTCAGGTCGCCAACCGCGTGATCTTTATGGACCAAGGCCAGATCGTGGAACAGAACGAGCCCGAAGAGTTCTTTAACAACCCCAAGTCCGACCGGACCCAGTTGTTCCTGAGCCAGATTTTGGGTCACTAAGGCCAGAGCCCTACCAATCGAAAAGCCCCGGCAATTGCCGGGGCTTTTTGCGTTTGTGAAGTGTCAGTGGGCTATGATCCGCGGCTCTTTAGGTCGTCGCGCTGGGAACAATGCCAGCCTAAAAATAGATCGCACGATCATTCTTGATATGCCGCTCGACCAATCGTTTCGCTTGTTTGCCTTTGGGGCAGAACAGGGCCAAAGGCCGATCTTCCAAAGGGTGATCCCCAAAAATCAAAGCGATCTCTTCCCGGGCTTCCGGCGTCATCGCCTTCATGGCTTCCGTGCCAGTGTAGAGCGTTTCGGCTAGCGCGCCGTCAGCTTCGATAATCTCGTGATCATCGCAGAGCAGGTGATAGTAAATAACCGTGGTTATATCTGTTGCGACACTGACACCGTTGAGATCAAGCAGGTGTTTTGCAGGCACAAAGACCTCTTCCGCGTCGAACATACGTACCGCAATTTTGGAGCGCACAACAATCCGGTGTTGCGGTGAGACGACCAAGTCGCGCGATGGCCTGCCTGCACCCAGCGCGCCTGCTGTGATACGGATGGGTTGCAGATTTGGATGGGTTGCCAAGGCGTCAGCACCAAGGACGCGTTTTCCAATCCAGCGAATGGTTTGCAGCCCATGGTCGCGGGTGGCCAGTCGGTCCCCGACACATAGTTTCTCAATGGGGATGACGCCGTCTTCAGCCTTGATCTGTGTGCCTTCAGCGAAACATACCGTCAGGTTTTCAATTTCAGTGAAATTGACGATCTGACCGCTGTCAAAAATCGCCGTGCCACTGGTAGAATCGCCATCAGCGTCGGTCGTTTCCGTCCGGGTGAACCGGCCAAGACCCGACAAATCCAGTGAGTCATCGTCAACACCATTGGTGCCGCCATCGACATCGATGGTCGTGGAGCCTGTGCTGCTGGTCTGTCCAAAATCCAAGACAAAGGTGTCCGCGTCATCGCCGCCTTCTGCGGTATCACCAACACCAACCGTGATAGTGTCGTCGCCCGCCCGGCCAAAGATGGTATCATCGCCAAGGCCGCCATCAACCGTGTCATTGCCTGCGCCAGCATCAATAACGTCGTCATTCCGACCAACGCCGGTACCATCGGCCGCGTCTACAAAATCATTTTCCGGATCGCCGTCATAGGACACGTCAATGATGTCGTCGCCAGCCGTACCATCGACAACAAAGTTGGATGAGGTAATCGTCCCGCCCGTGACATCGGTTTCCCATCTGCCGTCCGGGTCACCATTGCCAAAATCTGCTGTGTCAAAGTTGGTTAACGCTCCGGCGCTACCGGAGCCCGGCAAGACAACATCATTTGCTCCCCCGTCGGTAAGTCCGACAGTTGCCTCGCCAGTAAAGCCGTTTGTCCACTCGATGTCTTCGTAGATAAATTCGACCGAAAAATCGCCGCCACCGGTATTGGTTAGAACGACCTGAAACGAGTTCAGAGGCGGTGATCCGCTGAAGTCGTCATACGGGGCGACCTCGGACCAAGTGATCGTGATGGCACCTGATGTCGGGTTCACATCCCAGTAAATTTCGCCGCCTTTTGTGATGTCAACGTCCGACCAAAAAGGGGCGATCGCAGGTTCACCAAAGGTATTGATTGCGATGGGTGTGTATGCGGTTTCGGGGCCGTCAAATGTGATCAGACCATTCGTGTTGATATAAAGGCTGGTGTAGTTTGTGCCGAAGTAGTCAATTCCGGTTGCGCCGAACACGGATGTGATATCGACCTCGATACTGCCATCGTCGAGGTTGCCAATGCGTCCTGTGGCCGTCGAGAAAACGTTTGTGCCAAAGCCCTCGGGTCCGCCCAGTCCAGAGTTCAATACTGCCATTGGTGCACCTTCTGCCTACACTTTAACGAAAGTCTCAATGCTCTCGTGGTTTCTAAACTTGTCAGCCCCAACTGGCCCAACGCTACATTTCTCTCAACCTGTTTCGCAAGAGCGCGCGCGCCTGAAATCCAGTCATTGTGTCACTGACGCGATAGTGCGGCATGACATCTGGGTCTGCGTAAAAAACAGGCACCGCTAATCTATGTCGTGTCCGGTCGTGCCAATCAGGTCGCGCGGTACGACGAAGTCTGCGCAGCGCCCGGTGCGGGGCTGAACCGCAGCCCAGGAGCCTATTTCAAAATCAATGACAGTGCTGGCGCAGGTCGGATAATCGCTGAATCGGCGGTGATCAGGCGGTGTGTTGACTAATGCGTTGGCCAGCATCCCGATGCCGGGATTATGTGCGATGATTCCGATGGTCGCGGCACTTTGTTTACGCAGTAAATCAAGGATCGTTTCGGGGGCTGCATGGTACAGTCGGCCAGACAATTTGACCGGCGGTGCAGGTGCAAGCTGCTCAATGATCAATGCGGCCGTTTCCTGCGTGCGTGCCGCATCAGAGCAGAGCACGAGATCTGGCATATACCCTTTGTCGGCCAACCATTTCCCGATGGCTTTGGCCGATGCCTGACCACGGTGGTTAAGCACGCGCGCATGATCATCACCGAAAGGGTCGTCCCAACTGGATTTCGCATGGCGGATCAGGATCAGACGGTGGGTCACAAAAAGGCCTCCATATGGAACGTGGCTTGGGCTGACAGGCGGGCTCCTTGGCCGATAGGGCACGCCCGCCGAGCGAGACATCCGCGCGTGCGGCAGTCCGTACCCGCCTCTGACGCAACATGCGCTTTGCAGGCGGCGACATCATAGCCTGCGTCAAAAGCACCGACCGGGCAGGCGGTAGCACAAGGTTGGTCTGCACAAGTCAGGCAAGGTTGTCCGGTGGTTCCGGCAAGCGGCTCTGCCTGCCAGCGAAGGGCGCCACGGAATGACACAAAAAGCCCGGCTTGGTCATGTACAAGGAAATCAATGGGAGAGGCCCAAAAGCGCCCTGTTTGCTTGGCCCACGTAAAGAAGGGCGCATAGGGTGGGCCCCCAAAAGGAAAGAGCGCCTGTGCATCCACGCGATCCGCGACGGCACACAGCACGCGCATCGACCATCGATCCAAAGGGTTGGCGTCACCGTCTTTGTATTCGGGGCTGTCGTGAAAGATGCCCCAGAAAGCAGGTTCATCGGGACCGATCAATGTGATCGTGCTGCCCCCGTCAGGGCAATCACCCAAGGCGCGCAGCCCGTGCGGCCCAAGCAGATCGGCAAGATCGTCAGAGGTCATGCACGCGGGCGACGGATCAACGAACCCGCGCCGTGGTCTGTGAACAATTCCAGCAGGCAGGCATTGGGTGCCCGGCCATCAAGGATGACGACAGCGCGCACGCCATCGTTCATGGCCGCAAGGGCGGTTTCGGTCTTGGGGATCATGCCACCTGCGATCGTGCCGTCAATAATAAGGTCGGGGATGATCTTGGGGTCGATTTCGGTCAGAACCTGGCCGGACTTGTCCTTGACGCCTTCCACATCGGTCAACAACAGCAGGCGATCCGCTTTGAGCGCACCTGCGATCGCACCTGCTGCGGTGTCACCGTTGATGTTGAATGTCTCACCATTGCGCCCCATACCAAGCGGCGCAATGACAGGAATTGCGTGGGCTGCGTGCAGATCACGCACGATTGTGGGATCGACGGCAACGGGTGTTCCCACAAACCCCAGATCGGCGTGGGTCTGCTCGCAAATCATCAGGTTGGCATCCTTGCCCGAAAGGCCAACAGCCTTGCCGCCTTCTTCGCAAATGGCCTGCACCAGCCGGTTATTCACCTGACCGGAAAGCACCATTTCGACCACATCCATCGTGGCCTGATCTGTCACGCGTTTGCCGTTCACAAAACTGGATTCAATATCCAGTTTACGGAGCATTTCGTTGATCATAGGCCCGCCACCATGCACCACGACCGGGTTCAACCCGACCTGACGCATCAGAACGACGTCGCGGGCAAAGCCGCGCATGGCCTCATCGCTGCCCATCGCGTGACCGCCCAGTTTGATCACGACGGTCGCACCGGCATAGCGCTGCATATAGGGCAGGGCCTGGCTAAGGGTGCTGGCGGTGGCGATCCAATCACGGTTCATGTCTTGCGTCCTTGTCTTCATGCGATGCCTGCGATGACCGCGCGGAGCGTTTTGACCCCGTCACCCTTTTCTGACGATGTCAGGATCAGTTCGGGAAAGGCTGCGGGGTGTTTGGCCAATGCTGCGCGGGTTTTATCAAGCGAGGCTTGCAGCGCATCGCCCTTCAGCTTGTCAACTTTGGTCATCACAACCTGAAACGTGACCGCCGCACTGTCGAGCAGTGACATGATTTCTTCGTCCACGGCTTTGGCACCATGACGCGCGTCGATCAGAACAAACACCCGGCGCAGGGTTTGACGCCCTTGCAGATATTGCTTGAGTAGGCGCTGCCATTTTTCAACGACAGCGACGGGTGCGTTGGCAAAACCATAGCCGGGCAAGTCGACCACATAGATGTCACCAGCCGTGAAAAAGTTGATCTCTTGCGTGCGCCCCGGCGTGTTGGATGCGCGGGCCAACCCTTTGCGGCCGGTCAGCGCGTTAATCAAAGACGATTTGCCCACGTTCGACCGCCCGGCAAAGCACACCTCAACGCGGTCGGCAGGGGGCAGCCCGTCCATGGCGACAACACCTTTGACAAACTCGGTTTCGCCCGCAAACAGCAGGCGGCCTTTTTCCAGCGCCTGTGCGTCAGGTTCTTCCACTTCGGGAAACCGCATTTCCATTCTCAGATCACCTTTGCCGTATTGTTCAGGGCAATCTTACCGCCCTTGATGACCTTGGCATAGACGCCAAAGTATTGATGGTCCCAGCCGTCACGCAAAGCGCCCAGCGTATCTGCATCGCGTTTGCCTGTACGGGGGTTCGCCATCGTGTGTTTGCAGCGCTGGATCGGTTCGACAACGTGCAGGACGGCGTCACCGATCTGGATGTCCTTGCCGGGCCATTCCATTTCTTCCCAAGGGCCGGCGCCGTTCAGCCAGATATTGCCGCGCCAGCGCTCGGTTTCGAGCGGGCGGCCCAGCTTTTGGGAAACGGCGTTATGGCTGGCTTGGGTCATGATCGACACAGAAGGGTAATCGGTATCTGTCATGCCGCGCGTAGGCGCCTTGGCCAGTTGTACAGGCTGACGTGTGTCCGGGGGGCAGAGCGGGCGGACCCAGTCGACAAACTGTGCGGCGTCTTGTGCATTGTCAGGGTCAAAACGGATTTCGCCCAAGGCGTCATGCTGTAGCGTGATCTGACCAGAGGCTGCATCAAACTGTGCCCAGATCCCCGCCAATCCGGGGGTGCCGGTCCCGATCATAAAGTTCACACAAGAAACCCATTCTGGCGCGGCTTGGTCAAACTTTGACGCGTCATGCATTACAGCCCACGTCCGATCCCATGGCATTGTCTGCCCTGCTGTCAGACTGACCTGATCGAGTGCTTCGCGCCCGTGGCTTTTGATCGGGTGCCGCCACAAAGCGGCGACACCGATCATTTACTTGCCCTCTTTTTTGTCGGTCTCCGCTGTGGCGGATCGCTTTTTAAGGCTGGATTTGATGTTGCCAAATACATCCGGTTTTGCCCCATGGCTGCGCATAATCGCGTACTGTTGGGTAAAGGTGATGATGTTGTTGGCAATCCAGTAAAGCACCAGACCAGAGGCGAAAGAGCCCAGCATGAACATGAAGACCCATGGCATCCACGCAAAGATCATCTGCTGCGTCGGGTCTGTTGGGGCCGGGTTCAGCTTTTGCTGCAACCACATGGAGACACCCAGCATAATCGGCAGTATCCCGATAAAGATCAGTGACAAGATCGACCCGGGCTCGGGTGCTGCGTAGGGCAGCAAGCCAAAGAGGTTGATCAGTGACGATGGATCAGGTGCGCTCAGGTCCTTGATCCAGCCGATCCACGGGGCGTGCCGTAGTTCGATGGTCACAAAGATCACCTTATAGAGCGAGAAGAAGATCGGAATTTGCAGCAGGATGGGCAAACAACCGGCGGCAGGATTAACCTTGTTGTCTTTGTAGAGCTTCATCATGCCTTGCTGCATGGCTTGCTTGTCGTCGCCAGCACGCTCTTTCAGCTTTTCCATTTCTGGCTGAAGCTCTTTCATCTTCGCCATTGAAACGTAGGACTTATAGGCCAGCGGCAGCACGATGATTTTCAGGGTCACTGTCAGCGCAAGGATCGACCAGCCCATGTTGCCGATAAAGATATTCAGGTAGTGCAGCAGTGCAAAGATTGGCTTGGTCAGGAAGAAGAACCAGCCCCAGTCGATGCTGTCCAGAAAGCCGACAACGCCCTCTTGCTCTTCATAGTCGCGGATCGCTTCCCATTCCTTGGCGCCAGCGAACAGGCGCGTTGTCACGGTCGCAGTGTCGCCGGCGGCGACTGTCTCGATTGGCATGACAGCTTCGGCCTGAAACAGATCACGGCTGTCAAAATACTTTGACGTTGACCGGAAGGGCGTGCCTTGGTCGGGGATCAAAGTGGTCATCCAATAGTGGTCTGTATAGCCGATCCAGCCGGATTCTGTGACATCCAGACGCTCGGCCTGTGTGCGTTCACGCGGGTCCACCGCGTATTCGGTGATGTCGTCGTAGCCGGTTTCTTCCAGCTCGCCATCTGTCATCCGCACCATGCCTTCGTGCAGAATGAAGAAGTTTTTCAGGTCCGCAGGCTCGCCATGGCGGCGCAGCAAACCATAAGGGCGTGCTGCGATCGGGCTGCTTGTGGCGTTCTCGATGCTTTGCGCAAAGGTGAACATGAAAGCGTCATCAACCGAGATTTCTGTGCGGAAAATCTGGCCTGCGCCATTGTCCCAAGACAGCGTCACAGGGTTGGATGGTGTCAGCGTGTCACCGCTTTCCAGTGACCAAAGCGTGTCCGGGCCAGGCACGGCAGTCGGGTCAATGCCGTCGGTCGCTGTCCAGCCGAATGAAGCAAAATACGCGCCGGGTTCGCCAACGGGCTTGAGCAGGCGCACAATCGCAGCGTCTTCATCAATTGTTTCGCGGTAGTTTGTCAGGGCAAGGTCATCAATCCGACCACCCAAGAGCGAAATGGATCCGCTGAATTCACTGGTCTCAATCGCGACGCGCGGCGCTTGGGAAGTGGGCTCAGGTGCTTCGGTGGGCGTGGTGGCGGCTGGGGCGACCGGATCTGCCGTGGGCAGGGTGGGGTCTTCCAGCGTCTGGGCTGTCTCGGTCGTGGGATCGACCGGCAATTCCTCTGGCGGGAAAAGCGTTGTCCACCCGACGATGACGGCAAAGCTAAGCACCGTCGCCAAGATGAGGTTCTTGTTCTGGTCGTCCATCTGAAAACCGCCCATATTTCCTAGAAAAGTCTGGTGGTCGTTCAACCTGTCAGAGGCCGAAAGGTCAAGCTGTTTTCACTGTTTTTCCACGGTTTGAAGCAGTTGTGAGTGCTGATGTCGCAACTGTTTGATCTGCCAGAGCTGTGGACCGCGCAGAACCTAGCTTTTTTGTTTATCCAGAAAACGCTGTCGGGTGCGCAGGAACACCGCCGCAAGGCGCGGGTCATTGGCGGTCAGATCGGCCAGCATTTCGGCAAAAGTGGTTTCATCCTGTCCGAAAAAAGCTTTCGCCGCCTCATCTGGACCCATGGATTTGGCCGCATCTTTCATAAAAACTTACCTTTCACGCTGACATGTTATGCCTGACACCAGACATTTGTTTGAAAATGAGACTGAGGTCAGCTGGTGGGCCTAACTTCAACGTACGGTGGGGTGTCTCAATCTTCGAACAGACTTCTTTTATTCCCTATGAGTGCTGGAAGATGACAGTTTGGCACCGTCCCAGCAGATAGAGGTCTATAAGAGCCACGTCGCTTGAAAAGCGCAAGACTTATCCAGCGCCGTGGTTTGCAATGTGTTAATTCCTACAATTTGTCACGCAGGCTGTACCAGAGCATTGCCAGCACAAGAAGCGGCGAACGCAAGGCCGGGCCGCCGGGGAACGCATGTGTGGGCACCTTTGCCATGACATCAAACCGTTCAGCCTGGCCCGAGATGGCCTCGGCAGCGATTTGGCCAGACAGCGTACCCAAGGCCACACCAGAGCCAGAAAACCCCGACATGGTCAGGATGTTTCCGCCAATCCGTTCATAATGCGGCATCCGGTTCATCGTGATCCCAAGCGTGCCACCCCAGGCATGGTCAATTTCAACGTCTTTCAGTTGCGGAAAAATCTCGGCCAGCGGTTTGCGCACGGCACCTGCGATGTCGGATGGAAACCGATAGCTATAGGTTTCGGTACCGCCAAAAAGCAGTCTGTGATCTTCGGAAAACCGAAAATAGTTCACGACGAATTTGCTGTCCGCGACAGCGTAGTTATTGCGGATGATGTTTTCTTGTGCCTCAGCAGACATCGGTTTCGTCGCGACGACGAAATTATTGATAGGCATGACACGGGCAGCGACGTGTTTATGCAGTGACCCCAGATACCCGTTGCACCCCAAAACGACATAGCGCGCCTTTACTTTGGCATCTTTGGTTCTGACAAAGGCAGGATCGCCTTCGTCAATTCCGGTGACTTTGGAGCCCTCAAAAATACGCGCGCCTGCGTTCACCGCCAGTCGCGCAAGACCCAGCACCAGTTCAAGCGGGTTCACATGGCCTGACCCCATGTCCAGCGTGCCGCCGTGATAAGCTGGCGAATTCACGATGGCGCGGCATTCATCAGGGGCCAGCAAGCGGATTTTGTCGTAGCCGTATTTGTCCTGCATATGCGCCACATATGCCGCGTTGTGCGCATGATCGCGTTTGCGATGCACGGTGTGAACGATACCGGGCGCGAATGTGGTACGGACTTCGTCCTTGTCGCAAAGGTCGCGCACCAGATCGACCGCTTGGCATCCGATATCCCAGAGATCGTGCGCATGGGTGTCGCCGACCATTGCTTCAAGGTCTTCCTGATCGCGGCGCTGGCCCGTACTGACCTGACCGCCATTGCGCCCCGAGGCACCAAACCCGACGCGCTGCGCCTCAAGCACCACAACGTTATAGCCGCGCTGGGCCAGATGATAGGCGGTTGAAAGCCCGGTAAACCCGGCCCCCACAACGCATACATCACAGTCCAGATCACCCGAAGCAGCAGGGAACCGGTCCAGATGTGTGGCCGCGTCAGCATAGTAAGAGGGCGGGTATGCGCCCTCTTTGTCGTTCACAGTCAGCAGGTCCATTTAGCCCGCCTTAAGCAGGTCATCAGCTTTCAGGATCTCGTAACATTCATCAAGTGACTTGCGCGCCCGTGCGATCAGAATGTCGATCTCTTCGCATGTCATCGACAAGGGTGGTGAAATGATCATCCGGTCACCCACACTGCGCATGATGACGTTATTGGCAAAGCAGCGGTCGCGGCAGATGAAGCCGACGGTACCCTTTTCGGCGGCGAAATCGGCGCGGCTGGCTTTATCGGGCGTCAGTGCGATAGAAGCCATCATACCGATGATTTTGGCCTCGCCCACCAGCGGATGGTCGGCCAGCGCCTCCCATTTTTCGCGCAAATAGGGCGCAGTCACATCGCGCACGTTGTCGACGATGCCTTCTTCCTCAAGGATGCGCAGGTTTTCCAGCGCAACAGCGCAAGCCACCGGATGCCCCGAATAGGTGTAGCCGTGGTTGAACTCGGTTTCGCGCAGCACCGCGGCCACCTCATCAGAAACGATGGAACCACCGATCGGGATGTAGCCCGAGCTGAGCCCCTTGGCGACGGTCATGATGTCAGGCTCAATCCCGACTGTTTGCGACCCAAACCAGTTGCCGGTGCGGCCAAAGCCGCAGATGACCTCATCCGCGATCAGCAGGATGCCGTATTTCTTGACGATTCGCTGGACTTCGGGCCAGTAGGTTTCTGGTGGCACGATCACGCCACCGGCCCCTTGGATGGGCTCGGCGATAAAGGCGCCAACCCGCTCGGGGCCGATTTCCTTGATCTTTTCTTCCAGTTGGCGCGCGCGTTCGAGGCCAAACTCTTCTGGCGTCATATCGCCGCCTTCGGCCCACCAGTTGGGCTGATCAATAAATTCGATGCCGGGAATGGGCAGACCACCCTGACCGTGCATCCCTTTCATCCCGCCCAGCGACGCGCCGCCGATGGTAGATCCGTGGTAGGCGTTCCAGCGGGAAATAATCACATCGCGTTCCGGCTGGCCTTTTTCCGCCCAATAAGTGCGGACAAGGCGGATGTTGGTGTCATTGGCGTCAGAGCCACCGCTGGCAAAGAACACGTGGTTCAGATCACCGGGGGCAAGTTCGGCCAGTTTCTTGGCCAGCATCAGGGCCGGGACATGGGTCGTTTGAAAGAAGGTGTTGTAGTAGGGCAGTTCTTTCATTTGGCGGGCCGCTGCATCGGCCAGCTCGTCCCGGCCATAGCCGATGTTGACGCACCACAGGCCCGCCATGCCGTCGATAATGTCCTCACCGTCGCTGTCTTTTAGCCAGACACCGTTGGCGGATGTAATCACGCGCGGGCCTTTTGCGGCCAGCGCATTGGAGTGGCTGAACGGGTGCAGATGGTGGGCCGCATTGAGCGCCTGCAGTTCAGCGGTCGGTGGATAGTTGGTAAGTTTGTTCATGGTATGACCTCTGATTAGACGTTCAAAAGAAGGTGACGACGTTCCCAAGGCGAGATTTCGCGTTGGTATTCTTCGTTTTCGGCTTGTTTGATCTGCTCATAGAGCTGACAGAACTCTTCGCCGAGGAAGCTACGGATGTTTGTTGCTTCCTCAAAATATTCCAGCGCTTCACGCAGGCTGGCGGGCAACGGCACCTCTGCCTCCCAGACCTCTTTCGTGGCCTCTGGGCGGGGTTCAACCTTGTTGACCATGCCAAGATACCCGCAAGCGAGAGAGGCTGCGATGGCGATGTAGGGGTTGCAATCCATTCCGATCACGCGGTTCTCAAGGCGCCGCGCGGCAGGGGCTGAATGGGGTACGCGCAATCCGGTTGTGCGGTTGTCGGTGGCCCACTCAAGATTGGCGGGGGCGCTTTGCCCGTCGACGGTAATGCGCCGATAGGAATTTACATAAGGGGCAAGCAGCGGCACGATTTCCAGAAGGTGCTTTTGCGATCCGCCAATGAACCAGTGGAAAAGATCAGTCTGAGATCCGTCCGCGTTGGAAAAGATGTTCTGACCGGTTTCGATATCGACGACGCTTTGATGCACGTGCATCGCGCTGCCCGGTTCATCACGTTTGGGTTTTGCCATGAAGGTTGCAAAGACGTTATTTTTCAGCGCGGCTTCGCGGATGGTGCGTTTGAAATAGAACACCTGATCAGCCAGATGCAGCGGGTCGCCGTGCATCAGGTTGATCTCGATCTGACCCGCCCCGCCTTCCTGGATCAGTGTGTCGATCGGAAGGCCCTGTTGTTCCGCATAGCTGTAGATTGTGTCGATAACGGGCCCGTACTCATCCACAGCAACCATCGAATAGACTTGCCGGCTGGGGACTTTGCGGCCGGTCCGGCCAACGGGCGTTTCAATGGGATCGTTGGGGTCCAGATTCGGGGTCGTCAGATAGAACTCAAGCTCTGGCGCGACGACGGGCCTCCACCCTTTGTCGGCGTAGGCCTTTAGTACATTCTTCAAAATGGTGCGCGGGGCGATCGCAAGCGGTGATCCATCGCGGTTGAACATGTCACAGATCACCTGCAGCGACACATCATCCGCCCAAGGGATCGCGCAGGCTGTCGTCATGTCTGGCCGCAGCAGGATGTCCTTTTCAAGCCATTGGTTTTCAATGTCCATATCCACATACTCGCCAGAAATTGTCTGGTAGAACAGTGAGATAGGCAGCGCCATTTCTGCGTCAGGATCAAATTTATTTGTTGGCATTGTCTTGCCGCGCGAGGTGCCGACCAGATCGGGTATGATGCACTCGACGCCATCGATCTTTCTATCTTTGGCGTAGGCTTCGAACTCATCAGAGAGGCCGTCTTGCCAGTTGGTAGAGTTATTCGCTGATGACATGAGTGCCTCCTGGGCGCGAAGTAGGGTGATTTGCTGACCTTCACGGGCAATTTGATCAAAAGTATTGCGTTAGTCAATCACAGCCAGAGCAACGGTGCGCCGTTGCTTATTCAAATGCCGTTTGACGTACGAAATCCATGCCTTGCCGGATGTCTTGCGCAATCGCTTCGCGGGTGGTTGCGGCGTCACCGGCGCGGAGTGCCCGAGTTGTTGCGCGGTGATGATCGACGAGATTCGCTGTGCCGTAGCGTCCACAGACAACGCGCAAAGATGGGCCGATTCGCAGCCAGAGTGTCTCGGCGATGCCGCGCAGGATTTGCGCCTCGGCGAGCCCGTAAAGGTAAAAGTGAAAGCGATAGTTCGCTTCCAGGTATCCCCGGATGTCCCCGACTTTGATGGCTTCATCAACCAGTAAATCAAGGCGTTCGAGTTCGCTGATATCGTTTGGTTTACAGTTACTTGCCGCAGCTTCGGCAAGCTCGGGCTCGACCGTCATGCGCACCAGTTCGATCTGTTGCAGGCGGTCTGCTGTCATCGCGGGTACTTCGATGCGCCTGTTCGTTTGAATGACCAGCGCGCCTTCGGCGGTGAGGCGGCGAATAGCCTCGCGCGCGGGGGTCACGCCGGTGCCGATCAAATCCGCAAGCCCATGTATGGTGACAGGCTGCCCCGGGATAACCTCGCCAAACAGAATCATCTCCTTCACCCGAAGATAGATGGTTTCATGTTCTGGCTTTTTACTAACCAATTTGTGCATGTTTATGCCTACCTCCGAGGCACATTGAATTCCACAAAGCCCCTAGGTTGTCAAAACCTATCAAATTTTCAAAACGCGATTGCAAACGCTTATGTTTTAATCAAAGCTGATCCTAATCACTGGGATTCCTAACGGAGGGTAATATGTTCAACGCTAAATCTAGCACCGTCGTACTGGCGGCTCTTCTCGCTGCGCAAGCGGGTTGGGCGGAAGAAGTGCGGGTCTACAACTGGTCCGACTATATTGATGAAGAACTGCTGACGAAGTTCGAAGAAGAGACAGGCTACGACCTGATCTATGACGTGTTCGACAGCAATGAAGTGCTGGAAACCAAGCTGCTTGCAGGCGGGTCGGGGTATGATGTCGTGGTTCCGTCCGCGACTTTCCTACAGCGTCAGATCTCGGCAGGTGCTTTCCAGCCGCTCGACAAATCCAAGCTTACCAACATTGGCAACCTTTGGGATGTGGTCAGCGCGCGGACCGAAACATATGATCCCGGTGGCGAGTATTCGATCAATTACATGTGGGGCACGACGGGCCTTGGTGTGAACGTTGGTAAAGTTACCGAAATTCTGGGCGAGGATGCACCGATCAATTCGCTTGAGTTGGTTTTCAACCCAGAAAACATGGAAAAGCTGGCGGAATGTGGTGTGCATTTCCTTGATGCGCCAACAGAAATGATCCCGGCCGCGCTGCAGTACATCGGTGAAGACCCCGATGCGAAAGACGAAGAAACGCTTGCAAAGGCGGAGCCTATTTTGGCTGCAGTGCGCCCATATGTACAAAAGTACCACAGCTCTGAATATATCTCGGCGCTGGCAAATGGTGACATCTGTGTCGCCTTCGGCTGGTCTGGCGATATTTTGCAGTCGCGCGACCGCGCGTTCGAGGCCGATAACGGTGTGGAAGTGGCTTACAATGCGCCTGTAGAAGGTGCTCTGATGTGGTTCGACCAAATGGCGATCCCTGTTGATGCGCCAAACCCAGAAGGCGCGCATGCCTTCCTGGATTTCATCCTGAATGCGGAAAACATGGCTGCGGCGTCGAACTATGTCTATTACGCCAACGGCAACGCCGCTTCGATGCCGCTTTTGGTGGAAGACGTGATCGGCGATCCTGCGATCTATCCCGACGAAGCCACACTTGAGACGCTTTATACAACCACACCCTATGACGCGCGTGCACAGCGTTTCGTCACACGGATGTGGACACGTATTAAGTCCGGCACTTAAACCAAACCATGCCCGGCCTGCCTGTCGGCGGGCCGGATACTTCTTTTTTGTGTATACCAAAGGCCCATACACCTATGCCTGAAACCGCGTTTGAGCCTTGGAACGATCCTGACGCTAAACCGCTGATCCAGTTTCGCAATGTCACCAAACAGTTTGGCGACTTCACCGCGATTGACGATCTGAGCATTGACATCTTTGAGCGAGAGTTCTTCGCGCTGCTTGGTCCGTCAGGCTGCGGCAAGACAACAATGATGCGGATGCTCGCCGGGTTCGAGACACCATCAGCAGGCATGATTTTGCTGGACGGTCAGGATATTTCGCCCATTCCGGCGAACAAGCGCAGCGTGAACATGATGTTCCAGTCCTACGCGCTGTTCCCGCATTTGTCGGTCTATGACAATATTGCGTTTGGCCTGAAGCGGGACAAACTGCCCAAAGACAAAATTGATGCCCGGGTAAAAGAGATGCTGCGTCTGGTGCAGATTGAAAAATTTGCCCAGCGCAAACCCGAACAGATTTCAGGTGGTCAGCGGCAGCGCGTGGCGCTTGCACGGGCGCTGGCGAAAGCGCCCAAACTGCTTTTGCTGGACGAACCCCTTTCTGCTCTCGACAAAAAGCTGCGGCAGGACACGCAATTCGAACTGATGGATATTCAGGAAAAAACCGGCACCACCTTTGTTGTCGTCACCCACGATCAGGAAGAGGCGATGACCGTCGCCAGCCGCGTGGCGGTGATGGACCACGGAAAGCTTAAGCAGGTGGATACCCCCGAACGCATCTATGAGGCGCCTAACAGCACCTATGTGGCTGACTTCATCGGGGACGTGAACATCATCGAAGGTCATGCCACGGCTGAGGGTGATACCGTTTCGATCGCTTGGGCCGAAGGGCAGCCACCGATCATCGGGACACCGTCCAAACCCATGGGCGACTGCAAGGTCAGCTTTGCCATTCGGCCCGAAAAGGTGGCAATCGCGGCGGAAAAACCCCAAGACCGCCGCAATTTGGTCCAGGGCAAGGTGCTGGATATCGCCTATCTTGGCAATCTGTCGACCTATCATGTGCAACTGGTCAATGGCACGGTGATCAAGGCGCAAGCCTCGAACACGCGCAGACGGGCCAGTCTGCCGTTCACATGGGGTGATGAAGTCTGGTTGTCATGGACCGACACCGCAGGTGTGGTGTTGGAAAGCTGATGAATTTGCGCCGCTTCTCTCTGATTGCAGTGCCCTACCTTTGGTTGTTGGGGCTGTTTCTGATCCCCTTCCTGATCGTGTTCAAGATATCGGTGTCCGACATTGCCCTGTCGATCCCGCCTTATACGCCGACATTGGAGCTTTCCGAGGGTTGGGGCGGGATCAAAGACTTTTTTTCGCAACTGGATTTTGAGAATTTCGAATTCCTCGCGACCGATGATCTGTACTGGAAAAGCTATCTATCCAGCGTCCAGATTGCATTGATTTCGACCTTTATTTGTCTGCTGATCGGCTTTCCCATCGCCTATGGCATGGCGAACGCGCCCAAGGAATGGCAGCCGACCCTCATGCTTTTGGTGATCCTGCCGTTCTGGACCAGCTTTCTGATCCGCGTCTATTCGCTGATCGGTATCCTGAGCCAGGAAGGTATGCTGAACCAGTTCTTGATGTGGATCGGTGTGATCAACGATCCGCTGACGATCTTGAACACCAATATCGCCGTCTATATCGGCATTGTTTACACCTATTGCCCATTCATGATTTTGCCCATCTATGCCACGCTGATCAAACTGGACGGATCACTGCTAGAAGCAGCAGAAGATCTGGGATGCTCACGGACCGAGGCGTTCTGGCGCGTCACCGTACCGCTATCAAAGGCGGGTATTATCGCGGGGTGTTTCCTTGTTTTCATCCCGGCGCTGGGCGAATTTGTAATCCCTTCATTGCTGGGTGGGTCAGATACACTGATGATCGGCAAAGTTCTGTATGAGGAATTCTTTGCCAATCGTGACTGGCCTGTGGCCAGTGCCGTGGCTGTCATCCTGCTATTGATCCTGATCGTTCCCATCGTGCTGTATCAGCGCAATGAGCAAAAGATGATGGAGGCCGAACAATGAGGCGGCTGACATGGTTTAACGCGACATCGCTGACGCTGGGGTTTGCGTTCCTCTATATCCCGATGATCGTCGTGATCGTCTATAGCTTCAACGAATCCCGGCTGGTGACGGTCTGGGGTGGCTTTTCGACCAAATGGTATGGCGAGCTGTTGCAGAACGAAGCCTTCCTCGATGCGGCTTGGGTCACGTTTAAGGTCGGCTTTTTCTCCTCCATCATCGCCACGGTTTTGGGCACGATGGGGGCCTATGTGTTGGTGCGTGGCGGACGCTTTTATGGTCGGACACTATTTTCGGGCATGATCTATGCGCCGCTTGTGATGCCCGAGGTGATCACTGGTCTGTCGCTGCTGCTCTTGTTTATCTCGATCGGGTTGGACCGCGGGATGTTTACCATCATTCTGGCGCATGCAACATTTTCGATGTGCTACGTTTCGGTGGTGGTCAGTTCGCGGTTGGTCAGCTTTGACCGCTCGGTGGAAGAAGCCGCACTTGATCTGGGCTGCACACCGTTTGAGGCGTTCCGGCTGGTGACATTGCCGATTATCGCGCCTGCGGTGATTTCCGGTTGGCTTTTGGCGCTGACCTTGTCGTTGGACGATCTTGTCATTGCGTCCTTCGTAGCGGGACCATCTGCGACAACGCTGCCGATCAAGGTTTTCAGTTCAATCCGCTTGGGTGTCAGCCCGGAAATCAACGCGCTGTCCACTATACTGATTGGCATCGTGACCATTGGCACCATTGCTGCCTCGTTGACGACCAAACGCGCGGTGGCGCGCCGCCAGCGCGAAGAGCAAATGGCTGAACAATCGGCTTGATCCTGTTGCGTGCGCGGGGCTGCACTGAAGTAGAGACTGGCGGTTTATGGACTGCTAGGTCCGATATGTGCGTTCAGAGATGCCGATCGACGCCATTTCTGCTTCGATCATTGCAAGAAAGCTGGCCTCTGCTTCGGAGTATCGCCGCGCGGGATTGCTGATCAGGTAAATGCTGACCTGCGGCAGGTCTTCATAGGGGGGCAGTTGGCGGATGCGTCCTGCGGCAACATCCTGCTCGGCTACGTGAACCGGCAAGGCGCCGATCCCTACATTTGCCATGATCAGACGTCGGATTTCGTTCAGGCTGGATGAAACCCCGCGCCAGTTCCGTGACAGGTTCAGACGGGACCGCAAAATGGAAATGGTCTCAAGCGGCCCGCCGGCGGCCTCGGTCTGGAAAGCAACAAAGGGTTCACCCTCCAGATCCTCTTCAGTGATATGTTCGGCATCGAACAAGCGGTGGCGTGCCCCGCAATAAAGCCCGAAATATTCATTGTAGAGCACGGTTGTCTTCAGCGACTTGGGCACGCGTGACAGCAGGCAAATGCCGAAACTTGACCGGTTCAGGGTGATCATCCTTTCGACCTCATCGCTTTCGTGAACCGAGAAGGAATAGGTGACGCCCGGGTGTGTCGTGGAAAAGCGGTTGAGGAAGTCATCAAAGTGTTCAGAGACCACAGAGCTTGTGATGGCCACTGACAGATGCCCGCGCAATTCGGCCTTGTTCTCATCAAGGATGGTCGGCAGTTGCGACACGCTTCCAAAGATCGTGGCACATTCGGTGTAAAGCACCTGACCTGCACGGGTGACGGTGAATTCATTGGGTTTGCGGATGATTAGTGTCTTGCCGGTCGCCTGTTCCAACCGCTTGAGGGCCGATGAAATCGTTGGCTGTTTGAGGCCAAGAAAGGTTGCGGCCTTTGATATGCCGCGCTGTTCGACGACGACCATGAAGGTGCGAAGCAAATTCCAATCAAGGTTCCAAGGAAAACGGTTGCGGTGTGATATGTTCATAAATTTAATCAATATATATGATGTTGAATATCTATTTGCGCAATGCCTTGGCTCATGCAAGTCTTTTATTCAGAGCGGATGCAATCCGCCACTATTCCCCGGGTGAATGACCTGTATCGAATGAACCAACATGGAGACAAAAATGACACTACGCCGTACGATTCTGAAGTCGGCCATCGTCGCAGCGGGCCTTGCAGTTGCCGGGCTGAACGCTGCTGCTGCCGATGAACTGGAAACCCTCAAAGACGAAGGCGTCATCCGCATTGCGATGTCAGGTGCTTACCCACCGTTCAACTTCGTAAACGATCAGAACGAAGTTGTCGGCTTTGACCCTGCCGTCGGTGCCGAGATCGCCCGCCGCATGGGTATGGAAGCTGAAATCGTGACCACAGCATGGGACGGCATTATTGGCGGCCTGCTGGCCAACAAATACGATGCAATCGTAGGCTCAATGACAATCACCGAAGAGCGGGACGAAGTCGTTGATTTTGTCGGCCCCTATTATTCAGACAAGCGTGCGATCTTTACGAACCCGGGTTCTGGCATCAGCAGCCTGGAAGATCTGGAAGGCAAGCGCGTTGGGCTGACCTTGGGCGAAACGCACGAGGATTGGGCGCGTGAACGCGGCTACGACATTAACACCTATAAAGGCCTGCCAGAGCTTCTGCTTGAGCTGGAAAACGGTCGCGTCGATGCCATCGTAAACGACTCCATCGCTGCAATTCTCGCAATGTCGGCGAAAGGGCAAGAGTTCGAGATGTTCGCTGACCCGACAACCGAGCCCTTTGGTGCTGGCATCGCGATTCGCGAAGGCAACCCCGAACTGGCCGCTGAAATGCAGGCGGCGCTGGATTCCATGATGGAAGACGGCACCTATCTGCAGCTTGCCGAAGAGTGGATTGGCGCAGACATCCGCTAAACCATACGTGCCTCTGCCACTTTTTGTGGCGGGGGCGCTTCTTCCTGATGTGCGCCGATCCGAGACTTCTGCACGCTAAAGAGGTCGTCGGTTGGCTTGGGCGATGCGCCCGTTTTTGCGAGATCAACCAAAGGGGCATGACATGGACATCGACCTGATGCTCAGGGTCTATCCGTTCTTTATCGAGGCAGCTTGGGTCACCATCTTGCTGTCGGTTCTCACGGCGATCCTTGGCCTTATCTGTGGCGCGCTGGGGGCAGCGGCGCGGCTGTCGCGATTTGTACTCGTGCGCTTTCTTGGCGCGGCCTATGTCAGCCTGTTTCGCGGCACCCCTGCACTCATCCAATTGTTCATTCTATACTTCGGCGGCCCGCAGATCGGTATCCAACTCGACGCGTTTGAGGCCGGTGTGATCGGTCTGGGGATCAATGCCGGGGCCTATATGACAGAAACGATCCGAGGTGCGATCATTTCAATCGACAAGGGCCAGCGTGAAGCGGCCCGCACGCTGGGCCTGAGCCAGTGGCAAACGATGTACAAAGTCATTCTGCCGCAAGCCGCCCGGCTGATGGTGCGCCCGCTGGGCGTAAACCTGAATATGTTGATCAAGGCGACGGCACTGGTGGCCGCGATCTCGGTTATTGAACTGACCTACACCGCGCAGCGCTATATCGGATCGACCTACAAGCCGTTCGAAATGTTCCTGCTGGCAGGGATTCTTTACATGATCATCATCTATGTGACCGGTCGGGGCGTTGCCTGGCTGGACCGCAAAGTGCAGATCAACTGAGCTGGAAGGACAGACGCAATGGGCCTCGATTTCTCGGTTGTTCCAAAGTACTTCGACATCCTCTTGCTGGGCTGCGCTTGGACGATCGGCATCACGGTCGCCGCTGCACTGCTCAGCTTCTTTGGCGGGATATTATTCGCGGTTGCGGCACTTTACGGGCCGCTGATCATCCGGCTGCCCTTTCGCCTGATCGCGTGGGTTTTTATGGGTACGCCGCTTCTGTTGCAGCTGTTCCTGATCTATTTCGGGCTTGTCCAAATCGGGATTGACCTTCCGGCCTTCGTCGCGGGGATCATCGGGCTTGGTTTGCATTTCGCGGTCTACAATTCCGAGCTGATCCAGACAGCGATCCTGTCGGTGGACAAAGGCCAGATGGAAGCCGCGCGGACTGTCGGCCTGTCGCGCGGTCAAGCGCTGCGCAAGGTTGTCATCCCGCAGGCGGTCAGGGCCGTGATCCCGCCAATTGGCAATAACATGATCGCACTCCTGAAGGACAGCGCGCTGGTTTCGGTGATCGGGGTCAGTGAACTGACCCTCTCGGCTCAGCGGGCAATAGGCGCGACCTATCGTCCTTTCGAGTTCTATCTCATGGCTGCCGCTTTTTATTATGTCATCAACCTTGGCATGGAATGGGTCGTGCGGAAAATCGAACGCCGCATCTCTATTTCGCGCTGATCACAAGGGACCGAATATGACCGATCAGAAACACTTTGTCGAAATCCGACACGCCCAGAAAGCCTTTGGTACGCTTGAGGTTCTCAAGGATATCAGCCTGAACGTGGAGCGCGGTCAGATCGTTGCGATCATCGGCCCGTCCGGATCTGGTAAGTCTACGTTGTTGCGCGCGATCAATGATCTTGATCCGCTTACAGGTGGCGAAATCATCCTTGACGGGGTGCAAGTGAACAAGACCTTGCCGCACCGTCAGTATGAAAAGCACATCAACGAAATGCGCCAGCAAATCGGCATGGTGTTTCAGCACTTTAACCTGTTTCCCCATATGACGGCCCGCGAAAACGTCACGATGGCGCCCAAGATGCTGAAAGGGCTGTCCAAGGAAGAGGCCGACGCGCTGGCGGTAGAACAGCTGGACAAGGTCGGCATGCTTGAGCGGATTGATTACTACCCGTCGCAGCTATCAGGTGGCCAAAAACAGCGCGTTGCGATTGCCCGCGCCTTGGCGATGAAGCCCAAGCTGATGTTGTTTGACGAGGCGACATCGGCGCTTGATCCCGAATTGGTCGACGAAGTGAACCAAGTCATGAAAAAGCTGGCTGAAGAGCATATGACCATGATCATCGTCACCCATGAAATGGACTTCGCCGCATCGGTCTGTGACCGGGTCTTGTTCATGGATCGCGGTGTTGTTGTGGAAGAAGGCCCGCCCGAGGTGGTGTTCAGGAACCCGACCCAGGAAAGAACCCGTGAATTCCTGCGCAAGCATCTGGCAGGTGCCAAATG
>JALQUF010000047.1 GCA_023263855.1 Yoonia sp. | reverse complement strand
AGGCGAGCATTTACGGCCATGGTATCGAAACCAACCTCGACAAGGTCGGCAATACGCGCACGCTGGGCTATCCCGAGTTGGTCGATTACATTTTCGAGCTGTATCCGTCGGCTGTAGAACGTCTTGGCGAGACACGCGCCCGTGCAGTCGGGGCTGTGTCTTCGGCGACGGTTTTTCCCAACTTCTCCTTCTTGCCCGGCCAGAACACCTTCCGCGTCTGGCACCCCCGCGGCCCCGGCAAGATCGAGCTGGTGTCCTGGACCATCGTCAACAAGAACGCGCCCGAGCATATCAAGGAACTCTACCGCAAAGGCGTGATGATGACCTTCTCGCCGGGCGGTGTGTTCGAAATGGACGACGGCGAGAACTGGGAATACTCCACCCGCGTCAACGAAGGCTTCGTGACCCGTCAGCAACCGCTGCATTATTCTCTGGGTGTCGGCTCCGAGGATCTGCACCGCGATCTGCCGGGCCATATCCACAAGGGATCGCTGAACGACGCCAACCAGCGCCTGTTCTATACGCGGTGGTCCGAGTTCATGGAAATGGACAACTGGGATGACCTTCAAAACGGCGTGACCGCACCGCCAAAGAAATCCACTCAGGCAGCGGAGTAACCGATATGCTGGATATCTCGAAACCCTTTACAGACTTCTCGCGCCATGCCCCGGCAGACGTCACACGTCTGGTCGAGCAGTTCCTGTATGCCGAGGCCCGCGTTCTGGACCGCGAAGGCTATGAGGAATGGCTGGCCGATTTTATCGACGAGGACATTCATTATTGGATGCCCGACATGGAAACGCGCCGGCGCGACGACAAGCGCGGGACGTTTGCCTATGGCGAATCCGCCTATTTCGATGACCAGCTCAACGAGCTGACCGTGCGTGTCAAACGCTACAACGAGCCATCGGCCTGGGCGGACAACCCCGCGACCCGGCACGCGCACCTGATCTCCAACATCGAGGTGTTTGAAACAGATGATCCCGCGCTCTTTGCGGTGTGTTCTGCCTTTACCAATGTGCGCAACCGCAACGAGACCGATCAGGACATCATTCACGGACGCCGCGAAGATGTGCTGCGGCGGCATGAAAACGGCTTCAAACTGGCACGTCGCCGGGTGTTCATCGTGCAGAACGTCTTGCTGTCCAAAAACCTGAATACGTTTTTCTGATGGCGCGCTTGGAGGGATATTCAGCCCTTGTCACCGGCGGTGGCAAGGGGATCGGGCGCGCGGTGGTTGACCGTTTCGTGGCCGAAGGCGCGCGCGTCGGTGTGTTGGTGCGGTCGCAATCCGATGCAGATACACTGCTCGCAGAACACGGGGCCTTCGTTGCCCCGATCATTGGGGATGTGCGCAACTGGGAAGACAACGTGAAGGCGGTCCAGACGGTCGTCGAGCGTTTTGGAAAGCTGGATACGTTGATCCCGAACGCGGGCGTTTACGACTTTTCGGATCCGTTCGAGAGCATCGACGGTGCTGATATGGCTGAGAAATACCGCCAGTTGTTTGACGTCAATGTGCTGGGCTATCTGCTGGCGGCACGGGCCGGAATCGACGCTCTGCGCGCGTCGGAAGGGTCGATTGTCTTCACCCTGTCCTCCTCATCCTTTTATCCGGGAGGCGGCGGCACGCTTTATGTATCTTCCAAACATGCGTTGGTCGGCACGATAAAGCAGCTTGCGTTTGAACTCGCCCCCGAGATCCGCGTGAATGCGGTGGCACCGGGCGGGACACGCACCGGATTGGGCGGCTTGCCGGGCGACGATCGCGCTCTCGAAGAAATCGAAGGGTTTGATGCGATGGTCGCGAAGACTGTCCCTTTGGGTTTTTTGTCAGAACCCGAAGATCACGCTGGCCTTTATGTCACGCTGGCGAGCCGGGCTGACTCCCGGTTTATCACAAGCGAAATCATCCGCTCTGACGGTGGACTAGAAGTGCGCGGCGGCGGCCGGCGCAGGAAGGGCTCGAAATGACGACGGCTGAACGATTGGATGCACTAAAATCACGGATGCGTTTGCCTTCGATTGCGGCGCCGATGTTTCTGGTCTCGGGACCGGAGATGGTCATTCAGGCCTGCAAATCAGGCGTGATGGGCGCCTTGCCCGGCCCCAATGCCCGCACCATCGATGATTTGCGCGGCTTTTTCGAGCAGATCAACGCAAAGGTCGGGCCAGAGGATGCGCCTTGGGCCTTCAATATGATCACTCACAGCAGCTACGGCCGTTTTGATGAAGAAATCGCGCTTGTGGCGGAGTTCAAGCCGGAGCTTGTCATCACCGCTCTTGGCGGGCCGCATCGTGTGGCCGATGTGGTTCACGGTTATGGCGGTCTGGTTTTTGCGGATGTGAACAACGTCTCATACGCCAGAAAAGCCATCGAAAAAGGCGCGGATGGGTTGGTTTTGGTGTGCTCGGGTGCGGGCGGGCATACCGGCGAATATGCAATGATGCCATTCATTGACGAGGTGCGCGCGTTTTTTGACGGCCCCTTGATCGTGGGCGGCGGGATCAGCACGGGCCGTTCGATCCGCGCTGTTGAAACACTGGGCGCCGATTTCGCCTATATCGGTACGCGGTTTCTGGCGGCACCCGAGACGATGATTTCCGATGCCTACCGCAAGATGGTGGTTGCCTGTCATATGGAGGAGCTGATCGCGTCGCGCGCGATCACCGGCGCCCTGGGCAACTGGATGCGCGCGAGCGTCGAAGCCGCGGGCATATCGCTCGATGACATGAAGCACGCCGCCAAGATCGATTTTTCGGGCGACATGCATTCCGGCGCGAAGGCCTGGAAACACGTCTGGAGCGCGGGCCAGGGTGTTGGCCAGATCAAAACCTCGGAAAGCATCTCGACAATCGTGGACGGGCTTGCCGCGGATTACGCAGCAACCGTTTCGCAGATGACACGGGATCAAAAATACATCCGCGTAAGCCAGGCCGCGCCGAAAGTCACTTTAGGAGAAAACGCATGAGTATCGAGGCCATTGCCAGCGCATTGCGACAGGCAGAAAAAACGGGTGAGCCAATAGCGCCGATCCGTGACCGGATTGCAGGCCCCGAAGATGCCTATGCCATTCAGGACACGAATACCCGTCACCGGCTAAATCAGGGCGCGCGGCTTGTCGGACGAAAGGTAGGTTTGACCAATCCGGCGGTGCAAAGGCAGCTGGGCGTGGATCAACCCGATTACGGGATGCTGTTTGCCGATATGGATGTGGCTCATGGCGATATCATACCCTGGAGCGCAGGTGCGCAGTTCAAGGCGGAGGCCGAACTCGCCTTCGTGATCGGCCGAGATCTGGAGGCCCCCGATTGCACGATGGCCGAGGTCATGCGCGCGGTCGAATATGTGGTGCCCAGCATCGAGATCGTCGGATCCCGGATTGCGAATTGGGACATCCGCTTTGTCGATACAGTCGCGGACAATGCCTCGTCCGCGTTCTTTACGCTCGGCCCGTCGGCCCGTCTGCTGAAAGACGCGGACCTGTTGAATTGCAAGATGCAGACCCGGCAAGCGGACACAGTGGTGAGCGAAGGATCAGGGCGCGCATGTCTCGGATCACCGCTCAACGCAGTGCTTTGGCTGGCCAGGGTAATGGCAGGTGTCGACCGCCCGCTTCACGAGGGCGATGTCGTGCTATCGGGCGCCCTGGGCCCGATGGTCGCTTCAGCGCCGGGTGCCCGGTTTGTCGCAGAGATTGAAGGTTTCGGAGAAACCGCAATCGAATTCGGAGAAGAATAAATGAGCAAAATTCCTGTTGCGATCATAGGTTCGGGGAATATCGGCACCGATCTGATGATCAAGGTCATGCGGTTGTCGAATGTTCTGGAAATGGGGGCCATGGTGGGGATTGATGCGGCAAGCGATGGGCTTGCCCGCGCAAAGCGCCTCGGTGTTCCGATCACGCACGAAGGGCTCGAGGGCCTGCGCAACCTGCCTAATTATAAAGATATTCGTATCGTTTTCGATGCCACCTCTGCCGGGGCCCACAAACATCACAATGAGGTTCTCCAGTCGGATGGAAAGCAGGTCATCGACCTGACACCCGCCGCTATCGGACCTTTCACTATCCCTGCCGTGAATATCGACGCCAATCTCTCCGCGACAAATGTCAACATGGTGACATGCGGCGGTCAGGCCACGATCCCGATGGTGGCGGCGGTCAATCGGGTCTCGAAGGTGCATTGGGGCGAGATTGTCGCCTCGATCGCGTCCAAATCAGCAGGCCCCGGCACGCGCGCCAATATCGACGAGTTTACCGAAACGACCGCACATGCCATCGAAAAGGTCGGCGGCGCGACAAAGGGTAAGGCGATCATCATCCTGAACCCGGCCGAGCCACCGTTGATCATGCGCGATACGGTGCATTGCCTCTGCGACAACGCCGACGAGGACGAAATCCGAAAGTCTGTGGCGGATATGGTCAAGGACGTGCAGGAATACGTGCCCGGCTACCGGATGAAACAGGACGTCCAGTTTGAACGTATCGGTGACAAAAAGCCCTTGTTCATTCCGGAAATGGGGCGCGAATTCACAGGTCTGAAGGTGTCCGTCTATCTCGAAGTGGAAGGCGCGGCCCATTACCTTCCCGCCTATGCCGGAAACCTCGATATCATGACATCGGCCGCCATGCGGACAGCCGAACGTCTTTCGATCAAACGCAACTGGGTGGAGGCCGCTTGATATGACGCAGAAACTCTACATTCAGGATGTCACATTGCGGGACGGGATGCATGCCCTCCGGCATCAATACGATCTGGGCCACATCCGCGAAATCGCCGCTGCCCTCGATGAAGCCGGTGTCGATGCCATCGAAGTCGCTCATGGGGACGGGCTGACCGGATCTACATTCAACTACGGTTTCGGCAAGCATACCGATGGTGAATGGATTGCCGAAGCCGCCAAGGTTTGCAAGAACGCGAAGCTGACGACGCTGTTGCTGCCGGGGATCGGCACGATCGAGGATCTCAAAAAGGCCCGTGATCTGGGCGTTCAGTCGGTGCGCATCGCTACGCATTCCACAGAGGCCGATTGTGCCGCACAGCATATTGCCGCGGCTGCCGAGATGGGCATGGATGTGTCCGGTTTCCTGATGATGTCTCATATGACCGAACCTGATGTTTTGGCAGGCGAAGCCCTCAAAATGGAAAGCTACGGCGCCCATTGTGTCTATGTGACCGATTCAGGTGGTGGCATGGTCATGAAAGACGTCACCGCTCGCTTTGCGGCGTATGACAAGGTTCTCAAGCCCGAGACCGAGCGCGGCGCGCATATGCATGAAAACCTGTCGGTATCGGTGGCAAATTCCGTTGTTGCGGTCGAGGCAGGCGCGAGACGTATCGATGCGTCGCTGGCAGGCATGGGGGCCGGCGCCGGCAATACGCCCATCGAAGCGTTCATCGCGGTAGCTGACGTGATGGGCTGGGATCACGGATGTGATCTGTTCAAGTTGCAGGACGCCGCAGAAGACCTCGTGCGACCGCTGCAAGATCGACCCGTGCGGGTTGACCGCGAAACCATGACACTTGGCTACGCCGGTGTCTATTCGAGTTTCCTGCGCCATGCGGAAATCGCCTCTGCCCGCTACGGGATCGACACGAGGGATATTCTGGTTGAGCTGGGCAAGCGGCGCATGGTCGGCGGTCAGGAAGATATGATTGTCGATGTCGCGCTGGATCTCACCGAGGGCAAATAGCCGTTTTCAAACACCCGTCTCACTGTGTTTGTCAGAGCTGAAAACGGCTTGGGGTATTTTCGAAATTGCTTCCTGCCCCCAATCTCATGAAGGATCGATTGTCTATGAGTCGCACGGTAATTGTAGGCGCTGGACAGGCCGGCGCGGTGGCAGCGGTCAAGCTGCGCGAATTTGGGTATAATGGCGAAATCGTTCTGATCGGGGCCGAACAGCACCCGCCATATGAGCGGCCCGAACTGTCAAAAGCCTATGCTTTGGGGCAGATGCCGTTTGAAAAGCTGGTGCTTCTCCCAGCGGACAAGGCGACTGAACAGCGGATCGAAATGCGCCTCGCAGCACCTGTTGTGGCAATCGATCGGGACAAACAGGTGGTCAGGACCGCTGAGGATGAGATCGGCTATGACCACCTGATCTTGGCGACCGGCGGTGAAGGACGGCGTATTCCCCTGCCCGACCAGCTTGCCGACAAGGTCCATATCGTCCGTTCGCGTGAAGATGCGGATGCGCTGGGGAAAGCTTTGGCCAAAGCCGCGACAGCAGCCATTATTGGCGGCGGTTGGCTGGGCCTCGAAGCGGCCGCGACGTGCAAATCCTCGGGGATCAACGTGCATCTCTACGAAACAGCGCCCCGTCTGTGCGCGCGTGTGGCACCGGAATGGCTGTCATCGGTCCTTCATGACATTCAAGCCGACAATGGTGTGGCGCTTCACCTCGGCGAAACACCTGAAATAACAGACGATGGCCAGATCGTTTCTGCGTCCGGCAGTATCACGCCGGATGTCATTGTTCTAGCGGTCGGAATGACAGCGAATGATTCACTCGCGGCAGACGCGGGCCTGCGCTGCAACGATGGCGTTCTGGTCTCGGAGAACGGTCAATCGTCGGACCCGAAGATTTTCGCCATCGGCGATTGCGCCCGTTATGTGCATCTGGGCAATCTTCGCCGCGAATCCTGGCAAAACGCCAATCAATCCGCCGAAGACGCTGCGCGGGGCATCACCGGATCCCCCCGGCGTAATGCGGAGCCGGATTGGTTCTGGTCCAAGCAGTTCAAGCATAACATTCAAATGCTTGGCACTTGTACCGATGCGCAGGATGCGGTGTTGCGCGTTCATCCGAAAACGGGTGCAAAAAGCTGCTTTTTTCTAGATCAAGGCTTACTAGTCGGATGTATCGCTGTGGACTCCGCCCGTGACATCGGCATGTCTCGTGGGCTTGTGGCAAAGGGCCAGAAGGTCGATCATGCAAAGCTCTCGGATCCTGCAATTCCCATTCGTGGATGCGTTGAGACCTGAACAGGCTACGCAAAGGGGTTTATTTGTCTTTGCTTTTGTCCTGCTGGCCATCGGGTAGGAGCATCGCCACGACTTCATCGGCCAGTTTGTTGTGATCCATGCCTTTGACGCTGTTCAACAGAATGCTGTCGCCCATCATGATACAATAAGCGATATAGGCCCGCAGACGGGCTTGCTCGGGGCTGAGGCCCTCTGCCGTCAATATCTGAATGAAATAATTCAGACGTATCTCATCGACCTCTTGCACTGCATCCGATGAAATCTTGACCCGGCGACTCCAGTCCCGGATGGATTGTTCCACCTGCCCGGCTTGTGACGAAGAACTCCGGCCCGGCAACGCGATCAGCGCCCGCAACCTGTCGCGCGATGCAGCGCCCCGGCGGGCGATGTTCTGGATCACGTTCAATGTCATCCGCTTCCGCCATTTGGATAGGATCGCCCCCAAGAGCTGTTGTCGGCCGGAAAAATGATGGTAGAAACTGCCCTTGGTCACACCGAGCTTGGCGCAAAGCGCGTCGATCTTGATGCCGCGCACATTGTCGCGAACAAGAATATCCGTCGCCGCATCCACCCAATCCGCCTCAGTCAGGGGGGTCTCCTTGATCCGCTTTGTGGGCGCTCTGCGTACAGCTTGCTCTTGTTCTACCATGGTCGCTTCATACATTCGGGGACGTTTCAAGGAAAGGGGGTCGACTCCGGCTCGGTGCAGAATAGGGCGTTAAGGCCGGATTGGGGCTCTGGAGTTGAGCTCAGGTCTCTTTTTCGCTGAGATAGCGGTAGATGGTGGCCTTTGAGAGGCTGTAATGGGCCATCAGATCTTTGATCAGCATTCCGGCTGCGCGCCGTTGGCGAAGCTCAGCGATCTGATCTTCTGAAAGAGCGGGGCGTTTTCCGAACTGAACGCCTCGATCCTTGGCCTTCTTGATCCCGTCCATCTGACGCTCGGCGCGGATTTCGGTTTCGAACTGACCGATGGCCCCGAGCATGTTGAACAGCAGCCGCCCGGTCGCGTCTGACGTGTCGATGTTCTGATCGAGTACGACCAGATCGACGCCCTTCTGTTTCAGCGTCTCGGCGATCTGACACAGGTGTAGCGTTGAACGCGCCAGCCGGTCGATGCGCGTGACAATGAGCTGATCACCGTCGCGAACGTAATTCAGACATTCTTTCAGCTGAGGGCGAGCATCAGTTGTGCCACTGCGCTTTTCTTCGAAGAGCTTGTCGCAACCAGTGAGCTTTTCACGTTGGACATCCAGTGATTGCCCGACTGAACTGACACACGCGTATCCGACTTTAGCCATGGGGTCTCGAATAAATTAAGAGGTCTTGCGACTGTCATATTGAGACATTGAAAAAGACATGACAAGCGGATGGTCTCACTATGTCTACTTCATAAGACTCCATCCCATATAGAAAGAACAATCCGATGGCACACCGAGCGGTTCTGACCGCGCGACAGCGCGCGGCGCTTTTTGATCTTCCCACCGATGAAGCTTCGCTGTTGAAGCACTACACCTTGGATGATGAAGATATCGAGCACATCCGCACTCGACGGCGATCTGACAACCAGATCGGCTTTGCGCTTCAGCTTTGTGCCTTTCGGTATCCGGGTCGCTTGCTGAAAGCTGGTGAAGTCATCCCTGAACCTGTTTCCCGCTTTGTGGCCGCACAACTCGGATTAAAACCAGATGACCTCTTGCCATATGCCGCGCGGGAAAAGACTCGCCGGGAACATTTGGATGCTCTGCGAAAGATATACGGCTACAAGATGTTTTCGGGCAAGCGCGCCAAGAAAATGCGGCGCTGGCTGGACGGAAATGCTGAAGCGGCGCAATCCAGTCAGGCTCTGTTGCGTGGCTTCGTAGAAGAATGCCGCAGACAGCAGATCATTCTGCCGGGAACTTCGGTCATCGAACGCCACTGCGCTGATGCGTTGGTCGCCGCTGAACGTAGAATTGAGGCCAGCATTGCCGCTCGTCTCGATGCGAAAATGCGTACCCAACTCGACAATCTGTTGACCGAAGAGGTGGATGGGCGGGTCAGCCGGTTCATCTGGTTGCGACAGTTCGAGGTGGGTAAAAACTCTGCCGATCTCAACCGCCAGCTCGACCGTTTGGAATTTTTGCAACGGATCGCGTTACCGCCAGCAATCTTGGACGGTATTCCGGCGCACCGGGTCATGCAGTTACGCCGCCAAGGCGAACGATATTTCACGGATGGGCTGCGGGACATCACGAGTGATCGTCGTCTGGCCATCCTTGCCACCTGCATCGTGGAGTGGTCTGCTGCCATCGCAGACACTGTGGTCGAGACGCATGACCGGATCGTGGGGTCGATCTGGCGAGAGGCAAAGAGGATTTGCGGTGCCCGTGTTGCAGAGGCGCAATCAGAGATCGCAGCGACTTTAGCGGGGTTCGAGACCTTGGGCACGACATTGCTGCTGGCAAAAGGCGATGACGCGGCTATCGCCAGTGCAGTGGATGCGTCCTGTGGGTGGGGCATGCTGGAAAACCTCGTCGCGAATGCCGGAACGCTTGGGAAAACCGTTAAGGCGGATGCGCTGGCCTATGTCGAGAAGGGCTATCATCGCTTCAAGCTCTATGCCCCGCGAATGCTGGCAGCATTGGATATCGCCGGCGCCAGCGTGGCCGAACCCTTGCTCGCAGCGGCAGATGTGATCCGCGACAAGCATGATATTCCAAGCCGGTCTGCGCCATTTCTCAAACCGCAGTCAAAATGGCGAGGCCACTTGCGGAATCCGGAAAACAACATGGACCGGCTATGGGTCGTCGCAGTTCTGTTCCATCTGCGCGAGGCCTTCAGATCCAGGGATATCTGGCTTGCTCACTCACGCCGCTACAGCGACCTGAAACAGGCCCTGGTTCCGGTCGAGGCCGCTCAGACTATGGGGCTGTCGATGCCATTGGAGCCGGAAGTCTGGATCGCTGATCGAAAACAACGGTTGGAAGACGGGCTGCACAGGCTTGTCATGGCGGTCAAAAATGGAACTCTGCCTGGCAGTGTCATCGAGGATGGCCGATTACGTGTCGACCGGCTCGAAGCTGATGTACCCGCGGAGGCCGACAGCCTCATCCTTGATCTTTATCGCCGCCTGCCAGAGGTGCGGATCACGGACATCCTTATGGATGTGGACAACGATACCGGGTTCACCGACGCCTTTACCCATCTGCGCACCGGGGCACCGTGCAAAGACAGGCTCGGATTGCTGAACGTCGTTCTGGCAGAAGGCCTGAATCTCGGGTTGAGCAAGATGGCTGGGGCTAGCAGCACACATAGTTTCACCCAACTGGCGCGACTTTCGAACTGGCATGTAGAAAGCGAGGCCATCAATCGGGCGTTGGCCACCGTGCTCGAAGCGCAAGCACAGTTACCAATGGCAAAGCACTGGGGTGCCGGTGAAACTGCTTCCAGTGACGGGCAATTCTTTCCCACCACGCGCCAGGGCGAGGCGATGAACCTGATCAATGCGAAATACGGCAATGAACCCGGCCTGAAAGCCTATACCCATGTGTCCGATCAATACGCACCCTTTGCCACGCAGGTCATCCCAGCAACGGTGAACGAGGCACCATATATACTCGATGGGTTGCTGATGAACCCGACCGGCAAGCGGATCAAAGAACAATATGCTGATACCGGGGGCTTCACCGATCTTGTGTTCGCGGCCACATCACTGCTTGGATACCGGTTCATTCCGCGCATCAGGGATTTGCCGTCAAAACGGCTGCATGTCTTTGATCGCCGAAGTGTTCCGGCTGAACTGAGGGACTTGGTGGGCGACAAAATCCGGGAAAACACCATCATCGCTAACTGGCCAGATGTGCTCCGCTGCATTGCGACAATGCTTTCCGGCAGGATGCAGCCCAGTCAGCTCCTGAAGACACTGGCGGCCCGGCCGAGGCAACATGACCTAGCCGTTGCCCTTCGCGAAATCGGACGTGTCGAGCGAACACTCTTCATCATCGAATGGGCGCTCGACACGGATATGCAGCGCCGTGCCAACATTGGACTAAATAAAGGTGAAGCGCACCATGCTCTGAAAAGTGCCCTACGGATTGGGCGGCAGGGTGAAATCAGAGACCGCAACACGGAAGGCCAGCACTTCCGCATTGCAGGGCTGAACCTGCTCACCGCCATCATTATCTTTTGGAATACAAAACGGCTTGGTGTCGCCGTCGCGCAGCGGAGAAAAGCAGGGTTGGATACGCCAGCATATCTTCTCGCACACATCTCACCCCTCGGCTGGGCACATATTATCCTCACCGGCGAGTATCGGTGGCGACGAATGAACGCTTAAAGCCTTACCGCCCTATTCTGCACCGAGCCGGAGTCGACCCCTATTGTTGGGCCCATGCCCGGCGCAAACTGCATGAAGTGGCACAAAACGCCACCGCACCCATTGCCGAAGAGGGCTTGAGGCAGATTGCAGCCCTCTATCGCATCGAGGCAGAGATCAGGGGCGGCCAGGGCTCAGAGGCACGTCTTACAACAAGACAAGAAAGATCAGTTCCGAAGATCGCCATCTTCAAAACTTGGCTGCATCAGCACCGCGCTCGCGTCTCAGCAAAATCGCCCATCGGCGAGGCTCTGAATTACATCGCCAAATATTGGGACGGGTTAATCCTGTTCCTGACCGATGGTCGCATCGAGATGGACAACAACGCCGTAGAACGCACTATCCGACCGATTGCACTATGCAGAAAGAATGCCCTTTTTGCCGGACATGACGCGGGGGCTACAAACTGGGGTGTCATCGCCTCATTGATCGAAACCTGCAAGCTGAACCGCGTCGACCCAAACACCTATCTCACTTCGGTACTTACAGCCATTGTCAACGGTCACAAACAAAGTCGGATCGCCGATCTGCTACCCTGGAATTACGCCGTCAACGTGTGATCGGAGAAGCGCTTACTTTTGGCAAGGGTGAAGCGCGACTTAGCCTGAGCCCATAAAGGCCTACACTGTCTTGAAATGTAGGTTGTAAAAAGTGAGGCTGGATCATGGTCATCAATGATGCTCCCGAAAAAACGGTGAGTGTCCGAATGAAAAGGACACTCACCGGAGTGAGCCCGACCCCAGAAAGAAAGGTCGGAACAGGGAGGTTGTTATGAGGGTATCCCGCCAAGGCAGACGTACTTCATCTCGAGGTAATCTTCGACGCCAAACTTGGAGCCTTCGCGGCCTTGACCGGATTGCTTGATCCCCCCAAAGGGCGCGACTTCCGTCGAAATAAGTCCCGTGTTCACACCGACCATGCCGTACTCCAAGGCCTCTGTAACTTTCCATACTTGCGAAAGGTCATTGGCATAGAAGTAAGAGGCGAGGCCAAACTCGGTATCATTTGCCTGCTCGATCACATCGTCTACGGTCTCGAACTTGAACAGAGGTGCGACAGGTCCAAAGGTTTCCTCAGAAGCGATTTTCATATCGCGCGTTACGCCAGTAAGGACCGTAGGTTCAAAGAACGTACCACCGCGCTTATGAGGTCGACCGCCGATGGCAACCTTGGCACCTTGCGACGTGGCATCTGCGATATGTTCTTTGACCTTCGCAACCGCACCTTCATTTATGAGAGGGCCCGCGTTCACCTCATCATCAAAGCCGTCTCCCACGTTGATAGCTTTCACGGCGGCTACAAGTTTCTCAGCGAACGCGTCGTAGACACCTGATTGAACGTAGAGTCGATTGGCGCAAACGCAGGTTTGGCCGTTGTTGCGGTACTTAGAAATCATTGCCCCTTCAACAGCTTCATCGAGATCGGCATCGTTAAATACAATGAACGGTGCATTGCCCCCAAGCTCCATGGAAGTTTTCATGACTTGATCTGCGGATTGACGCATTAGGATTTTGCCGACGCTGGTAGACCCCGTAAAGGTCAACTTCCGCACTTTGGGATTGGCGCAGAACTCTTTGCCAACATCGGCACTGGCTGTCGTTGTAATCAAGGAAAACAACCCTTTGGGGAGCCCTGCCTGCTCGCCCAAGAGTGCCATGGCTAGGGCAGACAAAGGCGTTAGTTCTGAAGGTTTGGCGACAAATGAGCATCCGACTGCAAGTGCAGGGGCCAGCTTTCGCGCCATCATTGCATTGGGAAAGTTCCAAGGTGTGATGGATGCCACAACACCGACGGGTTGCTTCAGAACCATGATCCGTTTGTCGGGCTGATGTCCTGGAATGATATCGCCAGAGATGCGCTTTGCTTCTTCTGCAAACCATTCGACATAGCTAGCACCATAAAGGATCTCACCCTTGGCTTCGGCCAAAGGCTTTCCCATCTCTGCAGTGAGGATCGCGGCTAGGTCATCTACATTCGCAACCATCAAATCGTAGAGTGTGCGTAGGACGGCCCCGCGTTCTTTGCCTGTTTTCTTGGCCCAATCCTTTTGCGCGGTATGCGCTGCATCAATAGCGGCTTTAACCTCGCCCCTCCCCATGTCTGGCAAGGTAGCGAGTACAGTGCCAGTCGATGGATTAAGAACTTCAAATGTCTTATTGCTTTGCGATTTTCTGACCCACTCACCCGCAACGTAACCGGCGTCGATTAGTAATGTTGAATTCTCTAGCTGTAGTGGCGCATTTGAAGGTGTCATTTTTAGCCCCTCGCATCCGCTTTTGCAGCACGGATTGATGTCTCAATGATATCAAGAGCCTCAGCAAAGACGTCGTCTGTCACCGTGATTGGGGCTAAGAAGCGGATGACATTTGCGTAGACGCCGCAAGTCAGAAGGATGAGACCACGTTCAAGGGCGTGCGCCCTGACGGCATTTGTGAATTCAGGTTTTCCTGTATCTGTTCCAGCGACGTTGAACTCAACCGCAGTCATAAACCCGGGGCCACGTATATCGACAATCTCAGGGATATCGGTACGCAAACTTTCAAGTCTTTGGCGCAGGCGTGACCCAAGTTCATTCGCACGATTACACAGATCTTCTTCTTCGATCACGTCAAGGACGGCGTGCGCCGCCGCGATTCCGATGGGATTGCCACCGTATGTGCCACCCAAACCGCCCGGGTTAGCCGCATCCATGACTTCAGCGCGCCCCGTAACCGCAGCAAGTGGAAAGCCGCCAGCGAGTCCTTTAGCCATGCACGTAATATCCGGGACCACATCGTGGTGTTCCATTGCAAAAAGTTTGCCTGTACGTGCGAAACCAGTTTGGACCTCATCTGCAATCAACAAAATGCCGTGTTCATCGCAGAGCTTTCTCAAGTGGGTCATCAATTCTCGCGGTGCTTCATAGAAACCACCTTCACCTTGGACAGGCTCAAGCGCAATCGCTGCGACCCGATCAGGGTCAACATCGGCTTTAAACAACTTATCAATTGCGGTGATTGAATCCTGGACAGTCACGCCGTGCAGTTCAATCGGGAAAGGAACGTGGAAGATGTCCCCAGGCATCGCACCAAATCCCTTTTTATAGGGAACAACCTTTCCAGTCAGGGCCATACCCATGAACGTGCGACCGTGGAACGCCCCCGAAAAAGCGACAACTGCAGATCGCCCGGTTGCAGCGCGCGCGATTTTGACGGCGTTCTCGGCAGCTTCTGCGCCCGTTGTAACAAAGACGGTTTTCTTTTCAAAGTCACCCGGCACAGCCGCGTTCAAACGTTCCGCAAGGGATACATAATTTTCGTACGGTACGACTTGATGACACGTGTGCGTAAACCGGTCGAGCTGGGCTTTGACGGCCTCGATCACCTTGGGATGTCTATGGCCCGTATTGACGACCGCAATACCAGCGGCGAAGTCAATAAAGCGGTTTCCTTCAATGTCCCAGATTTCCGAATTTTCAGCGCGATCGGCAAAAACCTGTGTCATCATGCCGACGCCACGGGCAATCGCATCAGCGCGGCGTGTGTTCACTTCAGCATTCAACATTTTCCGTTTCCTTTTGTAATTGAGTGTTCATTCAGCCCGCGGGTGAGTGGTGTCTGATGTGTGGCGTAGCCTCGCAAGGGGCGATCAAATTTGTGAGACTCGGGTTTTAAGAAATGTCTCAAGTTGGTGGGCGAAGTTGTCTAGGGGTCTGGGATCGCCAAGTGAGTTCATTGCGCTGTCGGCGATATCGGTCGGAAGCACAGACCGTCGTGCCGCAACTAAATCCTGCATAAATGCAGGGGTGAATTCTGGATGGGGCTGCATTGTGAACGCTTTGTCGCCATACGCGAGGTATGCATTTTGGCAGAAGTCATTCCCAGCCAAGACAGTTGCGCTTGCAGGTACCTGCGTGACCTGATCTTGATGCCAAGCCAACTGGCGCAGTTTTTTCCCAGAACTTGTCTGATAGGCTTTTGGACCGACGGCCCAGCCATCCTGGTGCTTTTCGACCTTGCCGCCAAGGGCCTGCGCCAGAACTTGATGGCCAAAGCATATCCCGACAATCGGAACATCTAAGTGGAAGGCGTTTTGAAGAAAGCGCTCTAGGGGTTTGATCCAAGTATGGTCTTCCAAGACACTGAATTTCGATCCCGTCACGATCCATCCATCAGCCATGTTTGCATCGTCGGGTAGCTCGCCATACAAGACTTTGTAGGTCTCAAACTCAAAGCCCCGACCGGACAACAGGTCTACGAAAAACGTGTCATAGTCGCCATGATCTGATCGTAACTCGTCCGGTGACTGACCGGTTTGGAGAATGCCGATTTTCATACTTGTTGACCTATCGATCTAAGTTGCAAAAGGTTTTATTCTGGAGCGAGTTCAACAGTCAGACCGTCAAGAGCTTCGCTAAAAGGGATTTGACATGACAGCCGCGAAGAATCGCGCAATTCATCCGCAAGATCGAGCATGTCTTCTTCAAGCTCTTCTTTGGGCTCTAGCTTTGCCAGCCATTCATCTGTAAGCGTTCTCAGGAGGGCACTGTCGGTTCAGCTTGACGGCTTGAAGTTCCACGGCAGCAGGTCGTCGAGGCGGCTTTGCGGATGACCATTGGCGATCGCTGTGAGGGTGGCCTTGAGATAGGCGAAGGGCTCGATGCCGTTGATCTTACAGGTTTCGATCAGCGAGGCGATGCGGCCCCAAGCGATGCCGCCCTCGTCATGACCCGCGAAGAGCGCATTCTTGCGATTAAGGGTGATGGGGCGGATCAGGTTTTCGACGCGGTTGTTGTCGATCTCGACGCGCCCATCGGCCAAGAAGGTCTGCAGCCCGTCCCAGTGATTATGGATGTAATTCAGCTTTTCGCCCAGCCGGGACTTGGCGGAGATCTTGCAGCGCTGCGCTTGCAGCCATTCGCCGAAGGCCGCGACCAGCGGGGCACTGCGGGCCTGACGGGCAGACAATCGCTGGCCGGGGGAGATGCCACGAATGTCAGCTTCGACGGTATAGATTTCGGCGATGCGGCGCAGGCCTTCGGCGGCGATCTCTGAGCTATCGCGGTCAAAGACTTCCTTCAGCTTGCGGCGCGCGTGTGCCCAGCAGTGGGCCACGCGAACGGGATCGCCGCCCTTGCGGGTAGGTTTGGTCAGCCGGTTGTAGCCCTGGTATCCGTCGATCTGCAGGATGCCGTCAAAGCCTGTCAGGAATGTTTCGGCATTCTCGCCCGCTCGACCAGGGGCATAGAAGTAGACCACACCGGGTGGGTCCTCGCCGCCCCATGGTCGGTCATCGCGGGCCAGCGCCCATAGGTATCCTGTCTTGGTTTTGCCCCGCCCCGGATCCAGCACCGGGGCCGTGGTTTCGTCCATGAACAGCTTGTCGGATCGTTTCAGGTGTTCGGCAAGCAGGTCTACCACCGGCTTGAGGTGGAATGCCGCCTTGCCGACCCAATCGGCCAGCACCGCACGGTGCAGATCAAGGCCTGCGCGCGCCAGGATCTGGCTTTGGCGGTATAAGGGAAGATGATCCGCATACTTGCTGACCAGCACATGAGCGATGGTAGCTTCGGTCGGCAGGCCGCCCATGATCAGATGCGATGGCGCTGATGCCTGAGTGACCCCATCGGTGCAGGTCCGGCAGGCGTATTTCGGGCGCACGGTGACAATCACGCGCAACTGGGCAGGCACGATGTCCAGCCGTTCCGTGCGGTCTTCGCCGATCTTGTGCATGGCACCACAGCCGCAAGGGCAGATCAGGCTGTCAGGCTCGATGACCTCTTCGATGCGCGGCAGCGCAGCGGGCAGATTGCCGATGGTGCGTTTCGGGGCGGGCTTGGTTGAAGCCCCATCACCCGTCTTGGCAGCCAGATGCTCCTTCTCCGCTTCGACCTGTGCAAGTGCGATGGACAAGTCCTCGAAGGCCAGCTGCCGCTCATCCTCGGTCAGCTTTTCCGACCGCTTGCCATGCAGGGCATGGTTCAACTCGGCGATCAGGTGCTCTTGCCGTTGGGTGATTTCTGTGAGCGCCGCCACCTTTTCCATCAACGCCAGAACCGCCGCGCGTTGCGCAGCCGGGATAGCGGAAAGATCAAGTGACGGGGCAGTTTGCATAGGCCAGAGCTACCAAAATCCCCCAGTAAAATCACGCAAAAACATACGGTTGATTCATTCTGCCGCAGCAGGTGGGCGCGTCTCCAAGGCCTTAACCTTACGCCAGTCCAGACCGGCAAACAGGGCCTCGAACTGAGCGTGGTTCAGCGCCATCATCCCGTCCTTGATCGCAGGCCAGGTGAACGTCGTATCTTCCAGTCGCTTGTAAGCCATCACCAGTCCGGTGCCGTCCCAGTAAAGCAGCTTCAGCCGATCGGCACGGCGCGAGCGGAACACAAACACCGTCCCTGTGAACGGATCCTTGCGCAGCACTGATGACACGATTGCAGCCAGGCCATCATGACCTTTCCTGAAGTCCACGGGCTGCGTCGAGACCAGAACCCGCACGCGGTTTGACGGGAACATCATGGCCGCGCCCCGATTGCCTGCACGATCTCAGCAATCCGGTCAGAACTGGTGGTGCCATCGAGCCTGATTGTCACTTGGCCGATCTCAATCTCGATAGGGTCAGCGGATGCAGCGTCAGACTTGGTAAGCGGCGCAGACACTGCTGGCACAGGAGCATCGCCGCCATCATCCGACACCACGAGCGGCGCAAAACAAAAGTCGTCCTCTTCAACTGCGGGTAAAACCAACCTGCCGTCACGCGCCCGACTGCGCCATTCCGACAGATGGTTTGCACGAAGCCCATACCGCGCAGCAACCCCGTTCACCGTCGCCCCGGGCTTCAAGCTCTCAGCCACGATCCGCGCCTTGACCTCATCCGGCCAGCGTCGCTGACCATTGGTCCGTATCTCCACCCCGTAGCCTCTGAGAAACTCCACCGTAGTCGCCATCGCGAAACTCCTGCACCGATCTCCATCGGACACGGCATCGCAGGTCAGACAATCGAACAAAAGGTGAGGGCCAGCGACCGCTTACATTCATCTGCGACGTAGATGTGGCAAGTCGCACAAGAGGCGCATCCGCCGCATTGCGCCTCAATCGGAAGGCCTGCGTCTCGGATAGCTTCCATAACAGACTGGCCGTCCTTGCCGCTAATTTCATACATCGCGCCTTCGCGATCTTTTACATGGATCGTCGCCATTCAGTCGTTCCTTTGAATTGGTATCTCATTGCATTAGGAGGTCGGATGCGTTTGAAAGACAGACGCAAAATCGGCAGCTAGTCTATCGCGGTTTAGAGTGGCCCCTAAATTGTTGAGGGCCATATCAACAAGCTTTTCTGGAATGGGCTTGCCGCGCCATTCGTCAAGGAATGCCTTGATATAATCGGTTGTGAATTCTGGATGGTACTGAATGGAGATCGCGCGAAACGCATAGTCTATGCGTCCGAACGGGCATTGCGGGCTACCTGACACGAATTTTGCGCCATCCGGTTTTGAGTGAACTTGATCTTGATGGACAGCAAAGGCTGCTCTGTCAGCATAAGTGTCTGGGCCAACAACCCATCCCTTATCGGATTTGCCCACATCGGCCCCGAAGGTATCTGCCATGATCTGATGACCAAAGCATACCCCGCCAAGTGGGATGTCGGTATCTCGTGCATCGCGCAAAAACTGCTTTAAATCACCCAGCCATGGAATGTCGTCATACACCCCGTAGCGGCAACCGGTTACAAGATATCCGTCAAATGAGGCAACTGGAGGCAGCGCCTGACCTTTATCTATCGCTATCCGTATGAATTCTGCCTGCGGCATGGCGTGCCAAAGCCAATTTTCAAACATGTCTCCATAGCTGCCGAACGCAGGAAGGTGCGCGTCCGATGGTCGGTCCAATTCAAGAATACAAAGCTTCATGGGATCACGCCAGTTTGAGCAAAACGGACTTGGTCTGGGTGTATTGTGTCAGCGCCTCAAGGCATTTGTCCCGTCCGTTGCCTGATTGTTTAAAACCACCCCAGGGCGTGGTTGCGTCGCCGTCCTCGTAAGTGTTCACCCAGATAATGCCGGCGTCCATGTCGCGGGCAAAGCGATGGGCGGTGTTGACGTTGCTTGTCCAGATAGAGGCCGCCAAACCGTAAATACTGTCATTTGCAATGTCTAATGCGTGATCGACGTCGTCGACTGGAATGACTGATGCGACAGGGCCAAAAATCTCTTCTTGGGCAATACGCATCGAATTATTTACGCCCGTGAACAAAGTTGGCTCTACATAGCAACCGCCTTGGAAATCTTCGGGCACGCCGCCGCCAAAAGACAGCGTCGCTCCTTCAGATTGACCGATATCGATATAATTTAGCACCTGCTTTTGTTGTTCGGTCGTGACCAATGGGCCAACGGTTGTTTCGGGGTCTAGCGGATCACCAATTCGTGTCGATGATTTGGCGACGTCGTTGAACTTTGCCAAAAATTCATCGTGGATCGATCGCTGAACCAACAATCGTGAGCCAGCCGAACAAACTTCGCCCATGTTGCTGTAGATGCCTTCAACGGCGACTTCGGCGGCACGTTGTAGGTTTTCGCAGTCTTCCAGAATGATCTGGGGGGATTTGCCACCACATTCGGTGGTGACACGCTTCATGTTCGATTGACCTGCGTAGATCATCATCAGTTTGCCAACTTCACCCGAACCGGTGAACCCGATTTTGTCGACATCCATATGAAGAGCCAGCGGTTTGCCACAAGGTTCGCCGTGCCCGTTGACGACGTTCAGCACCCCATCCGGTCCACCAGCTTCACTAAACAAACGCGCCAACATCAAGGCTGAGGCGGGGGACTGCTCGGCAGGTTTCAACACGACGCAATTACCCGTGCTAAGGGCCGGGGCAAGTTTCCAAGCGGCCATCATCAGCGGGAAATTCCATGGAACAATCAAACCAACCACGCCAAGAGGTTGGCGCAGGATGTAATGGAGATAATCAGGCGCCGTATTGGTTACGGCCCCTTCGATCTTGTCGATTGTTTCGGCAAAGAAGCGGAAGGTGGTGACGGAAAGTGGAATGTCGATATTCATCATATCCATCACGGGTTTGCCCATGTCGATGGAATCCAGCAAGGCGAACAACTCAGAATTCTCCTCAATCAAGTCGGCGAAACGCTGCATGACCGCCATCCGGTCACGCGGTGCCATGCGTGACCAGACACCGGACTTGAAGGCTTTTCTGGCGGCTCGAACCGCAATGTCCACGTCCTTATCCGTTGCGGACGCATACTCGGCGGTCACGTCGCCATTCACAGGGTTGATCGAGCTAAACCTGCGTCCGTCAGCGGCATCGACAAATTTTCCGTCAATGAACAGGCGGTGCTCGAAGGTCAGCGTCTCTGCTTTGGTTTTCCAGTATTCTGTTGTGTAATCGTGAGGCATGGGTGGTTCCTAACTACGGCGGGCTGCAGTGTCGCGCAGCGTGACGGCTGCCGATGCAATGATTAGAATGAGCGAAAGCAGGATGATCAGAGATCCAATCGCGTTTATTTCAGGCGTGACCCCGCGACGCATGGTTGAATAGATGTACATCGGCAGTGTGTTTTCACGGCCTGTCAGAAAGAATGTGACGGGGATTTCGTCAAACGACAAAACAAACGAAAGTGTTCCGGCGCCGATAATGGCCGTCTTTATGTTGGGCAGGGTGATGTAGAAGAAGGTCTTTAGTGGCCCCGCGCCTAGATCAGCCGACGCTTCGCCGAGTGATTTTGGTACACGCTGAAGCCGTGCAAACACTTGGGTTACGACGACTGCCAATAGAGCAGTTGCATGACCAAGAATGACCGTCTCTAAGCTGAGATTGAAGCCAAACAGGCGAAACGCGTTCAGCATCGAAATGCCTGTCACAATTCCTGGAAGGGCAATTGGAAGCAATAGAAGCCTGCGGAAAACTGTTTTACCTGGAAAGTTGTACCTGTGCAGGGCAATGGCCGCTGGAACCCCAACAGCCAGTGTTAGAATGGTTGAGCAGATCGAGACGTATGCACTGTTGGCCAAAGCGTCCAAGAGCGCTTCGTTTGAGAAGAGTTTTTCGTACCATCCGGTTGTGAAGCCATCGAGTGGCCAAGTGAGCGACGGGGAGTCGTTAAAGCTGAAGATGATCAGCACTGTCCGTCGTCATATAAAATGGGACATCAGAGCGGCTTGAGCATTGGAGGCTCTGGCTCGTTTGTGTGATTGATTATGCGGCTTGTTTTTGATGTTGCAAGCGGCGTTGTTGGATTGTCCGTTTCTTGATCCTTTCCCTTTCTCTAAGAATGGCTTTGTCGCGTCCGAAGTAGACGTCCGCGGGTGTGACGTTGTTCAGGCTCTCGTGGTAGCGCAGATTGTTGTAATACTCGACGAATGCGCCGATCTGACGTTCGAGATCACCGGGTAGGTAGTAGTTCTCCAGCAGAACCCTGTTCTTCATGGTCTGGTGCCAGCGTTCGATTTTGCCTTGGGTTTGCGGGTGGAATGGCGCTCCGCGAACATGGTCCATCTTCTGATCCTCCAGCCATTCAGCTAAGTCACCCGAGATGTAGCAGGAGCCGTTATCACTGAGCAGACGCGGCTTATGGCGCACGATGGCTTGGTCGCAACCCGATGCCGCCAGCGCCAGTTCGATCGTGTCTGTCACATCCTCGGCCCGCATGTTTGTGCAGAGTGTCTGACGTCAGCACCCGTGGGACAGATTTGAGGATTTGAATAACGGAGGATTTCTGGTTCATCT
>JALQUF010000046.1 GCA_023263855.1 Yoonia sp. | reverse complement strand
GGGGACGTCCTGATAGGCCAGAAAAGGGGACAGGTCGCTGATGTTCGGGCCGGTTTGTGTGCCTGCATAACCATCATGCAATTGCACAAGGGCTTTCATCGAGGTCGGAAGTGTCATGGCAGCCTCTTACAGATCAAAAGTGGCAAAAACAGGCGCGTGGTCGCTGGGCTTGTCCCAGCCGCGCGCGTCGCGCAGAACGCGGCTGCTGTGGGCGGCGTTCTTGATATCCGGCGTGGCCCAGATGTGATCAAGCCTGCGGCCGTTGTCGGCCTCGTCCCAATCCTTGGCGCGATAGGACCACCAGCTATAAAGCAGGCCTTCGGGAATATCGTTGCGGGTCACATCCGACCATCCACCCGCTTCCATGACATCGGTGAAGTGTTCCACCTCGATCGGCGTATGGCTGACGACCTTGAGCAGCTTCTTGTGATCCCAAACGTCATCTTCGCGCGGGGCGATGTTCAGATCACCCACAAGTATGGATTTTTCGGGCTTTTGCGCGTGATAGGCATCGCGCATATCAGTCAGGTAATCGAGCTTTTGGCCGAATTTTTCATTTACGGCTCGATCCGCAACGTCACCGCCTGCGGGGACATAGTGGTTGTGGATCGTCACACCGTTTTCCAGCTTGCCCGCGATGTGCCGCGCATGACCAAGACCGGCGTAGTCCTCGGCCCCTGCTTCGACCATCGGGATTTTGGAAAAGATCGCCACGCCGTTATAGCCCTTCTGCCCGCGCGCGACCATGTGGGGATAGCCAAGCGCTGCAAAACTGTCGGCGGGAATCTTGTCGACCGGGCTTTTGCATTCCTGCAGGCACAGCACGTCAGGGGCCTCATCACGCATCAGGCGGGCGACGATATCTTCGCGCAGACGCACAGAGTTGATGTTCCAGGTAGCAAGGGTAAAGGGCATAGGGGGCAATCTTTCAATTCAGTGTGAAGCGCCGCGCTGGCGGTCAGGCAAGTGCCGGAGCAGGCCGGATATAGCCGGTGGTCAGCCCCCGCCGGTTCAGGATGGCCGGTGTGCGGCGCGCGATGGCGGCGGGGTGGTTCGGGTCAAGCACGCCTAGCCGTACAAGGATCGCAGCGATCGCGCAGTCCCGCCCGCGCTGTGAGCCATCCATGATCTTGACGGCAACGCCCAGTCTTTTCTCGGGGATGATCGCAATAAACACACCTTCCGCACCGGTCTTGATCGCGACCTTATGGTCCATCGCCCGCATCAAATCCGTGCAGGTGCGTGTTTCGCCAGCAACAAATTCAGGGAAAGTCGCCATCGCTTCGGTCAGCCGCGCAGCAGCGGTGCTGCGCACATCGGACCGGTCCTGTGCACTGGCAAAAAACGCCATCGCGCGGGCAAGGCCGTGCACGGTGCAGGCATGGTTCGGCGCGGAACACCCGTCGATCCCGTACATCGGGCTAGTCTCGCCGGTCACATCCTCGAAGGCGGCTTTGACGGCTTGTTGCACTGGATGATCGATCAACTCGTAATCGGGACCGGCTTTGAGGTGCTTGGTCAGGGTCAGAAAACCCGCGTGTTTGCCCGAGCATTCGTTATGTATCTGGCAAGGGGCGGTGTGCGAACAGATCAATTTGTTTCGGGCGGCCTCATCCATTGGCATCGCCGGACCACACCTGAAATCATCATCCGTCAGATCAAGATCCTTAAGCCATTTGCCCACAAGGTCTGTATGAATCGCCGCAGCGTTATGCGATGCGGAAGCGATTGCCAGCTGCTGACCCGTCAGATTGGCCGCAGCACCGCTTTCGACCAAAGGCAGGGCTTGAATCATTTTACATGACGATCGCGGATAGATCATAGCAGTCGGATCACCCCAGGCCTCGACGATCTGGCCGCGGTCATCGCACACAACTGCGTGACCTTGGTGGATGCATTCCAACAGGTCCCCACGCCAAACTTCGACGAGATCTACGGGATTTGCCATTTTTTTGCCCTTTTGGATTGTATATGTCAGTTCGATAGCGCAGAGCGCAACCCAGATAGGGGGCTTTCCCCTACGGGCGGATTTTTGCTAGACTTTAGGGTATCGAGTTGAACAACGTCCCGCCAGTCGAAAAGGTGCCGCAAGATGCACCGATGACAGAGCGGGGCAGACAGAGGCAAAGACAGCTTGGAGGCTGTAAGATGATTTTGAATTTTTCGCGTATGATTGGGTTGTCACTGGCCATGCTTTTGGCGAATGCAGCGACAGCGCAAGAAGAAAGCGACAATCGCGTATCCGCAAACACCGACTGGAGCGTGTTTGTAGAAAGTGACCCGAATGAATGCTGGGCCGTGTCGGCACCAAAGGAAACGCTGAACACGCGTGACGGCAATGCTGTTGATGTGCGACGCGGTGACATTCGTTTGATTGTATTTTATCGCCCGTCTGAAAACGTGAACGGTCAGGTGATGTTCACCGGCGGGTACCCTTTTGCCGACGACTCAACCGTGAGCGTGCAAATCGGCGACACAACGTTTCAGTTGTTTACCCAAGGCGAAACAGCCTGGCCTGCCACGACCGAAGATGACGCAAGGGTCGTCGAAGCCATGAAGCGCGGCGCAAATGCTGTTTTGACAGGCCGCTCTGGCCGGGGCACGCAGACGCAGGATACATTTAGCCTGCTGGGATTTACTGCAGCTGTTGAAGAAGCCGCCAACCGCTGCGCTGGTTAACCATCACAATCACAGTTTCAAAGGGGCGGTTTCCTTGTGGAGGCCGCCTCTTTCTCTTATATCCCCTGTCTAACCCCAGTTTGAGAGACACCCCATGGACGCCAAGGCCCCTATAACGCAGGACGTGCTGACCATTCCGCGCAAGCTGCCCGAAGGACCACAGAACCTGATTGGCTTGTCGCGCGACCAGATGCGCGATGCGCTGATCGCTGCCGGTACGCCCGAAAAGCAGGCCAAGATGCGTGTGGGCCAGATCTGGCAGTGGATTTATCATTGGGGCGTGCGGGATTTTGCGCAGATGACCAATCTGGCCAAAGATTATCGCGCGATGCTAGCAGACCGGTTCGTGATTGAATTGCCCGAGGTTGTGACCCGTCAGGTGTCTGACGACGGGACCCGCAAGTATCTTGTGCGCATCGCAGGCGGTCACGAGGTCGAGGTTGTCTATATCCCCGAAACGGATCGCGGCACTTTGTGTATCTCAAGTCAGGTGGGCTGCACGCTGACCTGTTCATTCTGTCACACAGGCACACAAAAGCTGGTGCGCAACCTGACGGCGGCCGAAATTGTCGGACAGGTGATGGTGGCCCGCGATGATTTGGGGGAATGGCCCGTGCCGGGCGCACCCAAGGACGAAACGCGCCTGTTGTCGAATATCGTGCTGATGGGGATGGGCGAGCCGCTTTATAATTTCGAAAACGTCCGCGACGCGATGAAGATCGCGATGGACCCCGAGGGGCTTTCGTTGTCACGGCGCCGGATTACGCTGTCGACCTCTGGCGTGGTGCCCGAGATTGCGCGGACAGCACAGGAAATCGGGTGCCAGTTGGCTATTTCCTTCCACGCCACCACGGATGACGTGCGTGACAAACTGGTGCCGATCAACAAGCGTTGGCCGATTGCCGATCTGCTGGACGCGCTGCGCGATTACCCAAAGGTTTCAAATTCCGAACGGATCACCTTTGAATATGTGATGCTGGACGGGGTGAATGACAGTGACGCGGATGCGCACCGTCTGATCAAGCTGATCGACGGCATTCCCGCCAAGATCAACCTGATTCCCTTTAACGAATGGCCCGGCGCACCTTACAAACGCTCATCGAACAACCGTATCCGCAAGTTTGCTGATATTATCTATAAGGCGGGCTATGCGTCACCGATCCGTACGCCGCGGGGCGAGGACATTATGGCTGCCTGTGGCCAGTTGAAATCAGCAACAGAGCGTGCGCGGAAGTCGAAAGCGCAGATCGCACAAGAGGCTGGTCTTTAAGCGCACGTTTACCACGTCATCGCATACTTGCGGGATGAAAACCGCAATCTTCTTCGTGCCCCGTAACATGGTCGCCGCCTTACGGCAGCTCGGAGAGCGGATCAGCGATTCGTCGCGCCCCTGCGGGCATTTATCGCGGATGATCTGGCTTACGCAGAAGGATGGGACGACTTGCAGGCGCGGCTGTGCAAAGGGTCCGATCTTGGCTACAGCTACAGCCGCTTGATGCGCCGCTTTAACGCGCCCTTTCCGGGGCATCGTCATCACTATCTGTATCGCAAGGCGCTGTCAGCGCCGACAGAAGGGGCTTGAGCACCCCAGCGACCGGTTGATCCGCACAGACCGTGACCGTGGCATTTCGGGGAACTTCCAGCGTAGCGTATTGGCTTTCAAGCAGCGACGCGGGCATGAAATGCTGTTTGCGGGCTGAAAGTCGTGCGGCGACCACTGCGTAAGGCACGTCGAGGTAGACAATTTGCAGGGCCGGGATCGCGGCGCGCAAATGGTCGCGATAGCTCTTACGCAGCGCAGAACAGGCAAAGACCGTGATGGCCTGCGCGCGTGCGCTTTGCACGGCATTGGCCAGACGATCCAGCCAAGGCCACCGCATGGCATCAGTCAGCGGTTGCCCCGCCGCCATATGATCGACATTCGCTTGCGGGTGATAGTCATCACCATCCAGAAACACGCCGCCCAAGGCTTCGGCCAAGGCCGCACCCACTGTGGATTTGCCACAACCAGACACACCCATCACCATGATCGCGGCGTGCATGTTAGCGCCCCGGAATCGTTCCGCGTTTTTCGCCTTTGCCATCCCAGCTATCCAAGGCCGCGATGGCCTCTTCTGCTGTTTCGACAAAGCGGAATAGCTTGAGATCTTCGGCGGAAATCGTCCCTGCATCGGCCAGCGCTTCCCAGTTGATGATCTTTTCCCAGAAGTCCCGACCAAAGAGCAGAAACGGAATTTGCGCCATCCGGCCGGTCTGGATCAGGGTCAACGCTTCGAACATTTCATCAAGAGTGCCAAAGCCACCCGGAAAAATGCACACCGCAGAGGCGCGCATCAGGAAATGCATCTTGCGGATGCCGAAGTAATGGAAATTGAAGCAGAGCTCGGGCGTGACATAGGCATTGGGTGCCTGTTCATGGGGCAACACGATGTTCAGCCCGATGGACCGCCCGCCTGCCTCGGCCGCGCCGCGGTTGCCGGCCTCCATCACGCCGGGCCCGCCGCCGGTGACAATCACATCGTCAGCGCCACCCGCTTTCATGGACTTTTCAGTCATGATCCGCGCGAAACGTCGCGCCTCTTCATAGTATTTTGAAAGTTCTGACAGTGTTTGCGTCTTTGCGGTGTCTTTCTTGGCCGGTTCCGGGATGCGCGCTCCGCCGAACAGAACAATCGTCGAATTGACATTGGCCTCGTCCATCAACAGCTCGGGCTTGAGCAGTTCAAGTTGCAGCCGCACGGGGCGCAACTCTTCACGGTACATGAAGTCTTCATCGGCAAATGCCAGCGCATAAGAAGGCGCGCGCGTTTGCGGGGTGTCGGGAATATGGCTTGCCGCCTCGCGGTCCTGATGGCTGTCGCGGAACGGGTGCTGACGGTTATCTTTCATCGCTTTTTTGGTATCCTGCCTCGTTTCTACACAAGGTTGCGCGGGGCGGGGCGGTTTGCAAGGGGCCTTGCCGTCAAGGAGCGTTGATTGATCCGCCCGCCCCCGCTAGAAGCCAAAGAAATTATTTTACGGAGAACGCCCATGTCCAATGCCGCCCTTGAGACCGCCATCGAAGCTGCTTGGGATGCCCGAGATAGCATCACACCCTCCACCACAGGCGAAACACGTGAAGCTATCGAAGATACGCTGAACGCGCTCGACAGTGGCAAACTGCGGGTCGCTGAAAAGCAGGACGATGGCAGCTGGCATGTGAACCAATGGGCCAAGAAGGCGGTTCTGCTGGGATTCCGCATCAAGGACATGGAACCCCAGGACGGCGGCCCACAAGGTGGCGGCTGGTGGGACAAGGTCGACAGCAAGTTCAAAGGCTGGGAGGCTGACCAATGGCAGGCGGCCGGTTTCCGCGCTGTTCCAAACTGTGTGGTTCGCAAATCCGCTTTTATCGCACCCGGTGTGGTGCTGATGCCATCGTTTGTGAACCTTGGCGCCTATGTGGATGAGGGTACCATGGTCGACACATGGGCCACCGTCGGGTCTTGCGCGCAAATCGGTAAGAATGTGCACCTGTCCGGTGGTGTTGGTATCGGTGGCGTGTTGGAACCGATGCAAGCGGGGCCGACCATCATTGAAGACAACTGCTTTATCGGTGCCCGCTCCGAGGTCGTCGAGGGTTGCATCGTGCGCGAAGGTTCGGTGCTTGGCATGGGCGTGTTCATCGGCCAATCCACCAAGATCGTCGATCGTGAAACCGGCGAGGTGATGTATGGCGAAGTACCGCCCTATTCGGTGGTCGTTGCAGGCTCTATGCCATCCAAGAACAATGTCAGCCTGTATTGTGCCGTCATCGTCAAGCGGGTGGACGAGCGGACACGCTCCAAGACCGGCATCAATGAACTGTTGCGTGACTAAGTGATCATCAGCCGCCTTCTGGCGCGCAAGCGCATTGCGGCGGGCATTCGCCCGTCGTTCAAGGCCGCTTGGCTGCCCGTGGCGGCTGACATCATCATCATCGCGATTCTGCTTGCAATGCTCTGGCAGCCTGCACTGACGTTTATCTATGTCATGGAATTTTCGCTGCCGTTGACGATTCTGGTATTGATGGTGCTGATCTATGCACCGCTTCAGATCGTGATCATCGTGTCCACGATCTGGGCGGTCCGCTCACGCTGGGAAGAGAAAGACACCGCATGACCAAAAAAGAGAGCCGCCAACAGGTTTACACCCTACTGGTCGAAGTCGGCCGGAACGCGGATGACGGCCTGCCCAAAGAGGCGACGGGTGCAGCCCTGATGTGCTATGCCAGCGGTGTGGATGAGGCCGAAGCCGTGCGCGAAACGGTGGCGATCCTCAAGCAAGCGGACCTCGCGCCGTTGGATGTCTCAGGCTATGGGACGCTGGATGAGCGGTTGGCCGAAGGGCACGATATTTCGGATGATGAAAAGGCCCTGATGGCCCGTGCACTAAAAGAAAACAGCGTGATTGTCGCCCAGATGACTCCGTTTTTTGACAAGGCCTAGACAGTACACAGCAGCGCAGATCGCAGCAGAACCATAGTCACGACGACCTGTAATAAAGCAAAGCTTGCAAACAGGGACTTGTTTTCGCCCATCATGGCCATGATTTTCGGGCGCGCCGCGATCAGAAATGCAAATACCGTGCCTATCAGGGCCAGCCCCAACACCATATTGGCCTGCGCACCGATGATCCCGGTCATGCAGGCCGCGCGTGAGATACTTCTTTGAGCGGTCAGAAACAGCGCAGTGACCGCGACCCCAGATTGCGCCAAGGCCAGCACGTAGAATGCAGACGCAAAGGGAACCCCGTTACGGCGCACGTACCCAATGGTCATCCATAACATTAGTCCCACTAACAGGATGATCCAGATGAATGCAGGCGTGATCGCAATGAAGAACATACCCGCAACCTGAGCATCGCTGTCTGCCACGTCAAGTCGTGGTCGGACAACGAGCGATATGACGCAACGCTTTGGCGCAGATTTTCGATTTAACTCGCCCCCGATTAGGTGCACCATCTGCGCCAAGACTGCGGAGACAGGAAATCCATGACCCCGATTTTGCAAAATGCCCTGCCGGATGCCCAAGCCGGCGATCCGCGTTTGCCGGGCACACAACCGTGCGACGCTGATGGCTGGCTTTGCGTTGACGATGCTTACGCCGCGCAACTGGTCCTGCGGACACAGTTGATCGGCACGCGCCCCGATGCGGTGCTTTATGAGCCTGAAAGCACGCGCGATACAGGGCGAGAGGTGCTGGATGAGGCGCTCAAGATTTTGCCGGACCTTGGGTTCGAGGTGTCCCAAGACACGGTCGTATGTCCTGACGGGCGCTGCGTTCAAATTGATCGCGATGCACCGCTGCACACACTGGGCCATTTGGTGCAAGAGGATATCTGCATCCTGCAAAAGCAGGGGGATGAACATGTGCTGACCAGCGCCGTCTTGTGTTTCCCGGCCAACTGGCGACTGGCAGAAAAGATTAACCGCCCGCTGACCACTATTCATGACCCCGTCGATGAATACGACGCCAACATCTCACGCCGCGTGCAGCGCCTGTTTGATGGGGTCCGCACCGGCAAACCGCTGTGGCGGTTCAACAAGCTGTCTTATGCGGATGCCGATCTACATCAGCCTTACAAGCGGGCGGTGACGGATGAGATGCCCTTTGTCCGGTCCGAGCGGCAGTGCATCCTGCGCCTGCCCCAAACCAACGCTGTGGTATTCACAATTCACACCTACGTTGTTGCGCGATGAAATTGCATCCCCGAGCCCTTCCCGCTAGCCATAGCGCAAAGGAGACTACTCATGCCAATTGATCCCGTTGCCCTGACCGCCGACCTTGTGCGCTGTCCGTCTGTCACCCCCGATGAAGGGGGCGCACTGGTGCTGCTGGAAAAGGTTCTGACCAAAGGCGGTTTCACCTGTACGCGCGTTGATCGCGGGGATGTGTCCAATCTGTTTGCCCGTTGGGGCCGGCAAGGCGCGAACAGGACTTTCGGGTTTAACGGCCACACAGATGTCGTCCCCTTGGGCGATGAGGCCGCGTGGACGATGCCACCCTTCGGCGCGGAAATTAAGGACGGCTATCTTTACGGGCGCGGCGCAACGGACATGAAATCCGGCGTTGCGGCTTTTGCAGCGGCAGCGATTGATTTCGTCAATGAGACACCCCCCGACGGCGCTGTCGTGCTGGCAATCACTGGCGATGAAGAAGGCAACGCGGTGGACGGCACCACAGCTTTGCTGGATTGGATGGCCACCAATAACGAAAGCATGACCGTTTGTCTGGTGGGCGAACCGACAAGCCCCAATGTGATGGGCGAAGCAATGAAGATCGGACGCCGTGGGTCGATGACAGCGTTTTTTACCATCACCGGGGCGCAGGGCCATGCGGCCTATCCACATCAGGCCAAGAACCCGATGCCGGCAATGGCACGGTTGATGGATGTGTTGTCGTCGCGGGTGCTTGATGAGGGTACAGCGCATTTTGATCCGTCCTCGTTGCAGGTGCTGACCATCGACACCGGAAACCCTGCCACAAATGTCATCCCGGCACAGACCAAGGCGACAGTGAACATCCGGTTCAACGACACCCATACCAGCGCAGAGCTGACCGCATGGATGCAAGAGACCGCCGATAAGGTTGCCGCAGAATTCGGCGTGCGGATTGAGATGCGTGTGCGGGTCTCGGGCGAAAGCTTTGTTACACCGCCGGGGGAATTGTCCGACCTGATCGGCAAAGCTGTTGCGGCAGAAACCGGGCGGACGCCCGAGTTGTCGACCTCGGGTGGCACGTCTGACGCACGCTTTGTCAAACACCATTGCCCGGTGGTGGAATTCGGGTTGGTTGGCAAAACCATGCACCAAGTGGACGAAAGGGTTGAGGTCGCACAGATTGGGCAGCTCAAGAAAATCTACAAACGCATTCTGTCGGACTATTTTGCCTGATGGCCTGCTAAGGAAATGGCAGTTCTTTGCGCGTCGTGCTAGGGCTGCTGTATGACACGCATCCCCTCCAAGTCCGAAATCCTTGAATGGATTTCCGCCCACCCCACCAAAGCCGCCAAGCGCGACATCGCCAAGGCCTTTGGAATCAAGGGCGCGGCCCGGATTGACCTCAAACGCTTGCTCAAAGAGCTTGAGGACGACGGCAAACTGACCAAGCGCCGGAGTTCCTATCGCGATGCCGAAGAGCTGCCGCCTGTGGCCGTATTGGAGATTGTAGGCGGCGATGCCGATGGCGACCTGTTCGCGCGACCGTTGGAGTGGAAAGGCGAAGGGGCCGAGCCGCGTATTCTGATGATGCTGCGCTCAAGTGATCCCGCCCTTGGCCCCGGCGACCGTATTCTGGGCCGCCTGACTGTCGATCAAACCGAAGACCACAGCCATACCGCCCGCATGATCCGGCGCATCGGGGCAAATCCGTTGCGTATTCTGGGGGTGTTTCGCGCGGGCTCGGAAGGCGGTCGGGTGTTGCCGATCGACAAGGGGGCAGACAAACAGTGGACCGTCGCCGCCGGTGCGACCGGTGGTGCCAAGGACGGCGAATTGGTCGAGGCCGAGCAGGCCGGACCAAAGGGCCGCATGGGGCTGCCCAAAGCGCGCATTGTCGCCCGGCTTGGTGATCCGACCGAACCGCGTGCGGTCTCGCTGATCGCAATTCATCAGCACGGCATCCCGGACCATTTTCCCGATGAAGTCATCGCCGAAGCGGATGCCGCGACGCCAGCAGGGCTGAAGGGGCGCAAAGATCTGCGCGATATGCCGCTGATCACGATTGATCCGTGGGATGCCCGCGACCATGATGATGCCTGTTTTGTTGAGGCAGACCCCGATCCAAAAAACGCAGGCGGCTTTATTATCTGGGTCGCGATTGCGGATGTCGCACATTATGTCACGCCGGGGTCCGCGCTGGACCGCGAAGCACGCAAGCGGGGCAATTCCACTTATTTCCCTGACCGTGTTGTGCCGATGCTGCCCGACCGGCTGTCGGGTGATCTTTGCTCGCTGCACGAAGGGGTTGAGCGCGCCTGTCTGGCCGTGGCCATGCGCATTGATATGGCGGGCAACAAGATTGACCACGCGTTCCATCGCGGGCTGATGAAATCAGTCGCTTCGCTGAACTACGAAGAGGTCCAAGCCGCCGTTGATGGCCAGCCCAACGACAAAGTGGCCCCGTTGATGGATGAGATCATCACGCCGCTTTATGATGCCTTTGCGGCCTTGATAAAGGCACGCGCCCAGCGCCAGCCGCTGGAGCTGGATTTACCAGAGCGCCAGATCGTGCTGAGTGACGCAGGAAAGGTGACGTCGGTTCAATACAAAGAACGGCTGGATGCCCACCGGCTGATTGAAGAGTTCATGGTGTTGGCGAATGTCGCGGCGGCCGAAACCCTGGTCGCCAAGAAATCCCCGCTGCTGTTCCGCGTCCATGAAGAGCCCAGCCCCGAAAAGCTGGAAGCACTGCGCGAAGTCGCCACCGCTTCGGGTCTGGTTTTGGCCAAGGGGCAGGTGTTGAAAACGTCACATCTGAACAAGCTACTTGCCGGCGCTGAAGGCACCGAGAACGACGAGCTGATCAATATGGCGACCCTGCGATCAATGACGCAGGCCTATTATTTCCCCGAAAACTTTGGGCATTTCGGTCTGGCGTTGCGCGCCTATGCGCATTTCACCTCACCGATCCGCCGCTATTCCGACCTGATCGTGCACCGCGCTCTGATCAAGGCGCATGGATGGGGCAATGACGGGCTCAGTGATTGGGATGTCGAACACCTGACCGAAACAGGCAAGCAGATCAGCGATACAGAACGGCGTTCGATGGTCGCTGAACGTGATACGACCGACAGATATCTGGCTGCCTTTTTGTCTGACCGGATCGGGGCAGAATTGACGGGGCGGATCAGTGGTATCGCCAAGTTCGGCGTCTTTGTGAAGCTGGACGAGACCGGCGCAGATGCCATGATTCCGATCCGGACGCTAGGGCGCGAGTATTTCCACTATGATGCCGACAGCCAGACCCTGATGGGGTCCGATACCGGCATGCTGATTGGCTTGGGGCAACGTGTTACGGTCAAACTGGCAGAGGCCGCCCCTGTCACCGGTGGTTTGATTGTTGAGCTCTTGACGCTGGAGGACCGCACTGTACCGCGCGGCCCATCACGCGGGCGCGGGAAACCTGCACGCCGCAAAGTAGGGTCGGCGCGTAAGAAAGCGGCAAAGACGGCGCGCAAGGTCAAACGCACACGCAAGTGATGCGGCAGGCAATTAACTGCGGCAAAGGCGTGCAGCACAAAGCTGTGACTTTAAGCTGGCGCAGATTGCGTTAGGCTGCCCCAAAAACAGGAGGCATCATGCACCGCAGGCAGTTTATCGCAGCAAGTCTTTCAACCCTTTCCCTGGCACCTATGGCAGCCGCGCAGGAATCGGGCTTTCAAAACTGGATCGCTCGATTTCGGGGCCGAGCGCGCGCCGCTGGGATCACTGAGCGCACGTTTAATGCCGCTTTTGCGGATGTGCGCTATTTGCCCGACAGCATTGAACGCGACCGCAATCAGGCCGAATTCGTGCGCCCCTTGGCCGACTATATGGCGACTGCCGTGTCAGATACGCGCGTCAGCAACGGGCGCGAGATGGTCCGTCGCTATGCGAACGTATTGGCGCAAATTGAGGCGCGGTTTGATGTGGAACCCCATGTCGTCGTCGCTGTCTGGGGCATGGAAAGCAACTATGGCCAGCGCAGGGGCGACACTCCGCTGATTTCGACCCTTGCGACGCTGGCATATGACGGGCGGCGGGGTCGGTTCTTTGAAGAACAGTTGATTGCCGCCTTGGGCATCTTGCAAAATGGCGATGTGGCCCCCCGCAATATGACCGGATCATGGGCCGGTGCCATGGGCCACACGCAGTTTATCCCGACCTCATATGAGGCTTATGCCGTTGATTTCACCGGTGACGGGCGCCGCGATATCTGGTCAGATGACCCAAGCGATGCACTGGCATCTACCGCGGCGTATTTCCGGCGGTTTGGATGGCGCAAAGGGCAGCCTTGGGGTGTCGAGGTGCGCTTGCCCCGCGGGTTTGATTTTGGCCAGACCGGTCGCAGTGTCACGCGCAGCCCTGCCGATTGGGCGCGCGCCGGTGTTGTCGGGACCAATGGCCAGCCGGTGCCAAACTATGGCGATGCCACGCTTAGCACCCCGACTGGGGCCGGTGGCCCCGCATTTCTTTTGTTCCGCAATTACGATGTGATCGGGCGCTACAATAATGCCGAGGCCTATATCATCGGGGTCGGCCATCTGTCGGACCGGATTCGCGGCGCTGGCCCGCTGCAAACCGCCTTTCCGGCCGATGAACGTCGTCTGCGGCGCGCAGAGCGGCGCGAATTACAGCAGCGCCTGACGGATGCGGGGTATTCGACCCGAGGTGTCGACGGGCGGATCGGGCCAAATTCGCGGGCAGCGATCCGCGCCTATCAGCGTAGCGTTGGATTGCCACCAGATGGGCACCCATCACTGGGGCTGCTGCAAAGGCTGCGATAGTCCGCACATCTTTAAGGGTCGGGCGCGGACAATATTTGCGCCTGACCCTTAGAGTTTTGGTCCGAATTCCGCCAGAACCTGCTCATAGACCGCGCGTTTGAACGGGACGATGCTTGCTACCAGTTGGTCAGTGGGCATCCATTGCCACGCTGTAAATTCCGGTGTCTCGGTTTCCAGATCGATCTGGCTGTCAGTGCCGTGAAAGCGCATCAGGTACCATTTCTGTTCTTGGCCGCGATACCGACCTTTCCAGATGTGCGGCACCAGATCATGCGGCAGGTCATAGCGGATCAGGCCTGCGCTTTCGGCTTCGATTGTCACGAGTTTGGGCGCAACGCTGGTTTCTTCCTCAAGTTCGCGCAAAGCGGCGTCGCGGCAGTTTTCACCCTTGTCCACACCGCCTTGCGGCATTTGCCACGCGTCTGTGTCGCGGTCCTTGCGCTGGGCGACAAAGACATGCCCGCGCGGATTGGCCAGCATGATGCCAACACAGGGGCGATAAGGAAGCTCTGCAATTTCGTCTGGTGTCATGACTGGGCCTTGGTCTTTCATTGGGCGTCTTTCGTGATGTGGCCCAAGATAAAGCGTATTGCCAGAGGTTATGCGATAACAAGGCGCGTTTCATGACGAATACGGGCCGCGATCCAGCGCAGGTGATCAGGGCGAAACGCCACGCAACCCGCCGTGGGCCGACCGGAACCGCGCCATGCATGGATAAAAATGGCGGATCCACGGCCTTTGACAGGGTAGGGCCAGTTCCAATCCGTCAGGATGACAAGATCATACATCGGATCGGCACGGCGCAGGCGTTCGTGGCTGTGCGGATAAGGCGCGCGCACCATCATGTTATAGTCTTCGTGGCCCGGATCGTCTGACCACAAGTCCGACGGCCCGATTGGGAGCGCCCAATCAGCGGGCCGCGCCATGCGGTCTGGCCGGTAGAGCATCCCGACAAGACGGTGTGTCCCACGCGGGGTCGCGCCATCGCCTTCTTTCTTGCGCGTGGTCAGCCCGCCGCGCCCAATGGTGCAGGGAAAGCGGCGGTTCCGAAAGCGCAGGTGGGTCGGGGTCAGGACAAGATCGGTTTGTTTCATAGCAGGGTGATAACCGGGGAGCGCGCAAGTGTCAGCACCGTGCTCATTCGTATAGGCGCGGTGCTTTATCTTCTTTTAGGGGAAAACGGCACCCTAGCTATCCTGACCGCCCTGATGGCCAGACCCGTCCGCAGGACCCACGCCACCGTATCCGCCACCCGCTCTGCTGCTGGCGCTCAGTGTCATGTCTCCGTTCATTTCATCTTCGCCGGGCGTGTCGATGCTGCGCTCTTGGAAGTCATCATGGTTCTTTCCCAAGATCGTGTCATCGGCATCGGCCCATGGGTTATTGTGTGCAGCGATGGCGGGTGCAGCGGCCAGTGATGCCAAGACAAGACCTAGTACAATGCGTTTCATTCTTCATCCTTCCGAAGAGCTTTTGTGTCTACGAGCGGATGAATACATTTCTTTTCACTAATATGTAGCAGAAGCCTCAGCCCATCCTGCCTTCGGCACGTCTTCGCCGATACCAATGCAGCAAACAGTATCAGGTAACCCGCTCGATGTGCGGATGCCCTTACAACAGATGCCCTGATTTCGCGGCCTTCGTCGCCAGATAGGCATGGTTGTGCGGGTTGTGACCCACCTTCAGCGGGACACGCTCGGTCACGGTAATGCCGCAGTGTTCCATCTTCGCCACTTTGGCGGGGTTGTTTGTCAGCAAGCGGACGGCGCTAAACCCCATGCGTTTGAGAATTTCGGCACCAATCCGGAAGTCGCGCTCGTCATCCTCAAAGCCGAGTCTGTGGTTTGCCTCGACTGTATCAAACCCCTGATCCTGCAAAGAGTAGGCCCGCATCTTATTGGCAAGCCCGATCCCGCGCCCCTCTTGATTAAGGTACAGGAGCACCCCTGCCCCTTCGGTCCCCATTTGCGCCAATGCACCACGCAGTTGCGGGCCGCAGTCGCATTTGAGAGAGCCCAGCAAATCGCCGGTAAAACAGGCCGAATGGAGCCGTGACAGCACCGGTTTACTGCGATCCGGTTGCCCGATCTCAACGGCGTAATGCTCTTCTGCGCCGTCATCGGGGCGAAAGATGTGCAAACGCCCAGCTTCAGACACATCCAAAGGCAGGCGGGCGGAGATAATCGGGTTAAGCGGGCTGAGACCGGTATCCAAAGCGGCATCCGCAGGCACCAGCGTCAGATTGTTCTGCGCGGCAAAACCGGCGGCATCATCCAGCGGCAATACCAATGCAGCGGGCAACAGGCGGGCCGCTTTGACCATTGCGATGGCCGCGCGATGCAGTTCAGCGGACCCTTCGCGCGCGGTTTGCAAGGGGCCTTTCATGGGCGCACGCAGATCATCAGCCGGGTCAGCAACTGCGCGCACCCAATGCAGCGACGCATCGGGCGGCAGGATGATTCGCGCGATATCTTGATCATAGGCGCGCGCCTTAAGCGTCTCGGCGCGCCGTCCGGTCACTGCAAGCACGGCTTGCCCGCCCAAAGTCCGCAGATCGGCCAAGCGCACGGCATCCAGTGTTTCTGCCGACAACACCAACGCCCCACCGTCCAACACGACAGGAACACCCATCCGCAAATCTGCGCGGGCACGGGCCAGTCGTTCTGTAATGTCGGGTGCAAATCCCATCGCGCCTGTCCCTTTCATTTGTTTCAATAGATAGCCGTTTAAGCCGCAAAGTGAAACATTTGCACGACAAATCACACGACCGTGTGAAACGGTGAAGGGATTGGTTGTTCCGGACGTATCAAGAGCACAAATCTGATTTTGTAACGAAGGAGGATGTCATGGGACAACTCAAGAAGATTCTACTGGTGGACGACGACGACGACCTGCGCGAGGCGCTGGGCGAGCAATTGTTGATGACCGAAGATTTTGACGTATTTGAGGCAGACGACGGGGCCAATGCGATGATCAAGGCCAAGGAAGGCCTTTATGATCTGATGATTCTCGACGTGGGTTTGCCTGATACCGATGGCCGCGAATTGTGCCGCCTGATGCGCAAGCAAGGTGTTAAATGCCCCATCCTGATGCTGACCGCTCAGGACAGCGATGCCGATACCATTCTGGGTCTTGACGCGGGCGCCAATGATTATGTGTCTAAGCCTTTCAAATTCCCCGTTCTTCTGGCCCGTATCCGGAGTCAGTTGCGCACCCATGAACAGTCTGAAGATGCGGTTTTCCAGCTTGGGCCATATACCTTTAAACCCGCCCAAAAGCTGCTGGTGACAGAGGATGACAAGAAGGTGCGTCTGACCGAAAAAGAGACGAATATCCTCAAATTCCTGTACCGCGCGACCGAAGGTGTGGTGGCCCGTGATGTGCTGTTGCACGAGGTTTGGGGCTATAATGCAGGTGTGACCACGCACACATTAGAGACACATATTTACCGTCTTCGCCAAAAAATAGAACCAGATCCGTCCAATGCCCGCCTTCTTGTGACCGAATCCGGTGGCTATAGGTTGGTTGCGTAGTACTCCAAACCGGTGATTTTGGGCCTTCCCTCTCAGGATTACCGAGTTCCCAAGTTCCCGCAGGAGATCGGGTTATATCTCCACCTCCCTGTTGGACTTACCCGGGCCTTGTGCCCGGGTCTTTTTTGTTCAGGCCAGTGCTTGATCCCAATCGGCGATCAGATCGCCGATATCCTCGATCCCGACAGAAGCGCGGATCAGGTTTTGCGGAATACCGGTGTGCGGTTCAATCGTGTAGCGATGTTCCACCAGGCTCTCGACCCCGCCCAAGGATGTCGCACGCAGGAACAGTTGTAGTTTGCCCACCACGCGCAGCGCGTCGTCCCCGTCACCTTTGACCAAGACCGAAAGCAAGCTGCCGAAACCGCCTGTCATTTGCTTTTGGGCAATCTCATAGCCCGGATGCGACGGCAGACCGGGGTAAAACACGTTCTCCACCGCATCATGGGCCAGCAAGTGCTGGGCCAAGGCGAGCGCATTTTGCGACATGCGTTCAACCCGCAACGGCAGGGTGCGCATGGCGCGCGTCAGCAACCATGCCTCGAACGGCCCCAGAATGGCCCCTGCCATTTTGCGATCGGCGCGGATCATGTCCCAGATTGGCACATCCTTTGCGCGGGTCGAAAGCACGCCCGCCAAAACATCAGAATGCCCGTTGATGCCTTTGGTGGCCGAATGCATCACAATGTCAGCACCGAAATCCAATGCCCGCGTCAAAATCGGCGTAGCTGCGGTTGCATCGACAACAACGGTGGCCGTGGTCGCATTGGCGATGGCGCGGATATCAACGGTTTTCAGCCAGGGGTTTGAGGGGGTTTCGATGAACACCAGACCGGCCTTATGGCTTTGACAGGTTGTCAGCAGGTCATCCGCCGCGACCTCGATCAACGTGATTGCGCGGCGGGTGCAGAAGTCACGTACCCAGGCGGTCGTGCCCCAATAGATCCCTGATTGCAGAATCGCCGTGCCGCCGTTGGGCAGGGTGCGAAATACGGCTGCAATCGCGGCCATGCCGGATGGGAACAGCATCGTGTCTTCGGCCCCTTCCAGAAGGCGCAACACCTCTTCGGCCTGTCGCAGATTATCTGAATCCGCGCGTGAATAGATGTTGTCGGGGCGGTGCAGGGCGTAGTCTTCATCCCGCGTAAAAGTGGTCGAGGGCTGCAAGGCCGGAACGACACCACCTGATTGCGGATCGAGTGCACCGGCGGCATGGGCGGCAATAGTGGCGGGTTTGTTTGATTTATCCATGCCGCTTTGTGCCGTGCAGCAGGCGAAAAATGCAAGCCTGCATCATTTGCTTTCAGGTGACAAAATCATCGCGGCTATAGCCTTGCAGGAACAAAAGTGCCGTCAGATCACCGTGATTGATGCGCACGTCGCATTGTGCCTGTACGGTCGGCTTAGCATGCAATGCCACCCCGGTGCCTGCCAAAGACAACATTCCGAGGTCATTGGCGCCGTCGCCCACTGCAAGCACATCGGTAGCCGAGATGCTGCGTTGCTGCGTGATCGTCTCTAAGGCTTCAACTTTGGCGGCTTTGCCCAGAATAGGGCGGGCCACATCGCCTGTCAGCTGTCCGTCAGCGACAAGCAGCGTGTTCGCCCGGCTTTCATCAAAGCCCAGCGCAGCAGCGACGCGAGCGGTAAAGGCGGTGAACCCACCCGACACAAGTGCCGCATAGGCCCCATTTGCCTTCATTGTGTTCACCAGTTCATAGCCGCCCGGCATGTAGCTGATCCGTTCATCCAAGACCTGTTCAATCATCGCCTCGGGCAGCCCTTTGAGAAGGCCGACCCTTTCAATCAGGGCCGCCTCGAAATCGAGTTCTCCGTTCATGGCGCGCGCCGTAATATCAGCCACATGCGCCCCGACACCGGCTTCGGCGGCCAGCTCATCAATGCATTCCTGACGGATCATCGTGCTGTCCATATCGGCCAGCAGCATCTTTTTGCGGCGCCCTTCAAGCGGTTGAACCACCAGATCAACGCACGCGTTTTGCAGATCGGCCCAGACGTCCCATTGATTATCGGGTACGGTCGGCACGTCAAATTCAGCGGCCTCGTCAACCGCCAGCCAATTTGCGTCGCCCCCGCCCCATGCATTGCGCAGGTTATCGACCAGCGCTGCATCCAGATTGCGTTCTGTTGGTGTTGTGATCAGGGTGACGACCTGCATGGCGGACCTCGTAGCAATGATGCCGTTGGTCTACCGCTGTCAGGGCCTGATGACACCCCTAAAAGTCGAAAAGCTCGCTCAGGAAGCTTTCACGCTTTTTGCGCGGGCGTTCCTGATAGCGGTCATCGCGGCGCTCGGGTGCGCGGTCATGGCCACCACCGGCCCCGGCAGAGCGTTCGATAATTTTGTCCAATTCACCCCGGTCCAACCACACACCCCGGCATTCGGGGCAGTAATCAATTTCAACACCACTCCGATCAGAGATGACGAGTGTGGCACCATCAATGGGACATTTCATTGGACATTCCTTTCTTTGCTACATTGCACAGGTATGAATGCCTGATCCGCAAACAATGACTGTGACGGAAGGCCGCATTAGACTTGGGCGAACGATGCCTTTCCGGACCTGTTACACAATTTAGGTAAATTTCATATTCTGTAACTTTATACTTGCTCGAATCTGCTAATCGACATACACCGACCATGCGGTCGATTAACTATAGGGAGGATGCACCGGTGGATGCTTTGATTTGCGATGGGATTCGCACGCCAATTGGACGCTACGGTGGGGCGCTGTCGACGATCCGCGCCGATGATCTTGCGGCGCTGCCGATTGCGGCACTGATCGCGCGTTACCCCGATGTTGATTGGTCCGCCGTTGACGAAGTGATTTATGGCGCAGCCAACCAAGCCGGTGAAGATAACCGCAACGTGGCTCGTATGGCCGCCTTGCTGGCGGGGCTTCCCACAGATGTGCCCGGCACCACGGTGAACCGGCTTTGCGCCAGTGGTATGGATGCCATCGGGTTTGCAGCACGCGGGATCAAGGCGGGCGATTATGATCTGACCATTGCCGGTGGCGTCGAAAGCATGAGCCGCGCACCCTTTGTGATGCCCAAGGCCGAAACAGCCTTTACCCGCGCCAATGCAGTCTACGACACCACGATCGGCTGGCGCTTTGTAAACCCGAAGATGAAAGACAAATACGGCGTCGATTCCATGCCGCAAACAGCCGACAATGTGGCCGCTGACTATGATGTCAGCCGCGCAGATCAGGATGCCTTTGCCGCACGGTCACAAGCGCTTTGGGCTGCTGCCAATGAAGCTGGTATTTTCAAAGATGAGATCGTTCCCGTCGCTGTACCGCAGCGCAAGGGCGATCCTGTGATCGTTGACACAGATGAACATCCCCGCCCCGGGACGGATGTGGCAAAGCTTGGCAAACTGCGGGGCGTCAACGGCCCTGACCTGTCGGTCACAGCGGGCAACGCCAGCGGCGTGAACGATGGTGCTGCGGCGCTGTTGATCGCATCCGAAGCCGCCGCCAAGGCGCATGGGTTGACCCCGATGGCACGGGTCGTCGGCATGTCGTCGGCGGGTGTTGCACCACGCATCATGGGCATCGGCCCAGCGCCAGCAAGCGAAAAAGTGCTCAAACGTGCAGGGCTGACGGTTGATCAGATGGATGTGATCGAATTGAACGAGGCGTTTGCCTCGCAGGGGCTTGCCACCTTGCGCCAGCTTGGTGTGGCCGATGACGACCCAAGAGTTAACCCACACGGTGGGGCTATTGCGATGGGCCACCCGCTTGGCATGTCAGGTGCGCGGCTTGTGTTGACAGCGGCGCACCATCTCAAACGCACTGGCGGGCGCTATGCGCTTTGCACGATGTGCGTTGGTGTCGGACAAGGCACCGCAATGATTATTGAACGCGTCTGAACCGGGAGAAGAAAATATGTATGCACAAATGGTAAAATCCGAAACCGCAGATGACAGCGCAGAGGCAGTGGCCTTTCAGGCGCGCATTGATGCGGGTGAGAAAATCGAACCCAAAGACTGGATGCCGGCAGGCTATCGTAAAACGCTGATCCGCCAGATCGGCCAGCACGCGCATTCTGAAATCGTGGGGCAATTGCCTGAAGGCAACTGGATTACCCGCGCACCCACACTTGAGCGTAAAGCGATCCTGCTTGCCAAAGTGCAAGACGAGGCAGGCCACGGTCTGTATCTTTATTGCGCGGCAGAAACGCTGGGCGTGACGCGCGACGAGATGACGGAAATGCTGCTGGATGGGCGCATGAAATATTCGTCCATCTTCAACTATCCCACGCTGACTTGGGCTGACATGGGCGCAGTGGGCTGGCTTGTTGACGGGGCCGCTATCATGAATCAGGTGCCGTTGCAGCGCACGTCATTTGGCCCCTATTCGCGCGCGATGATCCGCGTTTGCAAAGAGGAATCATTCCACCAGCGTCAGGGCTATGACATCATGATGAAAATGGCCCAAGGCACGCCCGAGCAAAAGGCGATGGCCCAAAACGCGCTGAACCGGTTCTGGTATCCATCGCTGATGATGTTTGGCCCGTCCGATAAGGACTCGGTCCACTCGGCGCAGTCGATGGCATGGAAGATCAAGATGAACACCAACGATGAGCTGCGTCAGAAGTTCGTCGACCAGACCGTACCGCAGGCAGAATACCTAGGCCTGACAGTGCCGGACGAAACCTTGACATGGAACGAAGAAAAGGGCGGCTACGACTTTGCCGAGCCCGATTGGGACGAATTCTTTGAAGTGATCAAAGGCAACGGTCCTTGCAACACAGAGCGCCTCGCCGCCCGCAACAAGGCGTGGGACGAAGGCAAATGGGTGCGTGACGGCCTGCTGGCGCACGCCGAGAAACGCAATGCACGAAAGGTAGCAGCAGAATGAGCTCTCCAAATTCCGCCTATCCCGATATTCCTGAAACAGAAACCAAGCCAAAGCGCCATGAATGGCCGCTGTGGGAAGTTTTCATTCGCGGCCAGCACGGCATGAGCCACCGCCACGTCGGCAGCCTTCATGCGCCGGACGAAGAGATGGCCATCAAGAACGCCCGCGATGTGTATACCCGCCGCAACGAAGGCGTCAGCATCTGGGTTGTCGAGGCCCGTCATATCGCTGCCTCTTCCCCGTCGGAAAAGGGTCCGTTGTACGAGCCGTCGGAGAGCAAAGTCTATCGCCACCCGACATTCTTTAACATCCCCGAGGAAGTGGGGGCGATGTAATGGCTGATGTCACACAAAAACAGCTTTTCGAGTTCCTTTGCCGCATGGGCGACAACACCTTGGTTCTGGGCCACCGCGTCAGCGAATGGTGCGGCCATGCGCCCGTCTTGGAAGAGGATATCGCGCTGGCCAACACGGCACTTGACCTGATCGGTCAGACGCAGATGTGGCTTGGCCTTGCTGGCGAAGTCGAAGGCAAGGGGCGCACGGCTGACGATCTGGCAATGCTTCGTGACGTCTGGGATTTCCGCAACGTCCTGCTGGTCGAACAGCCGAACGGCGATTTCGGCCAGACCATGATGCGTCAGTTCCTTTTCGATGCCTGGCATTTGGTGATGCTCCAAGAGTTGAGCAAGTCATCGCATGAACAGATTGCGGCGATTGCGGCGAAGGCTGTCAAAGAAGTGCAATACCATGTTGAGCGTTCCGGTGAGACGGTCATCGGTTTGGGCGACGGCACCTCTGAAAGCCACAAACGGATGCAAGACGCGCTTAATCTGCTATGGCCCTATGTCGGCGAAATGTTCGTCAGCGACGCCATTGATGACGCGATGACCGCCGCAGGCATTGCCCCTG